>JAYEGN010000001.1:0-7167 GCA_034659115.1 Campylobacterota bacterium
ATAGTTTTTTGAAAGAATTTTAAAGTTTTTTGCTTTTTGGGATTTTTTGAGCTGTTTAGTGGGCTTTAAGAGAAAACAGTTTCTCTTAAAGTGTTTAGTGGGTGGTTTGTTTTTAGGCGTTTTGGTTCAAGTCTATATATGTTGGTTCAGAAAAATTTGGAACATCATCATAAGAAAAAACTGCATAATATTTGTGTACACTGCTATCACCAAAATTATCATATGTATAATTATCCCTTCCTCCATAGAGCTTTTGTCCATCATATGGAGAACAAGGTACCTTAAAAGGATTTTTAACTACTATCACACCCTTAAAACCATCATCATCGGGTATTTCCCATTCCAATTTTACAACTCCATTTGTTGTGCTATATTTTAAATTTTCAACTTTTTTAGGTGCATTTCTACGCTTTTTAATATAGTTAATTATTAAAGATGGTCTTTTTACCCTTTTTTCATCCATAAATTTCACATCTTGGCTTTTTGATAATGGCTTTTGAGATGAAGCAGAGATTACAAATACTGCTTTAGAGTTTTTATCAATATTTTCAACCATTTGATTTATCGCATATTTATCAAAAACAAACCTTTGCTTAGATTCTAATTTAATATCTGACACACTAACATCATAGCCTATTCGCTCGATAATCTCTCTTTCTTTAATCTTTTCATACGATTTTTCACCATCACATGGAACCACCATCTCTATATGAAAACGAAGAGTATTTGTTGAGTTTATCTTTATAGCCTCTAACTCTATATAGGCATTTGAAATAACTGTATTGTCCATCTCGGGCCATTGAGACAGATCAAACTCCATGCAAGCATATTTTTTTAATCCTTGCTTATCAAATCCAGTTACTAATTGGTTCTCTAGCACTTTATCTTTAAGTGAAGTAAATTCTTTTGCAGATTTCAACTCTATTTTTGCTTCATCAACAGTATATGATATATCAAGTTTTGGTCTATATGTTAATCCTCCACTATATTGACCATATCCAATATCCCACTGCATTAGTTGTGATGCACGGTCTAGCGGAAGGGAAGATGGACCAACAAATCTAAAGAGAGCTTCTTCTCGATTTAATGATTTTTGCAATACGGCTATCTCTTGATTGGCAAATTTATAATTACGCCATACACCTTGTGCAAGCTGAGCAGACCCTGTTGGTCTATCTATATAACTTAATACTTTAGCATCTTTAACATCATCAAAGCTACTTATACTATCAATTGTTCTTTCATCTATTTGACCAATTCTCCATTCTCCATAGCTTTCTACTTGAACAGAAACTCTATTCATAGGATAAAAAGAGAGTGATGCACTTGTAATAATTGCATTTTTTGGTATCGTTGAGAGTGAAAACCCACAAACACCAAAACATTCACCTTTACCTTCTGAGACACCCACAAACATTGAGTTATTACCAAAATGTTCTCTGTTCTTTTTTGTTTTTTCTCCAACATAGCCTATTTTATCTGCCAATGGATATATAATTTTTGAAAACATATTTTCAGCTGAATGAGTTCTTAGTCCTAACATTTGTGCAAATGAAGATTTTATACCTTTTTCTTTACATACTGCTCGTACATAATAATAATAATTTGTAGATGAGCAAAGATTTTTATCTACATAATTTTTCAATCTTGTTTTTGCAATTCTATTTGATTTTTGAGCATAACCTTTCATTTTTTTTGAACGAAATATTTCAAAATAGATTGTTTCATCATCTATATAATCCCAACTTAATGATATCTCTTTAGCGTATACTTTTGTTGCAATAAAATTATTAATTTTAGGGAGAAATTTTTCTTTTTGATAATTATTTACTTCTGATAATGCAAATATAAGTGCTGGCAAATTTTCATCAACATTTTCACTCATATGTTCTTTATAGTCACTAATATTTCTTGTTCCAACTTCAGCTACTAAAGATAAAGCACCTTGAGAGTAGTAAAATTCTCTACCACTTCCAGAAATCAGATGCACAGGAGGTTTTCCCATGTGTATACCATATTCACGGCCAGATTCTTTTCTTATCTCTTCTGCCATATTTCCAGCTAAAAGATTTAAATCAATTGCATCTACAGCATCTTCATGTATAAAATTATGTGCTGGAAAAAAAACATTACCTTGAGAATGGTAGTCTAAAGCGATGGTAATATTTCTATGTTCTAAAACAAAATCTCTTAATGCTGCTGTCTCAGGTTCACTAAATGCATCTGGTCCAGAATATACATTTGAAGTTGTATCTTTATTTGGAGAAAAACCAACAGAAAAGTTTCGATTTAGATCAACACCGAAACTTCCATCTGGATTTTTTCTTCTATTTTTTCTCCAAAAAGAGAAATGATTTCTTGAATATTCAAAACCATCTGGGTTCGCACATGGAACCATATATAAAGTTGACACATCTAAAATACTATTTAATTGAGGGTCATAATCAATATGCTCAAGTATATATTTTGCAAAACTTATACTTAACTCTATGCCTATCCATTCTCGTGCATGAATTGTTCCTGTAAAAAATAACGCTGGCTTCTGCATATGTGTGTCTATATTTTTCGTGACACTCACTGCAATTATATCTCTGTCTTCCCAAGTTTTACCAATTGTTTCAACCTTAAAAAGATTAGGGTTTGATAGTTGTGCCTTTTTAAAAAAATCTACACACTCATCATATGAACTATATTGTTGTCTCAAATTATTACCTTAAAATATTTTATTTTTTCTTAGTTTTTTTATCTATTAAGTCGACTATCAAATCAATCTTCTTATCATTAAAATCAAGTCCCATCTTCTCTTGCTCTGGTGTAGCAAAAGCTGGAATACCATTTACCTCGAGTACAATATACTCCTCTTTTTCTAAATCATAAATTATATCTACTCCACCTATATCAACACCCGTTGCTTTACAAGCTTGTGTTGCTACATGCACAATCTCTTCATTAGCCTCTCTCATAAAAACACTGCCACCACTTGTAACATTTGTACGCCAGTCTGTGCCGCTAGCTTTTCGTCCATAGCAACCAACATACTTACCATCAACAATATCAACTCTAAAGTCTGTATTATCATATTTTATAAATTTTTCAACATAAAAATATCTCAAATCCATCTGATTTAAAAATGGCATTAACATATCAAGGTTAGCTTCGCTCTCAATTTTAGTAAGACCAACACCACCCCAACCATCTGTTGGTTTATAAACCATCTTATCCCATTTTTTAATAATTTTTTTAAGTGCCGTACCATTATCTCTATGACAAAGTTTATAATCAGCTGTTTGTATGCCCTCATTTCTTAAAACAAAAGATGTATGAAACTTATCTTCTGTTAAGGCAAAGGATTCATAGGAGTTAATCATAGGGATAACACGATTTAGAGCCTGATACAGATACATTTGATACTGTGTTTGTTCTCCAGCATTGTAGGAGAAAAAAAGATCCAACTTATCAACTTTTAAATCATCATGGTAGATATGTCCATTTTTGGCAATACAATCATGTAATCTTACATTATTAATAGTTTCAATATCTCTATCTCTTAACTTTTTAATAATCTTCTTTTGTATCTTGTCGCCACCACCATTACTGTATAGCCACATTCCTATCTTTTTATTTGACATGTCATATCCTTAAAATTCTAAATTTTGTGCAAAGTGAGTAAATAATTTTCTACTCAATTCTATCCTACTCTCAAAGCTTTTCTTCGATGCTCTCTCTTTTATAGTATGATCTCCATCTCCAAATGGCCCAAAACCATCAAGAGTGACAACCCCACAAGAGCTAACAATATTTGCATCACTTACGCCACCTCTTTCTTCTGAATTTAAAGTAGCTCCTGTTATTCTAACTATTGAGTCTATCAGCTCTAAAGAGTCATTAGATGTCTGCATAACATCCCTTTGAATACCTCCGCTCAGCTTAGCAGTTGTTCCATCAACAAAGGATTTAGACACAATCTCTTCTATCCCTTTTAAAACTCTATCTCTTTCATCTAAAGTTTTATATCTAAGCTCAAAGGTCAAATTGGCAATTGGAGATATAGTATTAGCACCTATTCCACCACTAATTTTACCTACATTTACAGTTGTCCCTTTTTCTAAATTCGTTAATTCAACTAACTTTTGTAATTTATATGAAGCCTCTAAGTTTGCATCACACCCATCTATATAATGATTTCCTGCATGAGCTGCTCTACCTTGAATATCTATGAAAAAAGTACCCACACCCTTCCTTGCGGTTACAACCTCCATACTCTTGCCGGCTGCTTCATAAACAAAACAATAATCATATTTACTAGCAAGTTTGGTAGTTAAATATTTGGAGTCATCACTTCCAGTTTCTTCGTCACTTACAAGTAAAATATCGATATTTTTTATTAAAATATTTTGTTTCTTAAGCTCTCTAAGAGCTTGAAGAGCTACAATATTTCCACCTTTCATATCACAAACACCCGGTCCATAAATCCACTCTAAATCTTCACTGTATTCTTCAAATTCACTAGGTGGAAATACAGTATCTAGGTGTCCCAAAAGTAATAGCTTTTTTCCGTCATCATTATGTGCTGAAGTATAATGCCTATGGTCACCCAAAGATCCTCTTTCATGAATATTTGACTTAAAACCTAACTCTTCAAACCAGCTATCAAAAAATTCTCCAACTTTATCTACGCCGATCTTATTTTTAGTATATGAGTTTATATTTACGATTGTACTTAAATCTTTTAAATAGTCCATGCGCTTCCTAATTTCATCAAAATTAGACTGATTGTACTATATGTTTATTTAAAGTTTATAAAAAAGTGTAGGATTTATCTGTTGTAGATTATAAAGTGTGGAAACTTAGAAGAATTATTTTCTTCTAAGTTCTTTGATACGAGCTTTTTTACCAGCAAGATCACGAAGGTAAAATAGTTTAGCACGACGAACACGACCGCGTCTAATTACTTTAATCTCTTCTATTGAATCAGAGTAGATTGGGAAGATTCTCTCAATTCCAACGCCATTAGCTCCATTTTTACGAACTGTGATAGTTTGACCAGTTCCTTGACCTCTTTTAGCGATACAAACACCTTCATATGCTTGAACACGAGATTTGCTACCCTCTTTAATAGTTACAGCTAAACGAAGAGTATCACCAGCACGAAAATCTGGGATATTTTTCTCAGAAGTTTGTGATTTTTCAAAGTTTTCTATGTATTTATTTCTCATTTGAAATTTCCTTTGTCTAATTTTTATAAGCAGCAATGTGCTTTAATAACTGCTCTGGTCTGAAAAACTTAGTTTTACACTCAGACATGGCTAGTTTTAGTGAGCGAATTTTACTATGATTTCCCTTTAGATATTCTTTAGGTACTTCCATATCATTGTATATCTTTGGCTTTGAGAAAGATGGTGCTTCTAAAAGTGGAGTTTCAAAACTCTCTATACTTAAAGAATCACTATTTCCAAGAACACCGTCTATATTTCTACTAACTGCGTCACATATAACAAGTGAAGCTAATTCGCCACCTGTTAGTATATAATCACCGATAGAGAAAACTTCATCAGCGTACTTTTCAATAACTCTCTCATCAATTCCCTCATATCTTCCACTCACAAAAGCTATATGGGACTTCTTTGCCAATCTTTTAGCATCATTTTGCTTAAAAGGTTTCGCGACAGGTGTTAAAAAAACTATGTGAATTTCATCATCTTGGTTTTTTAACTCATCTAATGCATCAAAAAGTGGCTGAGGATTCATAACCATCCCTGCTCCACCGCCTACTGCTGTATCATCTACCTTGCTATGCTTGTTAGAGCTAAACTCTCTAGGGTCTAAGTACTCTACATGTAAGAGCTCTTTATCAATCGCTCTTTTAAGTATAGAATCTTGGAAATACCCTTCAACAAGATTAGAAAATAGTGTCACAAAAGTAAACTTCATCTATGACGCTTCTAAAATATCCATCGCACCTTTTACGGCTATGATTTTTTTATCAATATCTACACTAACTTTAAACTGTTCTACAAAAGGCACTAAAAACTTTTTAGCAAAACCTTTATCTGTAAGTTCTTTACATGTAAGAACATTTAGATAGTTAGTAGCAGCTATTCTGTCAATATCTTCAACAATACCTAAAACTTTACCATCTTCTATAACTTCACAATCTTCTAAATCAAACCAAAAATACTCACCATCTTCTAAATGACAGTTTTTTCTAGTTTCTTCTCTGGTTGTATAGAGTTTCAGATTTGTAAATTTTTTAGCATCTTCTACAGTATTGATACCACCTATCTTGATAGTACCTCTATCGTGATTAACTTCACTTAGAGTAATAGTACTGTTTTTATTAGTGAAAAATGTTGAGTTATCATAGAACTGTTCAGGAAAGTCAGACTTATCATGAAACTTCATATCACCTTTTATGCCGACAGTTTTGCCGATAGTAGCGATGTGAAGAAGTTGTTCTTTATACTGGTTCGACATTGATTCTATAACTGACACCATCTTTAGCTTTACAGCCAGATATTACAGTTTTTATCGCCCCAATCATCTTGCCCTCTTTACCAATGAGCTTACCTACATCAGCTTGATTAGCAAAGAGAACTATTTCAGTTACTTCATCGCTCTCTTTTGTTTGCACTCTTATATCATCTGGATAAGCTGCTATAAGTTTTGCAAACTGTGCGACAAATTCAGAAATCATGCTAGCGACCAGTTATCTTTTTAACACGATCACTCATTTGAGCACCAGTGCTTAACCAGTAGTCAAGTCTTTCGTTATCAACAACTAAAGTTTTTTCAGCTACCATTGGATTATAGTGTCCAATAAGCTCAATCCAACCACCATCTCTACGCTTACGGCTATCTGTTACAGCTATTCTGTAAAATGGTTGTTTTTTTCTTCCCATACGAGTAAGTCTAATTACTGTCATTTGTTATATCCTAAATTTAATTTGTGGGGTTTTTTGCAGAATAAATATACTAAAATTGTAGTTTTATTGTGCCTCTTACCGCCATTTGGCGTATTATATCTTACATTTACATGTAGAGATACCTTCTAATCACAGAGGGATTATTTCAGAAGTTATTACGATGGCAGAATTATAATCAAATAATCCTTAAACCCAAATAATTCCATAAGAATAAAAAATTTAAACTATCATTGCACTCAAGGCA
>JAYEGN010000002.1:0-7140 GCA_034659115.1 Campylobacterota bacterium
TTTCCAAAACGCATTATTAGATTTTGTACTGTTACCATAGTTTAATTCTCTTAGATATAAATTTTCGCGATTATATCTAAGAGTTGTTTAAAATATGGTTAGTTACTAGACTCAATTATCATGTTGTTTAATTTTTCAAAGAGGTCTAAACTGGCTTTTTCCATCGTTTTGAAATTTTGAACGATTTGTTCTTCGTTTTCTATCCTAACATCATCTTTTTCAAAATAAACATAACTATCATGAAGTGTTTTGTGTACTGTGTGATGCGGTTCTTTTATAGCACTGAACGCATTTGTTGTGGCAAATCTTTCTTTACCTGTACTGTTAAGCCATTCACCAAGATTACAAGTTGCGTCACCATTTGTGCTACAAGTTGTTGTTACACTTGAAGACGATTTACCATCTACTACAATGTTATATGCATCTGCTTTAAATATAATGTGGTCTAATTTTGCTAAGACTACAAATACTTCATTTTGCATACTGTATATTTGATTTGCTGTTTGATTTGCATCATTATTTAAATCACTCATTGTTTTGTTAAAGTTATCAACACTACTTGACGCTTCATCTGCAAGAGTTGTCATAGTTGTGGATTTATCCATAATGCTACTAGACTCTTGTTTCATAGAGTTTATACTGATGGTTATCTCACTAGTTGCTTTTTGAGTTCTCTCTGCAAGTTTTCTAACTTCATCAGCAACAACAGCAAAGCCTCGTCCATGTTCACCAGCTCTTGCTGCTTCGATGGCAGCATTAAGAGCGAGTAGATTTGTCTGTTCAGCTATATCTTTGATAAGGTCAACAACAGAAGTGATTTCATTTGTTTTATCATTTAGTCCCTCTATAGACATATTGGAGTCACTAATATGCTCTACTAGAGTATTTAGTTTTCCTAAAATATTTTCAACCTCTTGCATAGAGTTATTTGAAGTTGTACTAGTAGCTTTGGTATTTTCATAAACATCATCTAGCTGTGTTATGACATTGGAAACTTCACCTTGGATAAGTCCTAGTCCATCTCCAACACTTCCTATGCTCCTTACATTTGAGCCAAAGTTTATGAGAGCTTGTTTTTCGTGAGCCTCTTTCATAGCGTTGATTCCATCTTGAACATTATGAATGGCATCTGCAAAATCACCATTAAGTCCATCGTCATTTAAGTCATAGCTAAAGTCACCCTGTGAGGCTTGATTTACTGAGTTGTTAATTCTCTGTGTTAAATCTTTTACTAAATCAATCAGAGTTGCAAGAAGTAGCGTTATCTCATCCATCTCATTTCTTGTAGAACTTCTTCTATCTACTTCAACAGAGAGGTCACCATCTGTAGTGATTTTGCCTATAATCTTCTTAAATCTATCTATAGAGTTTGTAATCCCTGAAGAAACACTTTTTGTAATGTAGCCAATAAATAGTATAGAGAGCATTGAGATGATAATCACAACAACAAGTGTTGTGAATGCTGAGTTAACCAACGAAGATGCTCTGTCTAATGTATATGAAGTTAGCTTGTCTTCAAACTCTTTTAGTTTGTTTATCTTCTTAGTGATGGTTTTAAACCATACGGTAGCATCTACACCAAAATCACTCTCTCTAGAGTTCGCAATATCTCTAAACTTTTGTACCTCTGCAAATGAAGAGTCTTGTTCGGTTTTACTATATGTATCTTGCATTTTTTGATTTGCGGTATGCATAAAGAGATTTGTTACGGTGTTTTGTACGCTTACAAGTGCTTCAAATTTAGCAGCAGTTGCTCTGTTTAGAGAGTCTTTAGCAAAAACACCAGATAAAACAGCTCTCTCTATTCCAGCTCTCTCTTTTGATGTTATGAAGATTGCAAGAGAGTTGAACTCTGTTCTTAGCTCTTTGTTCTCTGGGATAGTAGAAAAACTAGAGATTTTATCTATGATTTTTTTATTTAGTGCAGTGAAAAATTTAACTGCATCTTTTGTTTGTGCTGTTTGAGAATTTATCTTTTCTCTCATTGGAGCTATAGAGGCAAAGTCGATAGTTTTAGTGACATCTAAAGCCTCTTTAAATGGGTTGGCGCTTATGAATGATTTTAACTCATCTATTTTTGTAGTTGTTAGAGCTTGCTGTTTTGGAAGTATATCTCTAAACTTTTTACCCTTTGAACCAAGAAATCCTGCACTAGCACCTCTCTCCTTTTGCTGTTCATGTAAAACGGCACTCATCATAACAGAGAGTTTTATGAGTTTTTGTGTCTCTTGTATATTTGTATAGCTAGAATATGTTTTGACTATATTGTTTATAGCAAAGCCACCTATTATCATCAGAACAACTACGCTTAGAAAAAGAAGTTTTGATTTTATTGTCATATTGTTTAACATACTATGTCCTTTTATTTTACAAGCTCTTTATTGAAGAGTTTTTTGTTAAATTTATTGCCTAAAAATTCACATATGAGTTCGGCATCTGTATAGGCATTTCCTAGACAGCTTGTAGCTCCTGGAGATGGAGTCATGTTAAACACTACTCCCTCTCCAGTCTCTATTTTCGCTTCTCCAAGAAAAAGCTTTTTAGTTTTTTTATCTATAACTTGAGGTCTTAACCCTCCAACACCATCTGCAAACTCTATGTCATCTTCTGTCATAAATGGTACTATCTTTCTAACTTCTTTGGCAAAAAGCTTTCTTCTTACACCTGGAACTTCATATAAGAAGTTTTTAATTGCGTATTCTCTTATGTCACTATCATGCATTAAATCATAAAATACTTCTATAACTTCAGGAGATGGAGCCAATGTCTCTATAAAGTCTAAAAAGTGTGCATGATGGTAACGCTCTAGCTTTGGAAGAACTATGGCAGTGGGTCCAAAACGGACAACATTATCATGAACTATATCAGGGTCACCATGAATGGCAGCAAATGGGAGTTTAGGGTTTTGAATAGTGTAAACTTTTGATTTTAATGAATCTACCTTAGAGTAGTAAAAGCTACCACCAACAGGAAGACAAGAAAAATCTTTTCCATGCCCCATCTTGTGAGCTAAAAGAAGTGAGTGTGCCCCAGCATTTACTACAACATAGTCTGAGTAGTAGTGTTTTCCTTCTACTGTCACTTCAAACTTATCGCCAATTTTTTTAATATTTTCAACTTCTTTAGATAGATGGATGTCAATATTTTGGTTTTCCTTTTTTGCATTTCGCACAAAACTTTTAGAAATTTCACCAAAATCTACAGCACTCCATCGTACATCTGTACCCATCGCAGCTATATCTACACCTTCATCTCTACCTTTAAGAAGTGCTGGTTCTTTCTCTCTAAGTGTTTCTTTATCCCAGTACTCCATATATGGAAACTCATCTTTAAACTCTTCATATCTATCTTTGATGAATTTTACCTCTTCATCTCCAA
This sequence comes from Campylobacterota bacterium, assembly GCA_034659115.1. Lineage (GTDB taxonomy): Bacteria > Campylobacterota > Campylobacteria > Campylobacterales > Sulfurimonadaceae > Sulfurimonas. Next base: position 3,379 of record JAYEGN010000002.1, read on the forward strand.
CACCAAGAGCCATCTTCGGAATCTGAAACATATATTTGTTTTCATAGCCATATAGTAGACCATAGTTTTCAACCATAGAGGCAGTTTTATTTGTAATCTTAGCTTTGTCTAGCGTATAGTTAGTTTCAATATCTCCACAGTGTAGTGTTTGAGAGTTTCCTTTAGCACTTGAGTTAAGGGTAGCAAAATCATTGTACTTTTCAAAGAGTGCAATATCTTTAACATCTGTATATTTAGCAAGTGTGTAAAGTAAAGCAGTACCAGAGATACCACCTCCAACAACGATAACATTATAATAGTGTTTTTTTGGCATAAAAGCGTCCTTGAAATATTTATACCCTATTGTAACAAAATTATTATAAAATACTGTATGCAAATAAGAGAATTAGACTTAAAAGAATTAGATATTGCCTATGATGTAGTAAAGCAACTTAGAAAATCTCTCTCATACGAGGAGTTTGAAGATTTAATTTATGATATGAGATATATGAACTACAAAATGTTTGGTATTATGGAGGGTGATGTTCTTATTACTTACGCAGGTGTCTGCATCCAAACTACATTTTTAGATAAAAGACATTTAAAAGTTTTTGATTTTATAACAGATGAAAAATATGATGCTAATAAATATGATGAGATTATGAAAGAATTTTTAAATGATTATGCTAGAACTGGCATGTGTCAAAGTGTTGTTTACTAAGGGAAGTTTTCAAAGCTTACAGGTACACCAGCAGACAAACTTCTTGGTATGCAAGCGTTATATAGAACAGCTGTGCCAAAAAAACTAGAGTTATTTTAATGGTTTAGTATAAAACCTTAAAACAAAAGTAGTGCCATTAATATCTGTTCTCTGATCTAATGCATCATCTTCACCTAAAAAATCAAGTGCAAGTAACTTGTCATTACGAATTGTTTCAATCCTAAAATCACACATAGAGACCATATCTTTTAACAAATCTCTTATAAGAAAATCACTTTCAAACCTTTCACCTTCAATGCCATATAGAGTCTCTAGTGCACAGATATGAAGTTCAATGTACTCTTCACTCACTCTAACATGTAGTTCAGACCTCAAGCCCAAGCATTTTTTAGCAATATCATTTAGTACTAACTTTAACTGTTGTGTATCGACATAGAAACTTGCTTCTTTTAAGATGTTTTCATCTCCTATGCTACATAAAGGACGAATTTTATGAGGTTCAATATCATTGAAAATATTAAAAAAGATACTATATAAGCTATTTCTACTAGGTGCTATTTTGATTTCATCTTGAAAAGCCATTATAACATCTGCAAATCTGATTGCTTCAAACTCATCATTAGAATCTTGGATAATGAACTCATCAGGGGTACTGTTAGGGTTTTTCTTTATCCATTTTTTAAGCTCTGGAGATGACCAACCTGTTTTAACTCTATCATATCCCCACCCATTTTCTATCACATTTTTTTGGAATAAAAACACATATATTTTACTCAAAAGGGAGGTGTGTACAGTATCTTTATAATCTTTATAGAGTGTTTTCCAAAGATTTCTCAACTCTCTAATAAAGTCTATATACTCTTCATTTTGAATAGTTGGTTCTATTGTTGATTTAAGTAGCTTATTTGTTTCAAACTGACTTAAAAGCATTAACATTTTATGAGGATTGTGTTTATTTAGATCTTCTGTCTCATATACTGTATAAGCTTGTTTAAACATAGACTCTTTATCACTAAAGCAGTTGTTAAATCTCTTTTTCAGTGTCATGTATGTAGAATCGTCACTCCCTTTTACCATTCTAAGATATTCAAGTTTTCCGCTTATTACATGTAAGATATTTTTAGATTTAAAAGTTCTAAAACCTTTACTTATTAACTCTTTTTTTTGGTTATCTATGTATATATATTTTGCTTTTTTGACTCCATATTTTTCAAGTATATGGATTAACATTCTTAACTTTTTGACATACCCTCTAGGCACATTTATTTTGTTATTTACGACTAAACCTGTTACAACTTGCTTTGTCTCTTTTTTTTGTAGTCTTGTTTTTGAACTGTTGATTGTAAAATGTTCATCTCTTATGACACTCTTCAACTCTTCTATGAAAGGGCTGTTTTTCTGATATACATTATGGTCTGAAGAAAAAGTTATATCGTCCGCATATCTTGTATATGTTAAGTTAAATCTTTTTGCAACACCTATGAGTCTTTTATCTAGTCTTTCACAGATAATATTAGAGATTACTGGAGATGTTGAAGCACCTTGTGGTAGAAAGTTTTGAACTTTATTAACTCCTGATGTTTGTTTCGTTTGACCTTGCTCATACTGGTAGCAAGTTAATGCAGAAACTAAGTTTGCTAGTTTTTGAGGCATATTAAAAGGTGGGGATTGTAACCGCTTCCATATTCGTGCTTGATGAATACTTGGAAAGAAATTTTCTAAGTCAATATTGTAGACATAGTGTTTATTGACATGCTTTTTAGCATTTGTAATTACAGACCTATTGTTTATAAAACCATGTGCTGAAATATGAGGCTTATATATACTTTGCAAAATAATATTAAGAGCTTTTTGAATATTTTTCAAGCCCTTATTTGGTGCGATAATCTCTCTTTTAGCTCCAGATTTTTTTGGAATTCTAAACATCTTGTATTTTGCTTGGTTTTTATATGCATGATAGTGAATATACGATAGCTTTAAGGGAGATACTTTTTCAAACTGTTGCTCATTTATGATGTTAATAAGACGAAGTAAATCTTCATCAGTTTTTACATTTTTAAAAAAGTAGTTTCTGATTTTTGATTTTGTATCAAGTGATATAAAGCTTTTTCTATTTTGTTTCATGATGAATAGCTAGTTTTTAAATGGTTCTGAAATATTTTTTAAGTCCTTGATAGCACTTTTTCTTATCTCAATTTTCATTTTTTAAATAATCTTCAAAAATTATACTTTTTTCTTCCCTTGTCTCTTTTAATAATTTTAAATCCCCAATATCTTCTTTTGAAGATATCTCTAAGCCATCACCTTTAAAATGCTCAAGCATCCATAAAACTTTTTCCATTAAGTTTTTATTTTGAATATTTATGGTTAATGTTTGCATGAGACTCTCCAGTATTTAAAATATATATAAGTTTAGCATAGTTTTAATTATGATACGCTAACCCTTAAGTACACCCATTTACTATTCTTTGTGTAAAGAAAATCCCTACTCTAAATGATTTATCATTTAGAAAAAATAAAATAAAAACCTTGTCTCATACTAAAGTATGAAGCTTATGCCGAATACAGCATATCGTTAAATATAAATGGATGTACTTAAAGGTTATTTTACTTATTGATGACTTTAACATAACTATGATTTAAAAAGTATTTCATGCTATTGAATCACTTTCTAGTAAAACGAAGATAAAGCCCATAATACCAAGTATAAAATATATTATATCTTTTTTATGTTAATCGCTGAAAAGTGAAAATTAAATACCTAGTAATTTTGAATGGGGTTGACATGTCATGGGTTATCCTCTCCTAAGACAGCAAATTGAATTATTAATATAACTATTAATAATATGAAGGAATTTATGAAAAGTTGTGATGCACCATGTTCACTACCAAATATGTATATAAGAGGAGCAAAAATAAAAGCGAAAAAACTCAAAACTAAAATTATTGCTTTAAATATTTTTTTTACCATTTCTTACCTTATTTCAATAAAATTAGCACTAGAGAGCAACATGTAACTTAAGATGCCTTGTTCAGTATCTCTTAAACTATCTACATGTAGG
>JAYEGN010000003.1:0-6959 GCA_034659115.1 Campylobacterota bacterium
TTTATCATACTTTGATATTAAACAGGGTGATAGAGTTAGCTTTTTAATGAATAATGACATATTTTTACCAGTTGCTTATCTTGGATGTTTTCGTATTGGAGCTATCGCTGTTCCCTCAAGTTATTTTAGTAGTTCTCAAGAACTTATCAGAGAGAGCAATAGTTGTGAGCCAAAAATCTACTTTACAACAAAAGAGTGTTATCCAAAATTCCATAATTTAAAAGAGCATGCTAAAAGTGTTCAAAATATAGTTGTTATTGACGCACAAACATTGAAAAATGACCTTAAACTATCAGATATATATCAAAAAATAGATACTAAATATCAAAACTTTACACCTATAGATTTAGATGAAAACACTCCTGCAATGATACTTTATACTTCAGGGAGTACGGGCAAGCCAAAGGGTATTATATATACACACAAATCACTCTTTGCAAATGCAAAAAATAGGTCAGAAACTCTCAATCACAACTCTTTAGACACAATGTTTACACCATCTTACCTATCTCATGGAGCAGCCACTACAGTTGTGTTACTACCAATGCTGTTTTGCGGTGGCACTACTGTTTTAACTGCCAAACACAATATTGATTCTATTGTTGAAATTGTCGAAAAAAACAAGGTAACACATATGCTCTCCTCACCTATAGACTGGAGAGATATAGTTGAAAAACTACATTCTAAACCACACTATTTTTCCTCATTGAAATTTGCATCAACAGGAGGAGATGCCATTGCTCCTGATATTCAAGAAAAATTTAAACACTTAACAGGATTGCCTCTAAATTCAAGTTTGGGTATGACAGAGTGCGGAGGATATATGACAACACCTCCAGATATACCATCAAAAGATGGTAGCATAGGTAAGCCTCTTAATAATGTTGAAGTTAGAGTCATAGATGAGAACGACAACGGTGTACAAAATTTAGAAATTGGTGAGCTTATAGTTAAAAGTGATATGGTTATGCCGTATTATTTTAATGATATTGAAAATACGCAAAAAGCATTTGTTGATGGTTGGTTTAAAACAGGTGACTTAGTTTACAGAGATGAAGATGGATATTATTTTTTTAAAGGGCGAAAGAAAAATGTTATTGTAAGGGATACCGGTAATATTAATCCTCAAGAGGTTGAATATGCACTCCTAAAACATCCAAAAATTGAAAATGCTATTGTTATGGGAGTCAAAAATGAACTCAGAGGTCAAGATATTTTAGCATTTCTAATTCCTAGTGATATTAAAAACCATCCAACACAAAAAGAGCTAAATGATTTTTTAAAAGAGTGGATAGCCCAGAGAAAAATACCTCAATATCTTATATTTATGAAATCATTTCCAAGTCAAACAACTATTGGAAAGGTAAATATGAAAGAGCTTAAAAAAATAGCAATAGAATTTATACAAAAGGAAGAAGATGCAAACAAATCATTATAAAGAGGGTAATCATTTAATCGTTGCACCATCAGGCAAACTAGACACCATAAATGCACCAGAGTTTGGAAAAGATTTAGAAGAGTTGCTAGAGGATAAACCTCCATCATGTCTGCTAGATATGAGTGAGGTTTCGTTTCTTTCAAGTTCAGGACTGCAAGTTCTTTTAGCAGGAGCAAAAATCTCTAAAAAAAATGAGACTGATTTTGCTGTTTTTGGGATGGGAGAGATGATTGATGATGTTTTTTGCATGTCAGGTTTCAATCACTTCATCAAAAGTTTCAAATCTAAAGAGGATGCACTAGCATAGTTACCATGATGAAGATACAACTGGGTAAAATGGATAAAACATTATCAGATATAGAGATAAGTTTAGAAAATCTACCTCAAGAACTACTCTATAAAATAATGTTTATCTGTGAAGAGATATTAACAAACCTAGCTCGTCATGCAGATTTTACAAATGAAACGCCCGATGTTTCACTATCTTTAGATACTAATAGCACTACTACTCTAACCTTTAAAGATAACGCAGCTAAATTTAACATGCTAGAGTATCCTGACCCAGATATATCCAGTGATATTGATGAGCGTAACCTTGGTGGTCTTGGTATCTATCTCTCAAAAAAATATTCTAAAAATATAAGTTATTCTTATGAAAATAACTGCAATATATTAAAGGTGACTTTATGAATAGCATCTCCATCCGTTTTGCACTTGCTTCTGTATCTGTCGCACTTTTCATACTTGCTCTAACTGGTAGCATAAACTATCTGTTTTTAAAAGAGGAGCTACTGCGTGATGCTACACAGAAAGCTAAACTCATTGAAGAAAATAGTGTTTATAAAATCCAAACTATCATCTCAAAAACTAAAGAGTACTCTCTTAGACTCCAAGAATCTCTCCAAGAGGATAGTTTTGATAGAGAGATTATAAAAAAAACATTGATTAAAGCCCTTAAGCAAGAACCATATTTTTATGGGATGGCTATGGCATTTGAACCTAAAAACATCTACAATGAACCATTTAGTCCCTACTATTATAAAGGCGATGATGCTATTTTGTATGCTGATTTAGCACTCAATAACTATAACTATTTAGAAAAAGAGTGGTACACAACTCCAAAAAAAAAGAGAAACAACAGCTGGAGTGAACCCTATTTTGATGAGGGTGGTGGAGATATTCTTATGGCTACTTACAGCACCCCTATAATGCAAAATCATAAATTTTTAGGAGTTCTTACTATAGACCTATCACTCAAAAAACTCCAAGAGATAATCTCTTCTATAAGTATTTTAGAATCAGGTTACGCTTTCTTACTCTCTAAAGAGTATAAAATATTAGTAGACCCAGATAAGAAAAAAATCATGAAGCAGTATTATAAAAATTCATTTGAATATAGCACCATAATTAAAGAAGATGAGAGATGGCTGTACTATGCACATGTAGCCTCTACTGGCTTGACACTTGGGATAGTTTTACCCCATGGTGAGTTATTCTCATCGCTACATAGGATGTCGCTGATATCTATTATCTTAGCTATTGTTGGAAGTATATTGCTGATTATAACGATGATACTAATTAGTCGCCGTATTAGCCAACCGCTTCAAGATGTCACAAGCTTAACACAAGAGATCTCTTTAGGAAACTTTGATAAAAAAATAAAACTACCAAAAACAAAAGATGAGATCTATCATCTTTCTCTCTCCATAAACAGAATGCAAGACTCTATCAAGCACTATGTAAAAGATTTAAAAGATGCCACTATCAAAGAGGAGCGAATCGAGAGTGAACTTGATATCGCTAGAGCTATTCAGATGAGTATGTTACCAAAAGCACTCCCTAAAAATGAGCATATCTCACTAGATGCTACACTTAAACCTGCAAAAGCTGTTGGAGGGGATTTTTACGACTACTTTCACATAAGTGATAATGAGATATGCTTTGTAATAGCCGATGTATCTGGAAAAGGTGTTCCTGCAGCTATGTTTATGGCAGTTACCATGAGCTACATAAGAGCTTACAGCGTAGCAGGTTTAACGCCATCCAAAATTGTAAATCGCTTGAACAATACTATGGCACAAAACAATGATGCCAACATGTTTGTCACACTATTTTTAGCTATCTTAGATGTAAAGAGTGGTGAACTAAGCTATGTTAATGCTGGTCATACAAAACCATATATTATCTCACATGTAGAGAGTCTAAAGCCATTAGAACAATCAGGAAATCCTATTGTAGGAGCATTTGGAAATATTGAATATGCACAAGAGACAACAGTTCTACAAGATAGCGAAAAACTATTTTTATACACAGATGGAGTAAATGAAGCTTTTTCAAAAGATGATGAACAGTTTGGAGAAAAAAGAGTAAAAGCATTACTAGAGAGTTTTATGAATTTATCCCCAACAGAGTGCATACAAAAAGTTCAAACTTCCTTAGATAGCTTTTGTGAAGAATGTGAACAAAGCGATGATATCACTATGCTTATAATTGAATATAAATAACATTACCATTATAGCTTTTTTCGAACCATTAAATACAACTTTAACAACTTTAATAACCTACTATAAAAACTAAGCCTCTTTTGATATAATTGTGTTAATGATTGAACTAGATAACAGAACCTCTTTGCATGTAGATATATTATCTTTAGAAAAAATTGCCTCAAAACTAACAGATAAAGAGATTGAGCTAATTATAAGCACTAAAGATGAGATGAGAGAGATAAATAAACAGCATAGAATGATAGATTCTAGTACGGATGTTTTAAGCTTTCCTTATGAAGATATGCCTATGGGTCCACTAGGAAGTATCGTTATATCATCTTGGCATGTACAAACCCTGTCTAGTGAATTAAAACACTCCTGCGATGATGAGCTTGCCCTGCTCTTTATTCATGGCATGCTGCACTTGCTAGATTATGATCATGAAGTTGATGAGGGTGAGATGAGAGAAAAAGAGGAAGAACTCATAAAAGAGTTTCATTTACCAAAAAGTTTAATAGTAAGAACACAAGGATAACATGTAATGGATTTCATAATTTTTATAGTTGCAATGTCAGCGCTGATATATGGAGCTGATTTTATAATCAAAGAGTCTGAAAAAATAGCACTTCATTTTAATATTTCACATTTCGTAATTGGTGCTACTCTCATAGCATTTGGAACATCACTACCAGAGATGGCAGCTTCGATGATGGCATCATCCGTTGGAAAAAGTGACATGGCGGTAGCAAATGTAGTGGGTAGCGTGGTTTTTAATATAACCTTGGTTTTAGGTGTAGTATTTATGATTACTAAAACGATGCACTCAAAAAGAAACCTATTTGCCCAAGATAGTGCTTGGGTTGTAGTTCCTTTAGTTCTTTTCTTTATTATGATTCAAGATGGTGTGATTGGTAGAGTTGATGGTATCTTGTATCTATTTTTAATGGTTTCTTTTTTAGTTTATCTATTTACAGACGCAAAAGATGATTTAGAAGCTGAAGTTGATGAAGATTTAGCAACACAGAAATTCAACTGGGGTAAAACAACTGTTTTATTAATAATAGGATTTGCATTAACAATCGGAGGTGCAAATTTTGTAATAGAAAGTGGTACGAATATAGCAAGAGATTTTGGAATTAGTGAATGGATTATAGGAATTTTTCTTATCTCACTTGGCACATCACTTCCAGAACTTGTAGTATCATTAGTGGCTGTTAAAAAGGGCAATGCAGAGATGAGTATAGGAAATATTATAGGTTCCAATGTAGCTAATTTTTCTATGGTTCTAGGTGCAGCATCTTTAGTCAATCCATTAACCATAGATCTAGTTGCTACAAAATTTGATATGCTCATAATGGTAGCCGCATCCATTACACTTTTGTTTATTCTTGCAAATAAACTTTACAATAAAGCGGGAGCTATATTTCTACTTATAATTTTAGCACTATTTATACAAAATTCATTGATCTGAAATTATTAAAGGTAGATTTTGTTTACTCGCTATTTAGTATTATTTTTTATTCCACTCAGTATTTTAGCTGAGTCAAAAATAACCGATGCTTTTATAAATGGCAATATTGATGCAGAAGTGCAACTATTCTACTACAAAATCGATAAAGAGAACAAAGATTTAGCTTATGCTACTTCACTTGGTGGCTTTTTAAAATATACAACAGATACAAACAACACTATCTTTGCCTCTCTTGGTTTTCACACCTCAAACAAAGTTGGAAATGCTAAAAATGAGAGACTAACTCTTCTGTTTGACAATGATAAGGATAGTAATTATTTTATTGCAAATAGTGAAGCATTCCTCGCATACGAAACATCAACAAGAGTTATAAAACTTGGTAATATGTTATTAAACACTCCAATGATGAATAATGATAATACTAGAATAGTTCCATGGAGCTATCAAGGTTTCGCATACACTGGAGATATAACAGCAGATACGAGAGTTCAACTTTACTATATTAATGCTATTCGTTCTCACACTTCCAATAGGTATAAAAAAAATAGTGCAAGTGGAGAAATTGGTCATAGCGGTGTTAGCATGCTGTCTTTACACTATAGCGGAATGGATGGAATTATGCTTCAGTCTTACTATTATTATGCTCCCGAACTCTATTCAACTTTTGTATTTCAAACTGATTATGAATACTCTTTGAGTGACACTACTCTACTCTGCTTAGGTACTCAATATTTTAACAGTGTGAGTGGCGGGAAGTATGCTAAGAGTACAAATATATATGGTGGAGATGATATTAACCTAGTTGCACTCAAAGCCAATATAGATACTGACAAATGGCAACTATCTCTTAACTATTCGCAAAATTTTGGAGTGAGTGGACTCCTTAGAGGTTATGGTGGACTTGCAAAAGTGTATACTAGTTCTATGGTTGCAAATGGTCGCGGAAACTATAAACCTGAAACCTGGATGCTAAAGAGTAGCTATAATCTACCATTTAAGTCATATGATAGTGAGATAGGATTTAGGCTTACAAATACAAAAGTTCATGATTCTAGAGGGCATGGATTTAATGCTTACTACCTACATTATAAACAATATTTTAATGCTGATGCATCCTTATATATACGATATGAAAATCTTAATTTTACTACAGATAAAAACAGTGCCTCTTTTTTTCGTATCATAACTAAATATAGGTTTTAAAACCTACTTTTCATTAATAACTGACAGAACCCATTTCAGAAGCTATACTTTTAAATATACACATATAGAGTATCTTTAACATAAAATAGGGCTCTATCAATTCTTACAAACCATTCTTAAAATTAATTCTTAATATACTATAATATTTATGAGTTATAAGAATATATTGAAACTAAATATATAGTTTAATTTATACTAATTAATCTATATGATATAATACACATATATTAAAGCTAAAGGATACATAATGCTAAGTTATGGAATTACAGATATTCAATCAAAGCCTTCACTTATTAAAAGTATGGATATAGGTGAAATTATAGATAAACGAGCTCATACAACTTTAGGTTATTTTATTTCT
>JAYEGN010000004.1:0-6698 GCA_034659115.1 Campylobacterota bacterium
TATTATTAATAGTATATTTATTTTGATATAATTATGTATAAATAACTACGAGAGGTACATTATGCACACTATAAAACTACAAGTTGATGATACTATATATAAAGAGATTGTTAATAGTGGTATAAATATTCAAGAAGAGTTAAAAGTTGCACTTACTAAACTCATCTCTAAAAATAATTCTTATATGCACTCTCAACAATACAAAGAAGATAAAAAGTATTTTAATAACGCTTTAGATAGTATAGAGAGTGGTTCAGAGCAGTTAGTATCACATGATGATGTATGGGAACAGATAGAAAAGCATACTAAAGCTAACTAATGAAGATAGTATAAAGAGTAAAGTTTGTTAATGAATTTAATAACATTTGGGATTATATCTCACTTGATAGTAGAAACAGAGCAAATAAGTTTAAACAAGAGTTTAGAGAACTTATAGAAAATATACCTTTTATGCCACACAAGTATAGAAAGTCAATATACTTTAATGATGAAAATATTAGAGACTTGATTTTTAAGGGCTATGTAGTACCATACAAGATAGATGATGATAACAATCAGATTATTATCATCGGTATTAATAAATATAAAGCTAATCTGTAAATACTTAACAAAAGTACACCTTTGAGAAAATAGTGCAATTTAAACCCTAAAAATAGGTACTTCTTGCATAACTATATATTATGGGAAAAAGATACACATAAATAGAAATTATCTGTTGTTTTTAGTAAATTTGCTATAATTAGATATAAATAAATATAAAGGGTTTTTTATGCATACAGTACAATTAGAGTTAGATGATACCCTTTACAATGATATTGTTAAAAAAGGTATTGATATTCAAGCAGTTATGAAAGATACTTTAAAAAAAGCACTTCATAGTAAAGAGTATAAAATAGCAAATGATATTAATCAATCCCTCCAAGATATAAAAGACTCTAAATCAAGACCTTTGTCTGAGCTATTAAGTGAAGTTTGAGACACTCCCTTTATTTGATAAACAATTTAAAAAGTTAGCAAAAAAATATAATCTTATAAAAAATGATATTGAGTCTTTTGTTAGTGATTTTGACTCACTGCACCAACAAGGCACAAATCAAGAATACAAAATTTTAAATAGGAAGTAGTAACAAAATGTTAGAAGATATATCAATCTATCAAGATACAAAAAGAAACGAGAAATGCCCATGTCAAAGTGGTAAGATTTTCAAGAAGTGTTGCATGAAAGAGTATAGAGAGGCTAGGAAAAAAAATGGTGGATCCAATAGACCTAGTGCGAAGATATCTTGCTTTAGTCCATTGCCTCAAATTCCAGAGAAAGAGAGAAAAGAGTTTACGGATTTTTATATTGAACTTATGATATTTTCTAATCAGTGCGAACATAATACAGATATAGTTGCTATTGAAAGTGAAAATGAGGATATGCAAGGTTTTGTATCTAAACAACGGGAGTATTTTTATAAAAATTCAGATGAGATTATAGATAGATTTATATCTGAAAAAAATCCATCAAAAGAAAAGCTAGAGATTTTAGAGTCTATTAGAGTTGCTAGATTTGGAGAGTATTTTTTACTATCACGAGGAGAAGATACCGCAATTATAATGGATAAAAAAGAAAATATTTATAATGTAAAAGCATTAAACTCACCATTTAATGAAATATTTGGGGATCAAGAAAAGTATTTAGGGTTAAAAACTAGTTTAATTCCATATAAGAACTGCTATATAACCGATGGAATATACAGGGGTTTTGCAACTACAAAGGAGATGGATAAGTATTTTGACAATCTTGCATATACTGAACTTCAAATAATATATAGCAAAGATAATGAAATAACAATCATGCCAGTAGTGATTAATTTTGCCATAGGTGCAAGCATGACTCACTTTGAGAAGATGGAGGATATACTGCTCAAAAAGATACCCATAAAGTTTACGAAAAGTTTTGTCAAGTTTCTTGAAAATGAATATGTACATAATGTAGCGCTATTTTCTAGTTTTTTTCGCTCCACAGATTTGAATGCAGAGTTAAATACAGATGAGGGAGAGCAGCTGTATTCTACTCTGATAGGGGGTAGTTCAACGGTTAATTATGAAAAAGGTGGTGATAAAAATGTCATATCTCATGAGATAATCAATGAATATTATCAGCAAAAACCACTAAAAGAAAGTATTAGTAAATCTGTATATAAAAATGTACAAAAAAACAAAAATACACTTTTCAGTGCCTTTAAGACGCAAGTATCATTTTACACAATGCTAGGGACAATGCATGTAGATGTAGATAATTATGATAATCTAATAGATGTTATGAAAGATTTTGAAAAAACAAAACCAAAAAAAGAGATAATGGATGGGCTTGATAAACTTTTTGAAGAACTAGACCAAGAGTATGGAGTTGAGATAGATGGTATATTTTTAGGGATGGGAAATGGTTTAAATTCTATATATCATCATATCGATGAGTATCGAGATTATCATAAAGATCAAGATATGACACTTGAAGAGATGAGACAATATGCAATAAGTGAAAGAATATACTAAGGAAAAACTACAATGATAATTCTTTTTGATTTAGATGGAACGCTTATAGACTCTACTGATGCAATAGTAAGCACTTTTCATCACTCTTTTGATGTTCACGGGATTGAACGAAAAGAAGATAGCGAGATAATGAGTCTTATAGGGTATCCTCTTGATGTGATGTATGCAGAGTTAGGGATACAAGAAGATGAGGTTTGGGATTTTGTTGCTACATATAAAGCGAGATATCGTAAAATATCTACGCAAAAAACAAAGTTATTGGATTGTACAAGAGAAGCGGTTTTGCAAGCGAACAAGTTTGCTACATTGGGAATAGTAACAACTAAGACAGGTAGATATTCAGAAATTTTAATGCAACATTTTGATCTGATGCAATATTTTGAAGTTTTAATAGGTCGTGAACATGTCGAGGAGCCAAAGCCACATGCAGAACCAATCTTAAAAGCATTAGAAAAACTTAATGATAAAGATAGCAATATCTGGATGATTGGTGATACAAAACTTGATCTTATTTCAGCAAAAAATGCTGGCGTAAACTCTATAGGAGTTTTAAGTGGATATGGAACCAAGCAAACCCTTTGTATGCACACAGATATAGTTGTAGATGATGCATTAAAAGCTGTGAAATATCTATTAAGTAAGAAAAAGTAACACACTATAGCTGAGTAATAAAATGAGAGTTATATTTCAAGCTAATTTTAAGAGCAAGTAGTTTAAAATACATCAGATTTGAATTGATAGAAAAATTTGAAACATTTCTTGAAAAAAACTTAAGGAGAATTTATGCTAGAAATTAGATGGCATAGTCGTGCTGGACAAGGTGCTGTAACAGGTGCTAAGGGTTTAGCAGATGTTATTTCAACCACTGGTAAGCATGTACAAGCATTTGCATTTTATGGATCTGCTAAGCGTGGGGCTTCAATGACAGCTTATAATCGTGTTGATGATAAAATTATTATGAATCATGAAAAATATATGAACCCAGATTATGTTTTTGTGATTGACCCTGCATTAGCGATAACAACAGATATAACTATTAATCATAAAGAGGGAACAAAGTATATTGTAACTACTCACTTAAGCACTGAGGAGCTTGTAAAAGCTCAGCCTAAACTTGAGGGAAAAGAGGTTTACACTGTTGATTGTATAGTAATTGCAAATGAGACTATAGGTCGTCCTATTCCAAATACTCCTATGCTTGGTGCATTTATGAAAATATCTGGAATGTATGATATAGAGTTCTTTAAAGAAAACATGAAGAGAGTTCTTGCTAAATTACCACAAAAGATTGTTGATGCAAATATGGTTGCGATTCAACGAGCTTACGATGAAGTGAAATAAGGAGCTAATGATGGCAAATAAAGGATGGGATGAGTTTGAAATCGGAGCGATGCTTCGTTCATTTGATGGTTCTATAGATGATATTGCGGGTACTGCACAAGTAGATCGTTCATATTCTCCAAGTAACTCTTATGTAGCTAGTGTTGCTGATTGGAGACTTGAGAAACCAGTTTTCAACAAAGACTACTGTATCGATTGTCAATTTTGCTGGATCTATTGTCCAGATGTTTCTATTATCTCAAGAGATAAAAAGGTGATCGGTGTAGATATGGACCATTGTAAAGGTTGTGGAATTTGTGTTGAGGTTTGTCCAACAAATCCTAAATCACTTTTAATGTTTCCAGAACAAGCGGAAGATGAGGCAGAGATAGCTAATTGGCCTGCAAAAGCTGAGGAGGAATAGTAATGGCATTTGATAAAATGGAATTAAGAGATATTGAAGTATGGGATGGTAATCATGCTGCTGCACAAGCACTAAGACAGTGTCAGGTAGATGTTGTTTCTGCTTACCCTATTACTCCATCAACTCCTATTGTTGAAGGTTATGCAAAATTCAAGTCAGACAACTTCGTTGAAGGTGAGTTTGTAATGGTTGAGTCTGAACATGCTGCGATGAGTGGATGTATAGGTGCTGCTGCTGCTGGTGGTCGTGTTGCAACTGCAACATCTTCTCAGGGTCTTGCACTTATGGTTGAGACACTTTATCAAGCTGCAGGTATGCGTTTGCCAATAATTTTAAACATTGTAAATCGTGCTTTAGCTGCACCACTAAATGTTAATGGTGATCATTCAGACATGTACCTTTGCCGCGATAGTGGTTGGATTCAGTTTAACTCTTATTGTCCGCAAGAGGCTTATGATCTGAACTTTATAGCTTTTAAAGTTTCTGAAGACCATGATGTGAGAATCCCTGCTATCATCAATCAGGATGGTTTTATGACTTCACATACAGCTCAAGGAGTTCATACTCTTGATGATGATACTGCATTTAATTTTGTTGGTACTTACAAGCCTATGAATGACATGTTGGACTTTGAACATCCTGTAACACATGGTGTTCAGACAGAAGAAGATTGGCACTTTGAGCATAAAGCTCGCCAACATAACGACATGATGACAATGGTTCCGGGTAAAATTGATGCGGCTTTTGAGGCTTTTGAAAAACTTACAGGTCGCAAATACAACCAAGTTGAATGTTATGATATGGATGATGCCCAAGTGGCTGTCGTTTGTATGGGTACCTCAGTTGAGACTGCAAGAGAAGTTGCAAAAGAGATGAGAGAAAAAGGCATAAAAGCTGGCGTAGTAGGGATTCGTGTTCTAAGACCTTTCCCGTTTATGGCTGTTTGCGATGCATTAAAGGATGTTAAGGCAGTAGCTGCACTTGACCGTTCTGCTCCTGGCGGTACTGCTGGTATGTTATTTAACGAGATTGCTGGTTCACTGTTTAACACAGATTCTAAAATGTTATTAAGTGGCTATATCTATGGGTTAGGTGGTCGTGATTTATTAAAAAGCGATATAGTAGATCTTTATAACGAGCTTCAAGCAAATGCTGATGCTGGTAAGGTGCTAACTCAACAACAACAGTTTATCGGTGTTCGTGGACCGAAACTAGCTTATTTATAGGAATAAAGTATGAGTGAAATGAAAAAAATTAAAAACTTAAAAGAGTTTTCAACATCGGCAGACCGTTTTGAGGGTGCAAACCTTCTTTGCCCTGGTTGTGCTCACTCTATCCTTGTTCGTGAGATTTTAAATGCTACGAATGATGATTTAGTTCTTGGTGCTTCTACTGGTTGTCTTGAAGTTTGTACTGCTGTTTATCCATATACATCTTGGGATGCTTCTTGGATTCATATCGGTTTTGAAAATAGTTCAACTGCTGTTGCAGGTGCTGAAGCTATGCATAAAGCACTTAAAACTAAAGGTAGGTTAAAGCAACCAGATAGAAACCCTAAGTTTATCGCTTTTGGTGGAGATGGTGCATCTTATGATATCGGTTTTCAGTGGATTTCTGGCTGTATGGAAAGAAATCACGATATGATGTATGTTGTTCTTGACAATGAAGTATATGCAAATACAGGTGGACAAAGATCATCTTCAACACCTATCGGTTCTTCTGCTACAACTTCACCTGCAGGTTCAATCTCTTATGGTGAAAAGATGAATAAAAAAGATATCTTAGGAATCATGGGTGCTCATAACATCCCTTATGCAGCACAAGTTGCACCTAATAAGTGGAAAGATATGGTTAAGAAAATCCAAAGAGGTTTTGCAACAGAGGGTGCGGTGTTTATCAATGCAGTTTCTCCATGTACAACTGAGTGGAAATTTGACCCTAAAGATACTATGCTTTTAAGTGATTTATCAACTGACTCACTAGTATTCCCACTATATGAAATCATTGAAGGTCGTGAGTTAAATATCACTTATAGACCTAAAAATGTTGTTCCTGTTGAAGAGTATTTAGCAGCACAAGGGCGTTTTAAACATCTATTTAAAGATGAGTATAAGCACCTGATTAAAGAGTGGCAAACTCGTGTGGATGAAAACTGGGATTATCTAAACAGAAGAGAAGAAGCTCGCGTTTAAAGATAAGTTTTAGCTTTATCTATCTGGAGTACACTAAAGTTAGATATGATAGGTAACGGCTTAGTTATACTCTAGCTTTAACGCAATCTACAGCAAACCTAAATTTTTAGGTTTGCGAATTAAGCTCTCCCTTTTCCTTAACGCTCAGCACCATAGCTCTTTACTACAGCACCTTAAGGTGGTTTGCACCACAAGGGCATTTCCGTTGGTCATACCTCTAC
>JAYEGN010000005.1:0-26638 GCA_034659115.1 Campylobacterota bacterium
TAATAGACCTACAAAACATTTCAAAACATTATTCAGCACAAAAGATACTTACAGAGATCAACTTTCATATTGATGAAGGTGAACGCATAGTCATTATTGGCAAAAATGGCAGTGGTAAATCTACTCTTATGAAGATAGTCAATGGTACCTTAACTCAAGATGCTGGCGATAGAATCACTAAAAACAATTTAGAGATAAAAATGCTAGATCAACGACCATCCTTTAAAGATGGACAAACAGTTAGAGAGGCTGTTGAAGATGGTTTAAAAGAACTAAATCTAGCAAAAAAAAGATATAACACCCTCTCACTTCTTTTAGCAGATGATTTTGATAATAAAAAGCTTCTTGATGAACATGAAAATTTATCTCGCTATATTGAGCACCATAATGCGTGGAATCTTGATGATAAAATCCAACGAATCATCCAACATTTTGACCTAAAACAATATGAGGACAAACCTATAATTTTACTTAGTGGAGGAGAACAACGCCGTGTTGCATTGGCTTCCTTGCTTCTTCAAAAACCAGATGTTTTACTTTTAGATGAACCTACTAACCATTTAGATGTTTATATGGTAGAGTTCTTAGAAGAACTGATATTAAAAGAAAAGTTTACACTTATTTTTATTTCTCACGATAGATACTTTATAGATAGAATAGCTACTAAGAGCATCGAGGTTGAAGATTGTGCTTTGCGTGAATATCGTGGTGGCTATAGTGATTACCTAACTCAAAAAGCAGAGCATATTCGTACATTACAAAAACAACATGACAATCTTTTAGATATACTAAAGAGGGAAAATACCTGGTTTGCAAGAGGTGTACGAGCAAGACTTAAAAGAAATGAGGGTAGAAAAGAACGGCTTATGCAACTTAGAGAAGATGCAAAAACCAATCCTGCAAAGATTAAAAAGATGTCTATAGAACTTCAAAGAGAGGCGAAACATTTTAACCGTGACAAAAGCATAAATAAGCAGAAAATGCTTTTTGAGGTTGAGGATTTATCTCTTACACTTGGAAATAAAGAACTTCTAAAAGAGTTCACTACTCGCATTCTTCAAAAAGATGTTATAGCCATAGTAGGACCAAATGGAAGTGGAAAATCAACTCTATTAAAAGCTCTTCTAGGACGGCTAAAACCAACTCACGGAAAGATAAAACAGGGCGAATTCAATATAGGCTACTTTGACCAACATCGTGAGATGCTAGATGATAGCAAAAACCTTATGGAAACATTTTGTCCGCATGGTGGAGATAGGGTTAGTGTTCGCGGAAAAGATATGCATGTATATGGTTATCTTAAAAACTTTCTCTTTCCTAGGGAATTTTTAGAAAAAAAAGTTGGTATATTAAGTGGTGGTGAAAAAAATAGAATCGCTCTTGCCCTACTCTTTACCAAAGATGTAGATATACTTATACTTGACGAACCTACCAATGATTTAGATATTCCTACTATCAATATACTAGAGGAACAACTTACAAACTTTAGTGGTGCAGTTATCATAGTTAGCCATGATAGATACTTTGTTGATAAAATTGCAAAAAAACTTTTTATTTTTAAAGCTAACAAGCATATTGAAGAATCATACAAACAGTATTCTGAATATTTAGAGCTAGAAAAAGAGCTACAAGAGCTAGATAACATGTCTATTGAGAATGAAAAAATAAAACCTACTGAACCTATAAAAAAGAAACAAACTACCCTGAAGCTAACATTTAAAGAAAAGCTTGCTTTGGAAAAATTACCCGATGAAATAGATAAGCTTGAAGAACAGATAGAAGTAAAAAACATCTGCTTAACAGACCCAAAATGTTACGAAGATATAGGGATAACAGCTCTTGCAAAAGAGTTGCAAGAGCTAGAAGAGTTTTATGAGTTAAAAGTTGAGGAACTTTTAACTATACAAGAAAAAGAGGAAGAAATCAGTAATAGATAACTATTATTTTTTAGCTTCTTTCAAAGTATCTGCAATTAAAAATGCTAATTCTAAGGATTGGTCTGCATTTAATCTTGGATCACAATGCGTATGATAACGAGAGCTTAAATCTTCTTCAGTAACTACAATAGAACCACCGATACACTCTGTAACATTTTTACCTGTCATCTCAAGGTGTACACCACCACCTATAGTTCCCTCAGCTTTATGAATCTGAAAAAACTGCTTCATCTCTGTTAATATAGAATCAACAGGACGAGTTTTATAATTATTTGATGATTTTATTGTATTTCCATGCATAGGGTCACAACTCCAAACTACATTCATGCCCTCTTTTTCTACAGCACGAATCAATCTCGTAAGACCCGTATTATCATCACCAACCTTATCTGCCCCCATTCTAACTATAACATTAAGTCGTCCAGCTTCATTTTCAGGGTTTAAAGTTTGACAAAGCTTTATCAGGTCATCTGTAGCCATAGAAGGTCCAGCCTTAACACCTACAGGGTTATTTACACCTCTAAGATACTCCACATGTGCACCATCGAGTTGACGAGTTCTATCGCCTATCCATAACATGTGAGCAGATGTATCATACCAGTCCCCAGTAATAGAATCCCTTCTTGTAAATGCCTCTTCAAATGGTAGTAAAAGTGCCTCATGAGATGTATATATATCAGTCTCTCTAAGGTTTCTATATGTTTTAGATGTGATTCCACATGCTTGCATGAATCTCAAAGAGTTTTCAATATCTTGTGCTAATTTTTCATATTTCTCTGAAACTTCACTTTTATGGGCAAAATCTAAATTCCATTTATGCACTTGATGCAGATTAGCCATACCACCCGTTGCAAACGCACGAAGTAAATTTTGAGTAGCTGCTGCTTGATTATAAGCTTTTATCATTCGCTCTGGATCTGGAACACGAGCCTCTTTAGTAAACTCTACACCATTAATAATATCACCACGGTAAGAGTCAAGGGTAACACCATCAAATGTTTCAGTATTACTTGAACGAGGTTTTGCAAATTGCCCAGCCATTCTTCCAACTTTAACAACAGGAACACCGCCAGCAAATGTCATCACAACTGCCATCTGCATCAACACCTTAAATGTATCACGAATATTATCAGCATGAAACTCACTAAAGCTTTCAGCACAATCTCCACCTTGGAGTAAAAAAGCTTTACCGGCTGCTACATCTGATAACTGATTTTTAAGTCTATTCGCTTCACCTGCAAAAACAAGTGGAGGATAGTTTTCTAACTCTTTTAAAACTTTGTGTAATTCATCTTTGTTTGGATAAGTTGGCTGTTGTAAAATCGGTTTCTCTCTCCAACTAGTAGGACTCCAAATACTCATAATAATACCTTAAAATTAATTTTTGAAATCATACATAAAAATACCTTAAAATAGCTATGCAATATTATAATTATTTTATATAAAAGCTATTTTTATGCTTTTTATGTGTATAATGACAAAATATTTTGATTAAGGAATTGGCCGGATGCTTAAAAATGAACTAATATCTCTGACTGACAAAATGTGCAAAGAGCTCCTACTAATTATAGAAAAGCAAAAGATTACTACAAAAGATGATATAGCAAATTATCTTATCAAATCTGCCCAAGTTGTTATGAATGTAGATAAAGATAAAATCAATACCGAAGGCTATGCAGATTTATTGTTTTCAGATGCTTACAAAGATATAGCATTAAAAAGTTTATCTTCATATAGTGATACAAGTAAGAATATAGAAAGACTAAACAAGATGCATGAAAACACAAGAGAAGAGTGCAATAAAAAAGACCTTGATTTAAGTGAATTAACCAACAAGTTTAATAAAATCCAAACTCAGATGAATGATGTTATTAGAAAAGCCAATGATGATATTTTACAACTAACCTCCCAGATAGATGTTCTTCAAGAGAGATCAACTATAGACTCTCTTACTAATATTTTTAATAGACGAGCTTTATCAACCTACCTAGATGAAGTTTGCTCCAAAAAGAATATACCAGAAAATATGCATATACTTCTTTTAGATATAGATGATTTTAAAAATATTAATGATAGCTATGGTCATATAGCCGGTGACAAGATTCTTATATTTATAGCTCACATACTTAAAAAGACACTAAGAGATGGTGACAAGGTTTTTAGATTTGGTGGCGAAGAGTTTCTTATAGTGTTAAACCGCTTAAATCAGCAAACATGCAAAGCCATTATAAATAGGCTACTAAGTTTAATTAGAGGAAATAGTCTTATATACAAAGGTGATACTCTAAATGTGACCATGAGTGTAGGCGCAACTATGCTTACACAAAATGACACACCAGACTCTGTTATAGAAAGAGCTGACAAGGCTCTCTACAAAGCAAAAACCAATGGAAAAGATCAAATGCATATGGAAGTGGAATAAAATGGATTTTAATTATTTTGACATAATAGCTTCGGTTATTATATTACTTTTAGGGCTTAAGGGAATCGTTAACGGTTTTTTTAAAGAGGCTTTTGGACTTGTAGGTATTATAGGTGGTATTTTCATTGCATCTCGCGTTGGAGACAAGGTTGGGGAATACCTAAGTAATTTAATTTTTAAATTTGACAGTAGTGCTGCTATCAATTTTACTGGTTTTTTAGCAACTTTAGCAGTTTTTTGGCTTTTTATGTTGTTGATAGGATATATATTTAAAAAACTGAGCTTGTTAAGTGGTCTTGGAATCTATGACAGGATTTTAGGTTTTGTATTTGGTGCTAGTAAATTTTTTCTTATAGCCGCTATCATTACATATGCTGCTTACAATATCAAAGCGGTTAAGGCTACTCTAGATGAACCGATGAAAGATAGTGTCTTGTTTCCAATATTTATCCAAACAGGTGCTTTTATTATGAAACTAGATCCAGTTGAAATAAGTAATGATATAAACAAAACAATTGATGATATCACAGATAGCGCAGTAGTAACTTCAACTCAAAAGATAGTAAATGAAACAAAAAAAGAGATAGCATCAACAATAGAGGAGATTAAATAGTTATGTCGACTATAACAACTGACTTCAATGAAAGGACTGTTGAATATGAGCAACTTCTAAGTGACTTTAGATCACTCTTAAAAAAGAACTCCCTTAAGTTTACAATTCAACGAGAAGTAATTTTAGAAACTCTCTATAGCTCAGATGAGCATCTCACTCCAGAATCCCTTCATCATCTTATTCAGGAGAAATTTCCAGATTTAAAAACTGGGATAGCTACAGTTTATAGAACCCTTTCATTACTAGAAGATTCAAATATAGTTACCTCATTATCTTTTGGTGCTCAAGGTAAAAAATATGAACTTGGTGCAAAAAACCACCACGATCACCTAATCTGCACAGAATGTGGAAGTATTACAGAGTTCGTAGATGAACAGATAGAAACTAGACAGCATCTTATTGCGGATGAACTTGGATTTAAGATGAAAGATCATTCTATGCAGATTTATGGTGTCTGCAAAAACTGTCAAAATAGCTAGCAAGAACTTAGCTTTAAGAGTACTCTCAATCAAATAAATTAAACAACAAGGAAAAATATTGGCTTTTGAAAATAAATTTATACAACAAAGAATTGAAAAAGCAGAAACATTAAGAGAAGCTGGCTTTAATCCCTACTCTAATGATTCTCAAAGAAATACAACTATAGAAAAGTATCTCAATGTAAATAGTGATATAGCAGATAGAGAGAACAAAAGAGATGAGCATCGCCACTACTGTGTTAGTGGAAGAATTAAACTTCTGCGTATCATGGGAAAAGCAAGTTTTGTAAAAATTGAAGATGAAAGTGGTATGCTACAAATATATGTAGCAAGAGATAACCTTCAAGAAAATTTTTACAATACTATTTTTAAAAAAAACATTGAAGTTGGTGATATTATTGAAGTTTCAGGTTACCCATTTGTAACAGGAAAAGGTGAATTGTCTTTACATGCAGATAATTTAAAACTATTAACTAAGGCTATTGCACCCCTACCTGAAAAATTTCATGGTGTAACAGATAAAGAGATTAGATACAGAAAAAGATATCTAGACCTTATTATGAATGCTGAAGTTCGTAAAACATTTCAGACTCGTTCAAAAGTCATCTCTCTAACTAGGCGCTTTTTTGAAGATAAAGGCTTTTTAGAAGTTGAAACTCCTATGATGCATCCTATTGCTGGTGGAGCAAATGCTAAACCTTTCGTTACGCATCACAACGCTCTTGGTATAGATAGATTTTTAAGAATAGCACCAGAGCTTTATTTAAAAAGACTTATTGTGGGAGGCTTTGAAGCGGTATTTGAGATAAATCGTAACTTTAGAAATGAAGGTATGGACGCTACTCATAATCCCGAATTTACATCTATTGAGTTCTATTGGGCATATAAAACATACAAAGATTTAATCGCTATCACAAAAGAGTATTTTCAATATCTTTTTGAGCATCTAAATCTTCCAACTGTTATACCTTATGGTGATATGGAAGTAAACTTTGAAAACTTTATAGAGATTCCACTCATAGAATCGCTTAGTACTATTGGCGAAGTACCTCCTGAAGTAACATCCGACAAAGAAAAAATTATGACATATTTAAAATCTAAAAATATCACTGTAAAACCTGGCATGAACTTAGGTCAGCTTCAAGGTGAACTTTTTGACGAATTTGTTGAAGAAAAACTTATAGACCCTACTTTTATCACAGAGTATCCGGTTGAAATCTCTCCTCTTGCTCGTAGAAGCGATGAAAACCCAGCTATAACTGAAAGATTTGAGCTTTTTATTGCAGGTCGTGAAATTGCGAATGCATTTAGTGAGTTAAATGATCCAGTTGATCAATATGAAAGATTTAAAGGTCAAGGCGAAGCTAAAGAGGCTGGTGACGATGAGGCACATGAGATGGATGAGGATTTTATAGATGCACTAAGCTATGGAATGGCTCCAACAGCTGGTCAAGGCATTGGTATAGATAGACTCGTTATGCTTTTAACTAATGAGCATTCTATTAGAGATGTTTTACTCTTTCCAGCAATGAAACCAGTGCATAATGAAGAAAAAAACAAAGATACTGAGTAGGGATAAATTAGACCTCTTATTACCTAGACTCCGGATCAAATCCGGAGTGACGAAATTTTAAAAATACACTAACTACTAATAATACAAGTGTTCATACTCTTGCACAAGCAATTCCAAAAGCAAACTTTTTCCATAATTACACATGCTACTCACTCTATGCTTGTAGAACAACCTAGAGCTTTTATCGGATCTCTCTTTGATTTCCTACTTTTTAATCATCAATAATAATCAAAAAAAGAAGAAATTTTCATTCAGTATCTTATTATAAATTTTTTAGTATAATTGCTATAATTATAAGAAGGAATTTTACACTATGAGTTTTTTAAAAGAGTATGATAGCGAAATATTTGATTTATGTGAAAAAGAGTTAGAGCGTCAAACAGACCATTTAGAGATGATTGCATCTGAAAACTTTACACTTCCAGCAGTTATGGAAGCTATGGGTTCAGTGTTTACTAACAAATACGCAGAGGGTTACCCCACAAAGCGTTACTATGGTGGTTGTGAATATGCTGATGGTGTTGAGCAGTTAGCAATAGACCGTGCTTGTGAACTTTTTGGATGTAATTTTGCCAATGTTCAACCACACTCTGGAAGCCAAGCAAATGGTGCAGTTTATGCAGCACTGTTAAAAGCTGGTGACAAAATTCTAGGTATGGACCTGTCTCATGGTGGTCACTTAACTCATGGTTCTAAGCCAAGTTTTTCTGGTAAAAACTACTCTCCATTTTACTATGGTGTTGAGCTAGATGGTCGTATCAACTATGATAGAGTTATGGATATAGCCCAGATAGTTAAGCCTAAAATTATTATTTGTGGTGCTTCTGCTTATGCTCGTGAAATCGACTTCAAAAAATTCCGTGAAATTGCTGATGCAGTTGGTGCTATCCTTTTTGCTGACATCGCACACATTGCTGGTTTAGTGGCGGCAGGTGAGCACCCTAGCCCATTCCCTTATGCTGATGTTGTAACTACAACTACACACAAGACTCTTGCTGGTCCCCGTGGTGGTATGATTATGACTAATGATGAAGATTTAGCAAAGAAACTTAACTCTGCAATCTTCCCTGCTCTTCAAGGTGGACCACTTGTTCATGTTATCGCAGCAAAAGCTGTTGGTTTCAAGTACAACTTATCTCCTGAATGGAAAGATTATGCCAAGCAAGTAAAAGCAAATGCTAAAATTCTTGCTGAGGTTATGGTGAAGCGTGGTTATGATGTAGTTTCAGGTGGAACTGATAATCACTTAATTCTTGTATCTTTTGTAGGTACCGAGATAAGCGGTAAAGATGCTGATGCAGCTCTTGGTAATGCTGGTATTACTATCAACAAGAATACTGTTCCAGGTGAGACAAGAAGTCCATTTGTAACTTCAGGTATTCGTGTTGGTTCAGCAGCGCTTACATCTCGTGGTATGAAAGAAAAAGAGTTCGAGCTCATTGCTAATAAAATGGCTGATGTTTTAGATGATATAAATAATACTGAACTACAAGCAAGTATTAAAGAGGAGTTAAAAACTTTAGCTCAAAATTTTATAATCTATAACCAACCAACTTACTAATAAGCATAAGTGCCTTGAGCTTCCCGCTAAAGGAAACTTAATGTTAGCGTAGATGACGGAATCAAGATGCCCCTTGAGGATATATTTCTGGCATCCTAAGAAAATCAATGAAAGGTTTCCTTTCATTTTATGTAATAAAACTAAAGGATTTAGCAAATGACTGCAATGGATATGAAACTTATTAAGATGGTTAGTGATCACTACTGGGAAAAAAAAGATACAGTAGTTGATAAACTTTCCTTTAAAGGTCGTACTTTTTACAATAAATTTGAAAAAGTAGATGCACCTTTAAATCAAGCCGTTATAAATAAACACTTAAAAGGTGAAATAACTGTAGCTCATTCTATAGTAAATACTCGCGGTAAAGTTGAAAATATAGTTATCGACTATAATGGTAGAGATCCTGAAAGATTCTACCATAAAGCACAACTTCTTCTTCGTGAAGAAGGTTATATTAATTTTACAGCCTATCAAACAAAAACAGAAGGTCATCTTCATGTTTATATCCACAAAGGTCATACAACCCTCCAAGAAGCTATTCAACTTGGAAAGATGATTAGTATGAAGCTAGCTGCCAAGCAACCCAAACAGTGGAGAATGTTTCCAAATGCTGATATGCCTGATGAGTATAATATTCTAACGCTACCTTATGAGGTTTATGCCAAAGAGCGTGGAGCTTCTTGGTCTAAGCATATGTAAGTTTTTTTAGGTATCATTATAAAGAAAAATTTATCAATAGAAAAAGGGGAAAATTATGGAAGAGAAAAATGAATTAAACGATATTATTTTAAATAAAGGTGATTCAAGCGGTAACAACAAAAAAATTATTTTAGCTGTTGCTACGCTTGGGGTAATTTTAATCATTGTTATTATGCTTATGAGTAGTTTAACTCCAGATGCTAAAGAAAATTTACCACAACCTATTCCTCTTCCTCAAAAGCAGTCTACCACTATCCCTACAGCTCAGGATGAACCATTATTTGAAGAGGTTATAGTAATTGAGGAAGATTCTCAAAGTGATGATGGGTTAGATGAAATTGCTCAAAAACTCAAACAAGAGTCTACTGAAGCCACTCAGATTACTGCACCTCAGAAAGTAACGCCAAAACCGGTACCTAAAAAAGTAGTTACCCCTAAAAAAACACCGACAGAAACAACACAAAAAACTACTAAGTCAGCTAAGGTTTATTTTGTGCAAGTTGGATCTTTTTCAAAATATAAACCAAATAAAAAGTTCTTAGATTCTATATTAGTTCAAGGATACGAATATAAATATCACAAGGTAACTAAAAACTCTAAAACGCTCAATAAAGTTTTTGTAGGTCCTTTCTATACAGAAAAAGAGGCAAGAACCGCCTTAAGAAATATAAGAACAAACATAGAAGCTGGCGCTTTTTTAATTAAGCAATAATGATATACTCTAAACAATTTACGCAAGACCAGCTTGCACCAATAGCTGTTTATGCAAAACTCAAAAAGATGTTTGAAGGTGAGATAACTTATCTTTTTGAGAGTGCTGGACAAAGTGATGGGAACTATAGTTTTATCTGTGTTGGGGCAAAAGAAAGGCTTCAGTATATAAATGATGAAACTATCTATACTGATAGTAGCAACACTCTACATGTAAAGAAAGAAAATCCATTTACATTTTTAAAAGAGTATTATAAAAAGATTGATACAACTCCATATAAAAAAGCTTGTAGTGAGCTAAATATTGGTTATGTAGATGGTTTTATAGGCTATATCGGTTACGATATGGTAAAAGTATTTGAGCCTAAACTAGACTCAAATATGCAAGACCTAAAAGATGAATTAAATACTCCTGACCTTGACTTGATGCTTCCTAAACTCATACTTGTATATTCTCATAGAAACCATAAAATTACTCTAGTTTCTACTTTAGAAGATATGAAAGATAGATTTGAAGATATTGAGGATAACTTAAAAGGTAGCTATATATATACTCATAGAGTTAGAAATATAGGCACCGATAAAGGTAGTTTTGCTCACTCTAAAGAGAAGTTTTTCAAGATGATAGATGACTCCAAAGAGATGATAAAAAGTGGTGATGTTTTTCAAATACTTATGACAAATCGCTTTACTAGAGATATAAAAGTTGACCCTTTTAGTTTCTACCGAATTTTAAGAACAAAAAACCCATCTCCATATATGTTTTTACTTGAATATGATGAGTTTAACATAGTTGGAAGCTCGCCAGAGGTTATGGTTAGGCTTAATGATGGAGAGCTTCTTCTTCGTCCAATAGCTGGAACAAGAAAAAGAGGAAAAACAAAGGTTCGTGACAGAGAGCTTGAAGAGGAACTTTTAGCAGACCCTAAAGAGTTAGCAGAACATCTTATGCTTATAGACTTAGGTCGCAACGATGTAAGTAGAGTAGCAAAAACTGGAACAGTTAAAGTTGAAGATATGATGCATATTGAACGCTTTTCACATGTAATGCATATAGTTTCAGATGTTACAGCCGAGCTTGATGATGGCAAAGATATGTTTGACCTCTTTATGGCAACATTTACAGCAGGAACCATGACAGGAGCGCCAAAGATTAGAGCTATGGAACTTATAGCAGAGTTTGAGGGCATAAAAAGAGGCTTCTATAGTGGTAGCATAGGTTACTTTGGTTTTGATGGCAATATGGACTCTGCTATAACAATACGAACAGCGATGGTAAAAGAGGACAAAGTAATCCTTCAAGCTGGTGCTGGGATTGTAGCAGATAGTGTAAAAGAGTTAGAATACTTAGAGGTAGAAAATAAGCTAGGTGCTTTGATTCACTCACTCCATGACCTAGACCCTAAAGAGAACTCTTAGTGAAAAAATTATTTGCTATATTTGGTGACCCCGTGTCACACTCTCGCTCTCCACTTATGCACAACTCTGTTTTTAAAAATCTAAACTATGATGCTTGTTACACTAGAGTTCATCTACTAGATGGAACTAAACTCAAAGAGACTTTTTTCTCGCTTGGTCTTAGTGGTGCAAATGTTACAGTTCCACATAAAGAGGAAGCTTATAAGGCTTGTGATGAAGTTAGAGGGTTTGCTAAAACAGTTGGGGTGGTTAATACCCTCATAGAAGAAGATGGCAAACTTATAGGCTATAACACAGATGCTGATGGATTTATGTTTGCTATAGAAGAGTTTGATGATATAAAAAAAGTTCTTATTATCGGTGCTGGTGGAACTGCTAAGGCACTTGCTTCAAGATTTGCACAAGATGATATAGAAGTCAATATGTTAAATAGAAGTGAAGCTAGGCTCTCTTACTTTAAAGATATCGCCTCTACATGTAGAACATGGGATAGCTATGAAACTGATGATTATGACCTTGTAGTAAACACAACAAGTGCAGGTTTAAAAGATGAAGAACTTCCAGCTCCAAAAGAGCTGATAGATGATATTTTAAATCATACCTCATCTGTTGCCGATGCAATCTATGGTAAAGTCACACCTTTTTTAAAGTTGGCTCACAAAAAAAATCTTACATGCAAGGATGGTGCTGATATGCTTTTAGGTCAAGGGGTTTTAGCAAATGAACTTTTTGTAAACTCAAAACTTAAAAAATATGATATACAACTGCACATGGCAAAGAGTTTTGAACTTTAGATAGGTAACCAACTACCTAGAAAAACTAAAGCCTATTGAGTACTTAGTCAGCTTATTGTTATAATCTGTCAAACTTTCACCATATCCAGTAAAAACTTTTGCATAGAGACAAACATTCTCAAAAAGAGGATATGAATAAGTGGCTTTAGCTGCACCTTTAAGGGTTGAAAAATTACCTCTACCCATCAAAGTAAACATATGCTTTCGAAGAAAATAGTTAAATTTTATAGATGTATAACCAGTATAATCCATAAGATCTGGATTATCACTTTTTTCTTTATTTTCAGGAAAAGGCACCCATAATGTCAGTTCTGTCATCAGGGTATTATGCCTAAAAGAAAAGGTTGAATATATATAGTTAACACTTCTTGAGCGACTATTTGGATTATCTGATATGCGATCATATCCATTATCTTCAATATTTCCCTGTCCATTTGATCTATGTGCTAAAGCCAATTTAATCGATTCCATATTAAAAATAGAATCACTACCAGAAATATTAAAAATTACAAATAGCTCAGGATTGTATGTAGTTTCTCTAAAAGGAGATGATTCTGCATATATTTGCCAAAATGCTTGATGTGTATAGGAGAAATAGTAATTCTCACCTAAACCAAGAAGGTTACTTCCCGCATGTAACTTCAGACTTATCTGCAGTTCTGCTTCCACATGTCTATATTGATCCGTTGGAACATAAGATTTGTAAGAGTGCGATGTGTATCCAACTGGTAACAGATAATTAACCTTGTATGGAGTTAAACCAAAATCATTATCAAGCCATTTTTGCATACTCTTTTTAGATTCAAGATCCACTACCTCATCAACTTCATAAGTTTCAACCTCTTTGGTATTAATTTCAGATGCTAAAGTAGTTATACAAAGGTATAAAAACAAAAATATATATTTCATACTACTACACTCTTACTCTATCTTCTAATGCTCTTGTCAGCGATAAAATATCAACATTTTCTAAGCTAACACCAGTAGGTACACCTTGAGCAATTTTAGAAAAACTTATATCAAAGGAACTCAGTTTATCTTCTATGTAAAGGATAACTGCATCATTTGATATAGATGGTGTCAAAGCAAACACCACCTCTTCTACACCACCATTAACAATCTTAAGAAGATGCGAGACACTCAACTCTTCTAATGAATCAAGAACGAAATATCTTCCATCAAAGAGTCCATTTTCTTCCAATAGCAGTATATCTTTTGCATTTTCTATGATACAAAGAAGAGTAAAATCTCGTCTTTCATCACAACATATAGAACAAAGTTCATCCTCACTCATGCCACCACATAAACTACATTTTTTTAAACTACCAAGTGCATCTTCAATGGCTTGTGAGATTTTCATTCCAACAAAACTATCATTCATAACCATATGATATGCTAATCTTGTTGCAGATTTTTTGCCTACGGTAGGCAGCTCTTGCAGTGCATCCACAAGACGATTAAACTTTTCTAAAGAACCTTTCATACACTACCTTTTTTATCGCCTTTTGGTAGTAGTATCCAAAGCTTTAAAGGTGATTTTAGCATACCTGCACTTTCCTTTGCCTCATCAGTGGCACCAAAAAACATATCAGCTCTTAAAGCACCTTTAATCGCTCCACCTGTATCTTCTGCCATCACAATCCTACTTACATTTTTTTTATCTACTGTAGCATCTAAGAACAGCATTGCTCCAAGCGGAATAAAACTTCTATCAACAGCCACTGAGCGTTTTGGAGTCAACTCTATTCCTAGCGAACCAGAAGCTGCATGTTTTCTTTCTTGAAAATAAACTACCGACTTATTATAGTTTAAAACTTCATCAATTCTGTTTGGATTATCTTGTAGCCATGCGGTAATAGTTTGTAGTGATACATCTTTTAATGGTAGTGCATCTATTTTTACTAAGTACTTACCGATAGATCTATATCTTTGTCCATTTTGATTAGCATAACCGATAAAAAGAGTATCTCCATTCTCAAGAACAACTCTACCTGAGCCCTGCACCTCTAAAAAGAAAAGATCTATTTTAGAATCTGTGTAGCAAATTATATCTGCGTTCTTAAGTCCATCCAAGGTCTCTTCTCTGGTAAAATAAGGTACTAGCCTATTTCCCTCTATTCTACCCCGCAATCTATACTTTTTTAAAGCGGGATAAACACTACTTAGATCAACACTTATAAGATCATTTGGAGTATTATAGATAGGGTAGATATAGGGTTCTTTCTTAACTAAAGAACCCTTTAGGCTTGGCTCATAATAACCGGTAAGTAAACCCTCCTCTTTATCACTTGAGCTGTCTATCTTATAAACATTAAACTCTTTGTGTAAAAAATCTTTTGGATTTTTATTGACCAATGCTCTATTACACAAATCACCGTAGATATTTTTTGTTCTTTTGGTCTTGCAACTATTTATAAATGAGCCAAGAGCCTCTTTATAATTTTCATTTTCCCAATTTGGGAGATCATCAAAATCACTTTCAAACAGATATGTTTTTGGCATCTCTGTAAACATTATTTTAGATTCTTTTGAACATCCAAAGAAAACTATAGCGATAATAAAGGTAATAAGAATTTGTTTCATAAAAGAATTATACTGATATTAAATTTAAAACGATATAATGGCAAAAAATTATTTGTAGGGTAATATGCAAGAACTAAGTTATTATGAGATACTAGAGGTTACTAAGAGTGCTGACAAAGCAACCATTAAAAAAGCATACAGAGCTATGGCTAAAAAATATCATCCAGATAAAAATGCTGGAGATGCAGATGCTGAACATAAATTTAAATTATGCAATGAAGCATACCAATGCTTATGTGATGATAAGCAAAGAGGTGTATACGATCGTTATGGTAAAGAGGGTCTACAAGGAATGGGTGGTCGCTCTTCTGGTGGTGGATTTGATGATTTAAGCTCAATGTTTGAAGATATGTTTAATGGGTTTGGAGGCGGAGGCGGAAGAGGTCGTCCTCAAAACCCAGCAGATATGGAAAAATACCCACTCGATATGAATGTTGAGATGTATATCTCCTTTAATGAAGCTATATTTGGATGCGAAAAAGAGATTGAATTTACATATAAAAAAGCTTGTAAATCGTGTAAAGGTACTGGAGCTAAAAACGGTAAACTTTCCACATGTAAGCAGTGTAAAGGTCAGGGGCAGGTTTATATGAAACAAGGGTTTATGACTTTTTCACAAACATGCCCAGTATGTCATGGTGCGGGTAGTGCACCTACTGATTCTTGTAATAGTTGCCATGGTGAAGGTTTTGAAGAAAAAAGAGAAAAAGTAAGCATTAAAATTCCAAAAGGGATTGATGAAGGAAATCGTTTAAGAGTTTCAGGGAAAGGAAATATTGGCAAAAAGGGCTCAAGGGGTGACCTCTATGTTACCTTTAGTGTAAAACCAGATAAACACTTCCAAAGAGATGGGAATGATGTTTATATAGCTATACCAGTATTTTTTACTCAAGCAGTTGCAGGTGATACTCTCACTATTCCATCTCTTACTGGTGAATTAGAACTAAAACTTGATGTTGGAACAAAAGATAAACAACATTTTACATTTAGAGATGAAGGCATAGAAGATGTACATGGACATGGAAAAGGTAATTTAATTGCCCAAGTAAATATCACATATCCAAAAAAATTAAATGCACAACAGCTTGATATTCTCAATAAACTTCAAGAATCATTTGGTATAGAAGAGTCAAAACCCCATGAAACTATTCTTGAGAGTGCCATAGATAAAATGAAGGGTTGGTTCAAGTAACCTCCTCTTTATGCTTAAACTCTCTTTTTTACTCCTCATCCTCACTATCCCCTTTTTTAGTTCAGAGATTTATTACGGTGTTCCACTATGGGTTTATGTCTCTTTAGGTGCGACGATACTTTATGCTATCACCCTTATATTTATTATTGAAAAAAAATGGAAAAGTTTGAAAGATACTCATGAGTAACGAAGCCCTACTCTCAGATAGCGGAATCTGGTTTTTAGTAGCTTATCTCAGCTCTCTTATTCTCATAGGTTTTGCAGGTAAATTTGCTTCAAAAGAAGAGACACTTAAAGAGTTCTATCTTGGCGGTCAAGGCTTTGGTGTTACAGTCCTCTTTCTTACTATGTATGCAACACAGTATAGTGGAAATTCACTTATTGGTTTTGCGGGAAGTGCTTATCGTAACGGTTGGTTTTTTCTTGTAGGTGTTACATTCATGATAGCCATAGTTGCAGGCTATCTACTCTATGCCCCAAAACTCTATCCTATTAGTAAAAAACATAACTTTATAACAGTTGGCGACTATATAAACTTTCGATATAACTCCTCTACACTTACCTATATAGTAGTTGGAATCTCTATCTTTGCACTCTCTAACTATATGCTCACAAATCTTAAGGCTATCGGTTATATCATGGAGTATGTAACGGGTGGTGGCATTGGATTTACCGAAGGTATTATCTTCATGTCTATCATTATGGTTATCTATGAAACACTTGGTGGTATGCGTTCCGTTGCTTGGACAGATGCTATTCAAGGTATTTTACTCTTTGTTGGAGTTATTATTATCTTTAGTGTTGTGATGATTCATTATGGTTCACTAGAACAAAACACAGCTCTCTTTTTGCAAAATACTCCTCAACTTTTTTCAGAGGTGACACTCTCAAATCAGATAACTTGGGCTAGTGTCTTAATTCTTATCTTTTTTGGAATTTCAGTCTACCCTCAAGCTATTCAGCGTATCTACTCCGCTAAAAACGAAACTACACTTCGTCGTTCTCTTACTCTTATGGTGATTATGCCACTCTTAACAACTCTGCCCCTTATCATCATAGCCATCATAGGCTCAGCTCACTTTCCTGACCTAGATAAAGCGGGAAGTGAGCAGATAATTCTTCTTATGTTGAACAAACTGATGCATATAGAGGGGATGAGTATAGTTATTACCATCTTTGTAGCTGCAGCAGTTGCCGCAATCATGTCGACGGTAGATAGTGCAATGCTTGCTATTGCATCACTCTTTACACAAGATATCTACCATAAACAAAACCCAAATACCTCACAAAAAAAACTAACATATATTGGGAAAATATTCTCTTGGTTCATAATGGCATTGATGGTAGTCCTAGCCATTAACCTACCATCAACTATCTGGTGGCTTATCCAGATAAAACTAGAGATTTTAGTGCATATCGCCCCTGCTATCATGCTCGGAGTCCATCTCAAAAAACTATCTTACAAAAGCATACTCTATGGGATTTTAGTTGGAGTGAGTTTCACCCTTCTCTTCTTACTTACACCACTACCAGCTAAACCTTTTGGATTTCATGCTGGTGTTATTGGGCTTGTTTTTAACTTTTTAACTATATACTTACATCATAGATTCAAAACAAAGGTTTTATATGAATAGAGAGCGCCTAAAAAATCAATTATCAACTCTAGCCTTATCTATGTTTAGAAAAGATTTTTTTGGTATTTATCATGGCTCTATCTCGGCTAAAACTGAGTCTAACCGTTTTATTATTAACACAAAAGAAGCAGTTTTTGACGCAATAAATGATAATTCACTTACAGAGTTATATTTTAAAAAAGATTATAGATGGAACTTGGCTAGCATAGATTCAAATATACACTTTAGTATATATTCACAAATATCAGATGCCAAATATATATCATTTACTATACCGCCTTTTACAACTGCTTACTCACTTGAACACAATATCATAACTCCAAAAGATTATTTTGGATATAAAGAGTTTGGTTCTATAGAGATATTTAACCCTAAGCAGTTTGAAAATTGGTATGATAGAGCACAAAGTGAAATTGCCTATTATTTTCAAACAAAAAAGACAAATATTATCATTATACGAGGGTATGGTGTTTATGCATATAATCGTGACCTACATGAGATGGCTAAAAAATTAGCCATATTAGAAAAAAGTTGTAGGCTGCTAATGCTTGACACCTCTTCTAACACTAACAATTTATACTAAGGAAAAAATATGGCATATATAGAAGTAGATGAGATGAATTTTACACAAACTTTAGAAGAAGAGTTTGCTAAAAAAAAGATAGTTATATTAAAATTTGGTTCAGAGTATTGTGATGCTTGCATGGCTTTAGATTTTGAACTAGAAGAGATAGATGATAAATATGAAAATGTTTCTATATTAGACATAGACTGTGGAGAGTCTAGTGATTTAGCTGAAAAATTTGCCATAACCCAAGTTCCCACAATGATTATCTACGAAAACAGGAACTCAACTCTTTGGCATAAAGAGGGAGTCATGTTAGCTCAAGATATTGAAAAGATTATTTTAGGATAACGCCATTGTGTTATTTTAGCACAAGATAGAAAACTTATTATTGGGTCTTAACCCAATAATTTTATAGCCTCATAAGCTGTGTCCATCATAATATCTATCTCTTGTTCTGTTATGATGTATGGTGGCATAAAATAGACTACATGTCCGAGTGGTCTTAATAAAACTCCATTTTTTAATCCATATTCATAAACTTTTAAACCGATGCGTTGTGATGGCTCATAACCTTTTAACTCTACCGCACATATCATACCTGTTTGTCTTATAGAAGCAACATTTTTAAGATTTTTAAATTTTTGTAGTTTTTGAGCCATATAGTTTGAAGTAACTCTATTTTGTTCTATTACATCATTATTTTCAAATATATCCAAAGTTGCATTAGCAGCACTACATGCAAGTGCATTTCCAGTATAAGAATGAGAGTGCAAGAACGCTTTATACTCACTATAATCACAGTAAAATTTTGCATAAATCTCATCTGTTGTCAGTACAACTGAAAGAGGCAAGTAACCACCAGTTAATCCCTTAGATAGAACTATAAAATCAGGTGTTATCTTGGCTTTTTGACATGCAAATAGTTCACCCGTTCTTCCAAATCCAACCATAACTTCATCTGCAATAAGATGTATATCATATCTATTGCAGATATCACGAACTAAAACTAAAAACTCTTCATGATACATATGCATGTAGCCAGCCCCTTGGACTAACGGCTCTAAAATGATTGCACTTATCTCCTTTGATTTTTCTATACATAATTTTTCAAACTCATCTGCTGCAACTCTTGCGGCTTCTATGCTCATATCAGTAGGTACCGGTGTTTGTATTGTTTTTAACAGTAGTGGTTCATAAGTGTCTTTATAGAGTTCAACATCACCAACACTAAGCGCGCCAATAGTCTCACCATGATAAGAGTTTGTTAGTGAAACAAAAACATTTTTATCTTTTTTACCATCGTTTAGGTGTGCGTGATAACTCATTTTCAGTGCGACCTCAACGGCACTTGAACCATTATCTGAATAGAAACATTTATTTAAACCCTCTGGTGTTAGTTTTACTAACCTCTCAGAGAGTCTGATGACACCCTCATGTGTAAAGCCTGCTAAAATCACATGTTCTAGGGTATCTAACTGCTCTTTTACCTTTTGATTTATATAGCTGTTAGTGTGTCCAAAAATATTTACCCACCAACTACTAACAGCATCAATAAACCTATTGCCTTCAAAATCTTCTAAATATACACCATCTGCCTTTTTTATAGGAATCAACGGTAGCGTTTCATGATCTTTCATCTGAGTACAAGGATGCCATAACACATCCAAATCTCTTTTTTTCAATTCTTCATTTTTC
The DNA here is from genome assembly GCA_034659115.1 of Campylobacterota bacterium. GTDB lineage: Bacteria > Campylobacterota > Campylobacteria > Campylobacterales > Sulfurimonadaceae > Sulfurimonas. The sequence goes on from JAYEGN010000005.1 coordinate 19,881, forward strand.
ATAACAAAATTATATCTTTTCTATCCTATTTTTATCAAGTTTTAATACGAATTTACATAAAATTACGAAAATAACATAGATAAGGTAATAAACTAATGATTTCATGGATGCAAAGACATAAAAAATATCTCATTATAACTATTTGGATTTCAACTATAGCTTTTGTTGGAGCTGGTTTTGTTGGCTGGGGACAATACGATTATGGAGAAAAAGCACATGCAGTAGCTAAAGTTGGTGATGTAGAGATTACAAAAGGTGAATTGATAAAAACATATTCAAACCTTTACAACCAATACAACAAGATGTTTCAAGGAAATTTTGACGAAGAAAAAGCAAAAAGTTTTGGTCTTGAATCTCAAGCACTTAAAGAGTTAACGAATCAAGCACTTATATTAAATCTTGCACATTCATACAAGCTATCTGTTAGCGATGAAGAGGTCTTAGCTAAGTTAAAGACTGAGCAGTACTTTTTTGATAATGGTGTGTTTAATAAAGAAGTTTATAAACAGGTTCTCTCAAGAAACAATATTACAGTAAAAGAGTATGAAGAGAGTACAAGAAAACAACTCCTTATTCAAAAAACTCTCACTTTACTTCCGGTAGAGGTTAGTGAAAATGAGCTTAATATCATAAACACAATAACTAACATCGCAGATAAAATAAACTATAAAGTTTTAAATGATAAACAGATTGAAGTTGATACTTCAGACAAACTACTAAAATCATACTGGGAAACAAAGCAGCAGGAGTTTATGACAGAAGTTAGTTATGAAATAGCCTATATAAAACAAGAAAGAGTTTCTAATAAATACGATGAAACTAAGATAAAAGAGCACTATATAGCAAATAAAACACACTTCAAAGATGTTGAAGGAAAGTTGCTACCATTAGAAGGTGCTAGAAGTGCTGTAATTATTAAGCTTAATGATAAAGCGACTAAAGATTCTGCACTTAGGGCATATATCGCTTATAAAAAAGATAAGTTATCTTCAGATATAGAAATTCTAAACGCTAAAATCTCTGCATCTTACAATCCTTATGGGGCGGAAGCTTTAGAGAAGATATCAAAACTCTCTTTAACATCTCCATATTTGAAACCTATCATAGCGGATGATGAGTACTATACATTTAAATTACTCAAAGTTAATCCCTCAAGAATAAAATCTTTTGAAGAGGCAAAAAAGGAGCTTTTATCAACTTTTATAGCTGAACAAAAAAAGAGTAAACTTCTTGAATTAGCTCAAAATTCCATAGAAACATTCAACGGCACAACAACAGATTATATTACAAATGCAGATGCTTCAAAACTAACAGAGCTAGATGCCAAACAAGCCAATGAATTTCTTAATTCTCTGTTCATTTCTCAAGAAAAAAGAGGATTTGTCCTGCTCAATGATGGGAATGTTGTTTTATATAATATATTGGAACAAAAACTGCTTAATAACACTAACACTTATGCAGGCAATCCAATAGCTGGATTAAAAGATGCTATATTCAACCAAGGCTTAGTAAAAAACTTGCAAAATGAATATAAAACAACAATATTGATAGAAGGACTCTGATTTGAGTAGAACTGTTTTAGCCATAGATATTGGCTCTACTAAGATATGTGCAATTATTGCTGAAATATCTGACGACAACTCAATAGCTATCACAGGTGCAGGAACTTCAACTGCACAAGGTTTAAAAAAAGGAAGTATTACTAACATAGAGTTAGCTTCTAAATCCATTAAGACTGCTGTATCTGATGCTAAAAGAGTTGCGGGTAGTGATGTAAAAACAGCTGTTGTTTCTATCTCTGGTGCTTATACTAAAAGTTTAAATTCAAATGGTATTGTAAATATACAAAATAAAGAGATTCATCTAGAAGAGATTAAAAAAGTTATGCAAACCTCTCTTTATAATGCTAACATACCAAATGAATATGATGTCTTACATGCACTTCCATTTAACTTTAAAGTTGATGATCAAGATTTTATAGAAGACCCACTAGGGATGAATGCCTCAAGACTTGAAGTAGAAACACATATAATCACAACTCAAAAATCAAATCTTAACAACTTAAAAAAAGCTGTTCGTGGTGCTGGAATGGAAGTAGAAAACATTGTACTAAATGGCTATGCCTCCTCTATAGCAACTATAAATAGTGATGAAAAAGAGTTAGGTGTTGCTGTCATAGATATGGGTGGAAATACGAGTAATATCATCATTCACTCTGGTAATGCCATAAAATATAATGATTTTCTTGGTGTTGGCTCAAATCATGTTACTAGCGATCTCTCTATGGCGCTTCATACACCGTTAAATATTGCTGATAAGGTAAAATTAGATTATGGTTCATTATTAACACCAAACAATGAGCTTATTGAACTTCCAATAATTGGTGATGAAAATACGACCCATGAGGTATCTCTTGAGGTTGTGAACAATGTAATATTTGCGAGAGTTGAAGAAACGCTGATGATTCTAGCACAGTTTATAGAAAATAGTGGTCTTAAAGATCAACTTGGTGCTGGAATTGTTCTTACTGGCGGTTTTTCAAAAATGGAGGGCATTAGAGACTTGAGCGTTGCAACATTCGGATCTATGCCTGTTCGCTTAGCTCGTCCAATAGAGATGGATGGACTTTTTGATAACCTAAGAAGTGCAGAATACTCAAGTGCAATAGGCTTGATAATGTATAGTGCAGATGCCTTTACTCCTTATGAAATAGATGTAAACAAAAGAGTGCGGCACTCCAATGAGATACCAACATCTCAAAGCAGTGTTAACTTTTCAGACGAACCGGATATACCTATCGCTGAACCTATGGAAGAAGAGAAAGAAGTTATGGTTAAATTACCAACTAAAAAAGAGAAGAAAAGTGATGAAGCTGGAGCTTTTAACAAATTTTGGAACTGGGCTACCCAGCTATTTTAAAGGAGTAAGATAATGGAACCATTTTTAGTAGAAGAGGCAAACAATGTTAGTGGCGCTAAGATAATCGCTGTTGGCGTTGGTGGCGGTGGTGGAAATATGATTGGACATATGATTAAAGAAGGTGTGTCAAACATTGAGCTAATCATGGTAAATACTGATGCACAAGTCCTTCATGAAGCAAATGGTGCTGCTAAGATTCAGATAGGTGCCAAACTCACTAAAGGTCTTGGTGCTGGAATGAAACCACTCATTGGCAAAGACTCAGCAATAGAAAATTATGATGAAATCAGAACTGCCTTAGAGGGTGCTGATATTGTATTTATCTCTGCTGGCTTAGGTGGTGGAACTGGAACTGGCGCTGCTCCTATTGTTGCCCAAATAGCTAAAGAGGTAGGTGCATTAACCATATCTATAGTTACAAAGCCTTTTGGTTTTGAAGGTAAAAAACGCCTTAAACTTGCTGAGACTGGACTTGAAGAGTTAAAAAAAGAGAGTGATTCTATAGTTGTGATTCCAAATGATAAACTTCTCTCTATTATAGATAGACGACTTGGAATGAAAGAGAGTTTTAAGATAGTAGATGCTGTTTTAGCTCAAGCTGTGAGTGGAACCTCTGGGGTTATTCTTGCAAGTGGAGAAAATGATATCAACCTTGACTTTGCCGATTTACAAACCGTAATGAGTCATAAAGGTATGGCACTTATGGGGGTTGGCGAATTTGAAGGTGAAAATGCAGCTTATGAAGCTATAAAAGCTGCTATAGAATCTCCATTATTAGACAATATGACTATAAATGGTGCTATGGGGGTATTGGTTCACTTTAAGATGCATCCAGATTTCCCACTCATGGAGATTTCAGATGCTATGAATGTTATACATGAGAGTGCACATGAAGATGCAGAGGTTATTTGGGGTACTTCTACAGATAATGATATTGAGCCTACTTATATCAAAATTACAATAGTTGCTACTGGTTTTGAAAAAGAGTTAAATGTTGGCACAAACAATGAAGACTTTATCAATGATACTCCTGCACCAAAAGCTGTACTTCGCCCAAAATTAGTAGTTGGTGGTGATTTTGATGACAACTACCTAGATATTCCCTCTTATATGAGGCAACAACAAGACTAAGGCACCTCTTTATGTTCTTAGGAATCAAATTTATTTCAATTCTGATTCCTTAGCCGATTATTGCAATTATTGATTAAAATCAAATATTAACCTACCCTTTCTTTGCTATAATGTTTTAAAAAAAAGAGCTTACATGTACAAAGATAAAATAATTTTAACCCTGCTATCACTTTCACTCACCCTATTTGCTTCTGATCCAAAAGTAAAGAGTAGTGAATTTCCTCAAAAAGAGATTAAAAAACAAAATAAAGAGATAGCAAAGTTAGTTGCACAAGAAATTTCAGAGACGCTTCCTCAGGCGGTAGACAAATACACAACACTTACAAAGATTAAAAACATAGGAACAACTCTTGTTTATACATTTGAAATAAATTCAGGTGTAAAAAGTGATGAGAGCATAAGAAAAGAAGATCATTCAAGAATGAAAAAAGCGATAACAACAGGTGTTTGTCAATCATCTAGTAAATTTCTAGCAGCTGGTATCAACACCTCTTATGTTTATATAAGTGCTAAAACAAAGGCTAATCTTTTTAGATTTGATATTACACAAAAAGATTGTCCAATTGTTATAGACTAGGTTTATTTTGTCAATAAAGCAGATAATACAATCTCTAGATTTTTTCAACAATCTAAACCTTAATGAAATAGAACAACTCAGTAGCATATCATCTATTCATCATTATCAAAGTGAGTATATCCTTTATTATGAAAATCAAAAGAGTAATAATTTGCTCTTTTTAGTCACCGGGCAAGCTAAATCATATAAAATTGACAAACATTCAAATGAGATCTTTCTATACTACATGTATAGCAACACACTTATATCTGAGATATCCGATATAAGCAGCGATACTCTACTCTCCAGCACCAATGTTTCCCTAATCGAACATTCCTCAATTTTAAGTATAGATTATAATGAATTTAAAAAACATTTTTTAAAGAAAAATCGTTTATGTTTAGAGTTACTACAAGAGGTTGGTGCAAGATCACAAAAGCTTGATTCATTAATAAACAGGGAATTTGTCTTCGATTCCGTTCAAAAAGTTGCACAAATGTTAGACTCAGATATAGATATGTTTAATAAATTAAAGAGACATGATATTTCACTTATATTGCATATTCAACCTGCAACTCTTTCTCGTGTACTAAACAGGCTAAAACGAAATAAAATAATTGATATAATACAGGGAAAGGTTAGTGTACTTGATAAGCTTGCTTTAAAGGGGATAGGAAATGACTAAAATAAAAATAGTTGGAGCACTCATATTTTCACTTTCTATAATTTTAGCTTTGCTCTTTAATAATATATCACATCAAAATAAAATAAATAAAGAACAACTTGATTTGATAAATGAACAAAAAAGTTTTACACAAGAGATAGCTAAAAATATTTTTTATATCTATAAAAATCAAAATATTTCAACTCAAGCACTAGATGATTCTATTAAGAAATTCATCAATAATCTAAATAAAAAAAATATTATTGCCAATCAAGTGGATTCTATTTCAATCAAAAAAAAGAATGAAGAGATTGTTCTATTGTGGAATGAATTTTATTTGTTGGTTCAAAACTTTAGGGATTACAGTAAGACAGTTTCAACATACTCATCCCTTATCTTAGAAAAGAATGTAAATAACATCTATAAAACAAACTTAAAATTAGTAGTTGAATTTAACGAACTTATTGACTTGTATAGCTCTCATTATAAAGAAAATTTAAATAGCTACAAGAACATGCAGTATATACTCTTTTCTTCTTTGTTGCTACTACTGCTATATCTATTTACACAGCTAAGGGATCTTATACATTTTATACAAAAGTTTACTACTACTTCAAAAAATATTATCACAAACTCAACAATTAAAAATTTAGAACCTATTGAGGTTGCAGATAACTCTAAAGAACTTTTAGAAGCATCAAACAATTTTAATTTTATTATCGAAAATATTAATAATTCTATCAAATATTCAAGTAAATCTATAGAGCATTCCTACAAGTCACTAGAGAGTGTTGAAAAAAATATTGAAGATTTACTAGAGTTTATAAGTATTATGGATAATGAAAACATAGATAATGAATTAACAAAAAAAGAGGACGCAATTATTCAATCCCTCGAGGAATTAACATCTTCAACCATAAACCTACAAAATTTACAAAAAGATTTAAACAGCTTAATCTCTCATTATAAAAAGAAATAATCTTAAATATAAAAATTAAACTTATATTTTGACCTTAGTCAAATTATCAACACCTGAAATAGTATATTATTTTGAATCATTTGAGTATATTTTATTATGTACTCAAAGGAATTTTAAGGAGAAGAAAATGAGCAAAACATTGAATAAGCTTTCTACACTTATTTTAGGTACAACTCTTGCTGCGACGGTTGCGTCTGGAGCTGGTGGTGAACTACAAAAAGTTATGAAAGCTCGTGGTTTAACTGAAAATGATGTTATCCGTGCTGCTAAGACATATATCCCTACTGGTGGGAGAAATGAGTATATTGTATTTAGTTCTGGTGGACAATCTGGTCAAATGTTAGTATATGGTGTTCCAGGTATGAGACTCTTAAAATACATAGCTGTATTTACACCTGAGCCATGGCAAGGGTATGGATTTGATGAAGATTCAAAAGCAGTTTTACGCCAAGGTAATATCCGTGGTCGTGAAATAAACTGGGGAGATACTCACCACCCAGCACTTTCAG
>JAYEGN010000006.1:0-26154 GCA_034659115.1 Campylobacterota bacterium
ATTTCCATATTTAAATTTTTAGCCCAAATAATTCCATAAGGATTTATAAAATTTATCTATGCTTGTGCTTAAGGGATGTTTAGTAAAAATTTTAAGCCACCTTATTGGTGGTGTAAATTTTTAATGAACCTGCCTTGAGTGCAATGATAGTTTAAATTTTTTATTCTTATGGAATTATTTGGGTTTAGTATTTTATCTAAATTTCTGTTAAAATACCGGTTAAGGAGATATATATGCCCAATAATGCGACAAGAGTTATAGTTATACGATGTGGGGCTCTAGGTGATTTAGTCTATGCAACTAGTGTTATTTCAGCACTCAAACTACAATTTGGCGATGAAACAATCATAGATTTTGTATCTACCCCAGGAACTGCTTCACTCTTTAAAAAAGACAAAAGAGTAAACAGAGTCTATCCCTTAAAGCACAAAAAAATACCTCTTTTTTTAAGTACACAGAAAAAAGAAATTATAAAAAATTCAAAAGAAAACCCTTACGATATACTCATAAATTTTGAAAGTGGCAAACAGTTTAAAAGCTTAGTAAAGAGCATCCTTGCAACTCAAAAAATAGGATATTTTTTTACAGATACAAAAATTGCAAAAGATATTACACATATGGTTGAAATCACAAAATCAATCTTTAAAAATATAATTGATCAAGATATACTTCAAAAAAGTTTTCCAAACTTGATTGGAACCCCCAAAGATGAGATAAAAAAAAGATATAATTTACCTGAAAAATATATCATCATCAGTCCAAGTAATTCCCATCAAAAAAGAAATATTTTAAACTACCGTGCCTGGGAAGATAGTAGCTGGATTGAACTCATACAAAAACTCTCAAATGAAACAAAGGTTGTCATAGTTGGGAACAAGGGTGAAGATGAATTTTTTGACACTCTAAAACCATACCCAGATGGTGTCATAGACCTAGTTGGTAAAACATCTTTAGTAGATCTCATCGGTGTCATCAGCAATGCTCTTGGGCTAGTATCTACAGACACAGGAACAGCACATATAGCTTCAGCAGTAGATACAGAGGTTTTTGCCCTCATAGGTCCAACACCAGCTGATGTGACTGGTCCATATCAAACCCCATTTAACAAGGTTCATATAATTAGCATGCACCTAGAGTGTAGTCCTTGCTACAAAACAGAGGTGATGAAAAACTGTAAAGATAATATCTGCATGAAGCAAATAAGCACTAAAAAAGTATATGATTGCATAAAATCAGCAAACTTATTGTAAAATAGTATAATTTTTAAAAAGGTCAAAAATCATATGAAAAAAAGAATCTTAGTAACAGGTGGTGCTGGTTTTGTTGGTAATCATCTTTGTAGAAGACTTTTAAAAGAGGGAAATGAGGTCATCTGTCTTGATAATTTTTTTACAGGTTCCAAAGATAATATTTTAGATATGTTAGATAATCCCTACTTTGAACTCATCAGACATGATGTTCAAGATGCTATCTCACTAGAAGTTGATGAGATTTATAATCTTGCATGTCCCGCTTCTCCTCCTCACTATCAATTTGATCCGGTTGCTACTACTCGTACATCTGTAATTGGTGCTATAAATATGCTTGATATTGCCAAAAAGTGTAAGGCTAAGATTCTCCAAGCAAGCACAAGTGAAGTTTATGGCGACCCTGAAGTTCACCCACAGCCTGAAACCTACAGAGGTAGTGTTAGCACAACTGGTATCCGTGCCTGTTATGATGAGGGTAAAAGATGTGCTGAAACTCTATTTTTTGATTACTACAGACAGCATAATGTTCAGATTAAGGTTATACGCATCTTCAATACCTATGGTCCCTACATGAACCCTGATGATGGTAGAGTGGTTAGTAACTTTATCGTCCAATCATTAAAAGGTCAAGATATTACTATGTATGGAGATGGAACTCAAACTAGAAGTTTTCAATATATAGATGATTTAATAGATGGCATGATAAAACTTATGCGATCCCCTGCTGAATTTACAGGTCCTGTAAATATCGGCAATCCTGATGAGTTTACAATGCTTGAACTTGCTCAAAAGATCATCGAGCTAACAGATAGCAGTTCAAAAATCATCTTTGAACCACTTCCACAAGATGACCCACTTCAAAGACAACCTATGATTACACTAGCTAAAAAAGAGTTAGCTTGGGAACCAAAAATTAAACTTGAAGATGGTCTAAAAAAGAGTATTGAATATTTTAAGGGTGTTATTTAGTGAGATTAAACAAAATATCCATTATCATATCTGTTTATACAAACATAAAATCTCTAAATATCGTCCTAAAAGCACTTCAAAATCAAACTCTCAAAGCAGATGAAATTATAATCTCTGAAGATGGAGAGAGTCGAGTTATGAAAGAGTTTGTAGACTCTTTAAACTACGACAACATACGACACTTTACCCAAAAAGATGATGGCTGGAGAAAGGCTATAGCACTCAATAACTCTATTAAAAAATCTACAGGAGATTACCTGATATTTATAGATGGAGATGTAGTACCTCACAAAAGATTTATAGAGGGACATGTAGCATGTAGTGAAGATAAAAAAGTATGTTGCGGAAAAAGAAGTGAACTTGGAGAGGGTGTAACCCAAAAAGTTTATAATGACGGTATAAGCATAGATAAACTAAGTTCATCCTATATAAAAAACATAGCCTCACTTCATCAAGATGGCATACGACATTATGAAGAGGGCATCTACATCTCACCAAAGAGTATTATCAATAAACTTCTATTAAAAGACAGAGTTGTAAAATATATAATCGGATGTAATTTTTCATGCTATAAAAAAGATATACAAGCTATCAATGGTTTTGATGAAGATTACAAATATCCAGCTATCGGAGAGGATGTTGATTTAGGCTGGAGATTTAGAGGATTAGGCATAGAGCTTAAATCTTGCAGAAACACAGCCAATGTTTACCATCTATGGCACAAGAAAAACTTTGGAAGCGAAGCTGGTGATATAAACAACAAAATTTTAGAAAAAAACTTTGCACTCAATCGCTATATATGTCTCAACGGACTAGAAAAATCAACTAACGACAAAGGAGAGTAAATGAAAGGTATAATATTAGCAGGTGGTAGCGGAACAAGACTCTATCCAATCACAAAAGGTGTTTCCAAACAACTCGTACCTATCTATGATAAACCGATGATATATTATCCACTATCAGTATTGATGCTTGCAGGAATCACTGAGATATTAATCATCTCTACTCCAAAAGACCTGCCAAGATTTGAAGAACTTTTAGGTGATGGTAGTGATATAGGGATGCAATTTTCCTATATTGTTCAGCCATCTCCTGATGGCTTAGCTCAAGCCTTTATCTTAGGTGAAGAGTTTATAGGTGATGATGATGTCTCTCTTATTTTAGGTGATAATATATTTTATGGGCATGGATTGTCAGAACTTCTTGCAAAGAGTGTCAAAAATGTCAAAGAAGACGATAGTGCTACTGTGTTTGGCTATTATGTAAAAGATCCCCAGAGATATGGTGTTGCCGAATTTAATGGTGATGGAGTTGTTACCTCCATAGAGGAAAAACCAACAGAGCCCAAAAGTAACTATGCGGTTGTTGGTCTATACTTTTATCCTAACGATGTTATTGAAAAAGCTAGAGATGTCAAACCTAGCGAGCGTGGAGAGTTAGAGATAACAACTCTTAACCAAAACTATCTTGATGAAAAAAGATTAAAAGTTGAGCTAATGGGTAGAGGCTATGCATGGCTAGATACTGGAACTCATGAGAGCCTGCTTGAAGCTAGTATGTTTATACAAACTATTGAAAATAGACAATCATTAAAAGTTGCATGTATTGAAGAGATAGCTTTTGAGATGGGATATATTTCCAAGGAAAAGCTGATAGAACTTGCTCAACCTCTAAAGAAAAATCAATATGGGCAGTATCTTATCAGAAGAGCCAAGCAAGGTAAATTATAGATGAATTTTATAAGAACAGATATAAAAGATGTAGTAATTATAGAGCCACAGGTGCATGGGGATGATAGAGGTTATTTTATAGAAACATTTAGGGCGGATAAGCTTGAAGAATTTTTAGGTTACAAGATAAACTTCTGCCAAGATAATGAATCTAAAAGCTCCAAGGGTGTCTTGCGTGGTCTTCACTACCAATTAGCGCCAGATGCACAAACTAAACTAGTTCGTGTGATTGAGGGCAGTGTTTTAGATATAGCTGTTGATATCCGCAAAGGAAGTCCAACATTTGGTAAACATGTAGCTATAAAATTAAGTGGCAAAAATAAAAAGCAACTTTTAGTACCTCGTGGATTTGCACATGGATTTGTTGTTCTAGAGGACAATACAACCTTTGCCTATAAAGTAGACAACTACTATAGTCCAGAGAATGATAGAGGCATAGCTTTTGATGATGAAGCACTAGGAATTGACTGGGTTCTTTCACATGCACAGCTCAAACTATCTGCTAAAGACAAGGTGCAACCAAAGCTAGCAAAAACAGATGATATTTTTGAATATGGGACAGACTACTATGCTTAACATCTTAGTAACTGGCTCAAACGGGCAAGTGGGTAGTGAACTTAGAGAACTCTCTAGTGATTACAACTACAATTTTTTCTTTACATGTAGAGATGACTTAGATATTAGTTCTTATCTATATGTAGAAAGTTTCATAGACAAAAACAGGATAGATATTATCATAAACTCCGCAGCATATACAGCAGTAGATAAGGCTGAGACAGATGTAGAGTCTGCTAACTTAGTAAATCATCTAGCAGTTAAAAATTTAGCTCAAATCGCCAAAGATAAAAATATCAAATTTATTCATATCTCAACCGATTATGTTTTTGATGGTAAGAATTATAAACCATATAATGAAGATGATAAAACTAATCCTAATGGTGTTTATGGTCAAACAAAACTTGATGGTGAAAATGCTATGATAGCTATAAATCCACTGAATTCTATCATCATCAGAACATCTTGGGTTTATAGTAGTTTTGGTGCTAACTTTGTAAAAACTATGCTTCGTCTTGGCAAAGAAAAAGAGTCTCTTGGTGTCATCTTTGATCAAGTTGGAACTCCTACTTATGCTAGAGATTTGGCTAAAGCTATCTTAGATATAGTTGAAAATATCAACACTCTACATGTAGAGGTATATCACTACTCAAACGAGGGTGTTTTAAGCTGGTATGATTTTGCAAAAGAGATTATGAGGATGGCTAAACTTGATTGTCAAATCAATCCTATTGAAACAAAAGAGTACCCTACTCCCGCAACAAGACCCCACTACTCTTTACTTAATAAATCAAAAATAAAAGAAGATTTTAGTATAATGATTCCATATTACAAAGATTCTTTGGATGAATGTTTAAAAAAGATGGGAGAGAGAAAATAATGAATAAAAAAAGTATATTATTAACAGGGACAGCAGGATTTATTGGAAGTAATTTTGTACCATATTTTTTAGATAAATATGAAGAGTACAACTTAATAAACTTAGATTTGCTTACCTATGCAGGTGACTTAGAAAACTTAAAAGAGTGCGAGTCTAACCCTAGATACAAGTTTATAAAAGGTGATATCTGCAATCGTGAACTCGTTGAATTTATATTTAATGAGTATGATATACAAGGTGTTATTCACTTTGCAGCAGAGTCACATGTAGATAACTCTATCAAAAACCCAGGGGTATTTATAGAAACAAATGTAAATGGAACTTTTACGCTTATTGATGTAGCTCGTAGCTACTGGATGGAGAAACCTTTCATATACAAAGAGGTATACAAAAACTGTAGATTTCATCATATCTCAACAGATGAAGTTTATGGAACTCTTAATGAGACAGACCTTTTTACAGAGGAAACTCCATATGCTCCAAACTCTCCATATAGTGCAAGTAAAGCATCGAGCGATATGATAGTAAGAAGCTATCAAGAAACTTACGGCATGAACACAGTTATCACAAACTGTTCTAACAACTATGGACCAAAACAACACGATGAAAAACTGATACCAACTATCATAAGAAAAGCACTTGCAGGTGAGAGCATCCCTATCTATGGCGATGGTAAAAACATCAGAGATTGGCTTTTCGTTCTTGATCACTGCAGGGGTATTGATTTAGTATATCATACGGGTAAAGAAGCTAATGTTTATAATATCGGTGGAAGAAATGAGAGAACTAATCTTCAGATAGTTGATGCTATCTGTAGCATACTTGATATAAAAGTTCCTAAAGATGTAAGCTATAAAGAACTGATTACTTTTGTAGAAGACAGAGCTGGACATGATAGAAGATATGCTATTGACGCGACAAAACTAGAAGACAGGCTTGGCTGGAGGGCTGATGAAAACTTTGATAGTGGAATCGTAAAGACTATTGAGTGGTATTTAGCTAAATATGAAAAATAAAAAACTATTTAATCTTAAAGTGTTAGGGGATGAGCGAGGCTCATTGATTGCACTCGAAGAAAATAGAGAGATTCCATTTGAGATAAAAAGGGTTTTTTATATCTATGGCACTCAAGATGGTGTTCCTAGGGGAAACCATTCACACTATAAAACAAAGCAGTTTTTAATAGCTGTTAGCGGTAGCTGTAGTGTAACACTTGATAACGGTAAGACTAAAGAAACCTTTGAACTGAACAAGCCACATGTAGGACTCTTTCAAGATGCTCTTATCTGGGGTGTTATGCATAACTTTAGCAAAGATTGTGTTCTTATGGTTTTAGCAGATGATTTCTATAACGCTGATGATTATATTAGTGATTACAATAAGTTTTTAGAACTGCTCTCATGCTAATTTGTGGTAAAAACATCAACTTAAGAGCTGTAGAGCTTGAAGATGCTGAGTTTATTTTTGCATTAAGAACTAATCAAGACAAAACAAAATACCTTTCTAAAGTAACTGGAACTATTGAAGATCAAAGAACTTGGATAAAAAGCTACAAGGTTAAAGAGCTAAATAAAGAGGAGTTTTACTTTGTAATAGAGTCTAAAGTAAAAGAGAAACTTGGACTCGTGCGAGTTTATGATTTTATAGATAGCTCTTTTTCTTGGGGTAGCTGGATCATTAAAGATGGTGCTCCAACCTCTACGGCAATTGAATCTGCCCTACAGATATATGAGTTTGGTTTCTATAAGTTAAATTTCAAGAGGTCTCATTTTGATGTAACTAAGGGAAATGACAAAGTGTTGTCTTTTCATAAAAAATTTGGTGCTGTTGTTATAGATGAAACACCTCAAAACTACATGTTAAATATAGATGAAACACAATATATAAAAACAAAACAAAAATACAAAAGATATCTATGAGACTATTGAGAAAGTTAAAACAAAAAACCATCTATTATCTATTTAAACTCCCTAGAATACTGAAGTACAAATTTTTATCAACGGCGAAAAATATTGATGGAAAACCTATCATAAATCAAGCTGTTCAATTTAATGGCTTAGGAAAGATAAACTTTGGTAAAAATGTGATGATAGGGATTGAACAATCGCCACTTTTCTATAGCACTTACTCCTATATAGAGTCAAGAAACAGCGATTCTACTATAACCATAGCAGATGATTGTTTTATCAACAATAATGCTATTATGATAGCAGAAGGTGAAGGAATAGAGATATCAGCAAAGTGCCTTATCGGGATAAATTGTGAAATAGTTGATAGTGATTTTCATAATATTGAACCAGATTTAAGACTAGATATAAAAAGTATAAAAACAGCTAAGGTAGTTTTAGAAGAGAATGTCTTTATAGGTTCAAATGTCAAGATATTAAAAGGTGTTAGGATTGGTAAAAATTCCGTTATTGCAAATAGCTCAGTAGTAACAAAATCCATCCCAGCAGATGTTGTAGCAGGCGGTATTCCTGCTAAAGTTTTAAAAAATTTATAAAAGGTAATCCAGATGCTCCCATTTTTAGACTTAAAAACCATAAATCAACAATACAGAGAGGAGCTTATAGAAGCTTGCACCAAAGTTATAGATAGTGGTTGGTATCTTCAGGGTAGCCAATGCGATGAGTTTGAAAAAGAGTTTAGCGAATGTTGTAAAACTAAATATACTATAGGGGTAGCAAATGGGCTAGATGCACTCACTCTAATCATAAGAGCGTATAAAGAGCTAGGTGTTTTTAATAGTGGTGATGAGATAATAGTTCCATCCAATACCTACATAGCATCTATTCTATCCATTAGCGAAAACTCTTTAGTACCTATACTAGTAGAGCCAGACATAGATACTTACAACATAGACACTCAAAAGATTAGAGAAAAGATCACCTCTAAAACAAAAGCTATTATGCCTGTTCATCTTTATGGTCAAGCTGTTGAGATGGATGAGATCACTCTTCTAGCTAAAGAGTTTAACCTTAAGGTTATAGAAGATTCAGCTCAAGCACATGGTGCCTATTTTAAAGATAAAAGAGTAGGAAACTTAGGCGATGCTAGTGGTTTTAGTTTTTATCCAGGTAAAAATCTTGGTGCCTTAGGAGATGGTGGAGCAGTAACTACCAATGATGCAACTTTAGCCAAAACAATCAGAGCCATCGCCAATTATGGTAGCCATAAAAAATATGAAAACCTATACAAAGGTGTCAATAGCAGACTTGATGAGATTCAAGCCGCTATGCTAAGAGTAAAGCTCAAACATCTTGATAAAGATATAAACTCAAGAAAAGCCATAGCCTCTTACTACTTACAAAATATACAACACAAAGATATTGTACTACCGCAAGCAAAAAATGCAAACTCACATGTATGGCATCTATTTGTGATTAGAACATCCGATAGAACAAAACTACAAGAGTATCTAAAAGAAAATGGTGTAGCTACACTTATACACTACCCCTTAGCTCCACATAAACAAAAAGCTTATAAAGAATGGAATAACGATAGTTTTCCTATTAGTGAAAAAATTCATAGTGAGGTATTAAGCCTTCCTATAAGTCCTGTACAAACACTCAAAGACACAAAAACCATAGTTGATTTAATAAACAGATATGAATAAACTTAACTCTCAAATTGTTAATAATACTAAATATATTGAGTATCTAAAGTCACTATATAAAGAAGTTGACAAAAAATATAAAATATCTTATCTTAAATATATGACAACTTGCCTAGCCGTAAATGTTACAACTACACTAAGCGACCCTTTTATAGAAAATGAGCTTAATAAAATCTCTCAAACAATAGAACTAGACACAAATCAGGTATTTACTCCAAATAGCTTTTTACATGTTATGAGTGAATCTTATGGTGAGGGTGGTCATACCAAGTTAGTAGAACTTTTTATAAAAAATATTGATTCAAATGAAGATAAACACTCTATATTACTTTTAAATCAACTCCAAGAGATTCCACAAAGTCTGTATAACTCACTAAAAGATGATAGTCAATTGATAGTCTTTGATAAAGATACAGATAAAAACAAGGCTCAAAAACTAGCTAATATCGCTTGTAAATACCGATATATAATACTGCATATTCATCCAGAGGATACAGTTGCTAATTTAGCTTTTGGAAACAAAAAATTTCAAAGACCTATAATATTTTTAAATCATGCAGATCATAAATTTTGGTGTGGTGTTTCAATCTCAGATATAACTTTAGATTTATCAACAGATGGCAGCTTAATCTCTCGTGATTTAAGAGGTGTACATAATTCAAAAATTGTGCATATTCCAATAGAAAATAAAAATATTAATATTGACAAAGATGAAGCTAGAAAATATCTAAAAATTTCAAAAGATAAAAAAATCATACTCTCCATAGCTAGTGAATTCAAATATGGAACAACTGCACAAGATATAGAAAAATTTACAAAACTTGCTACTGAGATAGTAAGTACATATGATGATTGCAAGTTTATACTTATAGGTCCAAGTAGAGATAATAAATATTGGAATAAAGCATACATAGCTACTGATGCAAAAATAGATCCATTAGGCATCATCAAGAGAGATGAGTTAAAGTATTATATCGCTTGTGCTGATCTATATATTGAAAGCTTTCCTTTTAGCTCTTATACAGCATTTCTTGATACTGCCATCTATAATATAAAGATACTAACACTAAAAACACCAATCTCCACACTTGATGTTGTGAAGGAAAACCATCTTCAATCTAATTCCGTTGAAGCACTTACAAAAAATGCCATATCATTTTTAAAAAACTCCAATACAGAACAAAATAATATAGATCTATCTATACATCTAAAAGAAAAATGGAGTAATAATCTATACCATATACTAAGCGATGTAAAAGAACATCAACTCTATACTTTTCATCCAAAAACTGTTGATAATAACTACTTAAATCATATAGACAAAGTAATGGGATCTTGCTTAGTTTTAGATGAAGTATATACAGATTTACCCTTTTATGTAAGAGTCAAACTTATGTTTGGATTACTAAAGTTTCACCAAGTTAATAGTTTTGATCTCTTTTTAAAACTCTTAAGACGAACACTAAGGGGGAGTAAAAATGCAGCATAGTTTAGTCTCAATAGCGATGTGTACATACAATGGTCAAAGATTTCTCCACGAACAACTTGACTCCATCTTAAATCAAACATATGCAAATATTGAGCTCATTATCTGTGATGATCTCTCTACAGACAACACAAAAGAGATTATACAATCATACATGCAAAAAGACTCTAGAATAAAGTTTTACCCAAACTCACAAAACTTAGGATACATAAAAAATTTTGAAAAAGCGATCTCGCTGTGCAGTGGAGAGTTTATCGCTCTGTGCGACCAAGATGATATTTTCAAAGATAGAAAAATAGAACTATTTATCGCCAATATAAAAGATAACCTATTGATATACTCCGATGCGATAATTATCGGTACAGATTCCAAAGATACAAAAAAAGAGTTAGTGAGACCAAATAGATGTTTAATCTCAGGGAGTTGTAACAAAGCGCTGCTTCTTGGTAATTGTATATCTGGCAATACACTTATGTTTAAAAAAGAGCTACTCCAACATATATTACCAATACCTCAAGAGATTAGCTATCATGATATCTGGATAGCATTCATAGCATCTACATGTGGAACAGTAACTTACACAGATGAAGCGATGACATACTACAGACGCTATCCAGAACAAGTTACACACTCCCCAAAAGTTATATCTGAAAACTTCATAGATAAGTTAAAACAGAAGCAGGATATAAAGATAAAAGAGATGAGAGTCACTTTGCAAGATTTAGAGATACTAGCAACAATTCCTAAATTAAAAAACAGTAATACACTAGATATTATTAAACTTTTTATAGAGCATTTTCACAACTATAAAAATATATACTTCAATATATCTCTGTATAAAATTTTAATGAGATATAATGATGAAGTTTTTGCAATACTTAAAAAGTCAAAACGAAAAAGAAGAGCCTTTAGGTCAGCAGTAGGACTAAAGCTTCATAAATTAACTCTATTTAAACTATGAGAGATACAGATTGAACAAGATAATGGATGCAAATATATATGTAAAACAGTTCGTGTTTCTATTATCTATATTTGTGTCCTATCATCTGATAGTGTGGACTTTTTTTACAGCACAAATTTTTGAACCTAAAACCGGTACAGGAGTAGGTGATCTAGGTCGTATGTCTTACCAGATAGACCTTCTACACAATAGACAAACAAAATACACACTTACAAAAAAGCATCTTCATTCTAGAAATTTTAAAAATCAACACATAGATATCATCACCATTGGAGATTCGTTTTCTAATGGTGGAGGTGGTGGAGACAACCCTTTTTATCAAGATCACTTAGCTACAAACTTAGATAAAAATGTATTAAATATAGCACCATCTCATTCCAAAACATCACTGCAAACTATTGTAGGCTTATACAATAGTGGCTATTTGGCAAAACTAAAACCTGAAGCTATCATTGTTGAATCTGTTCAAAGGATAATACCACATCGGTACAATAAAGAGATAGATTTTAGTATAAAGATAGATAAACCTACAATCTCCGTTAAACCTACAGAGACCTACATGCAACCCATCAATATTATAAATACCGCAAACTACAAAATACCATACTACTATGTAAAGTACAGATATAAAACTAATGCACAGAAAAATGTTCATAGATTCAGATTAAACAAAAAACTTTTCAGTGTTAAAAATGGCAAAAATATACTTCTTTTAAATGATGATATAAAAAACCTAAATCAATTTACACAGGCAGGTGTTGAAAAAGTCAATGCAAATTTCAACAGAGTCGCAACTCTGTTAAAAACTATAGATATTAAACTCTATTTTCTTCCTGCTATAGATAAATATGACCTATATTATAACTATATAATTCAAGATAAATATCCAAAGAACTTATTTTTTGAGTTGATAAGACCACTTCATAAAGAGTACTACTTTATAGATACAAAAGAGATACTTTCAGCTCTTTTAGATGCTGGTGTTGAAGATATATACTTTATAGATGATACCCATTGGTCACAAAAAGCAAGTAGTGCAATAAGTAAAAGTCAAGTGTTTAAAGATTAGGCTTCTTTAAGATCTCTTTAACAGCCTCGCTACACATCATCAAACCAAATGCCCCAGTAACTCCAACAAAACTACCCTTTTCTTTTACAGCTGCTTCCTCACTAGAAAAAATCACTTTGTACCTTTTCTTAAAGCCTCGTTTTCTAAGTTCATAGCGTATCTTAGAGCCGAACTTATCTCCGTAAGTTTTCCAAATATCATCTACTTTTATCTGGGATGCATCTATGCGTTTTGCACTTCCAAATGAGCTTATAAGTTTTTTATGGCATTTTTGGGCAAGCGCTAGTTTGGCTTTTGTATCATCTATGGCATCAAGCACCAAATCATACTCATCAAAGTCAAAATCCCAAACCCACTCTTCATCTATACGCGTGTTTACACTCTCTACATGTGGATAATGTTTTTTAAGAGATTCTACTTTATTTTGCCCTATATGTAACTCTGAATGTAACTGTCTGTTTTGGTTAGTTTCATCAAAACTATCATAATCAACTATCGTAACATTTGTAACACCACTACGATACAAACAATCAAGACAAAACCCACCAACACCACCAACACCTAGTAGTAATATCTTAGCATTTTGAAGTTTAGTAAAGTCATCATTAAGCAGAAGTTTTACACGGTCATATCTCAAGCTAGTCTATCCAGTCCTGCAATCTTTTCATACTCTTATAAGCACTCAAGTCAAGCATAATTGGAGTTATAGAGATATTACCAGCTTTTATAGCTTCATAGTCACTCAAGCCCTCATTTCCCTCTCTTGGAGTAAAATTTAGAGGATGAAGACCTAGCCAGTAATGCTCCTCACCTCGTGGATTTCTATGTACATGTGAGTCGTTTGCATAGAACCTGTAACCTGCATAAGTTACTTGCATCTTAGCCTCACTCACATCTGAGGGAATATTAACATTTAAAAACTCTCTATCAGGCAGAGGGAATGAGCCTTGTCTTATCTTTGTAACAAGTTTTTTTATAGTTTCCATCGCCAAAGTAAAATCCCCATCTGGGTTAGTAAAATCCATAACCTGACTAATGGCGATAGAGGGAATATCATGCAAAACTCCCTCCATAGCTCCAGCAGCAGTTCCACTATAGGTAATATCTTCACCCATATTTGAGCCGCGATTGATACCACTTACAAGCAGGTCAGGTTTTTTATCTTCAAAAAGTGTACTTAATGAGAGATAGACGCAGTCACTAGGAGTTCCATCCTCAAGTTTGTAAAAATCATCATCAACACTCACAAAACGAAGAGGTCTAACGAGTGTCAAAGAGTGTCCACATGCAGATTTTTCATTGGCAGGTGCTACAACTGTAACTTCAACATCATCTAACTCTTTTAAGGCTTTAACTAGGTAAAGTAGACCTTTTGCTTCATAACCATCATCGTTTGTAACCAAGATTCTATAACTCAAAATATCACCTTTTAGTATTGATCATATATACGCTTAAACTTTATAAAGTAGTACCCTAAAACACTCAATATAACTATAATAACCATATACTTGAGTGTTGTTAAAAAATCTATATTCATAGACCTCGTGGTAAATTCATCAGCTTTATCAAGCATACTTTTTTTTACAAAAACAACAGGCTTTTCTTGAACTACTTCTACTTCTTGAACTACTTCTACTTCTTGAACTTTTTTTGGCTCCTCTTTTGCTATTGGGGCAGGTAATATAACTGGCTCCGCTTGAACTATCTCTTGCTCTTTTATCTCCGCAACTGCAACTTCTTGTGGTTTTTCTATCTTAGGCTCTATTTTAGGTTCTATCTTTGGTGTTACAACTTTTGTTTCGTTCACTTTTTTTGGAGCTGTGTAGTTATTTGAATAAGCGTGTTTAAAGTCTAGTTTTACAACTCTTTTCACTTCATTAAGCAGCTCTTTTTCATAAAATGGTTCCGCAACCAATATGTAATATTTACCAGATTGCCGTACATGTATCGTAAAGTCATTACTCTTTTGTAACTCTATTAACTTTAAATAGTGAGAACTTTCCTCTTTGTATATATCCAAACCTCTTTGAGCATTTTCTTTATTTTTAAATGATGAAAAAATTATCTTTTTAGAATAAGCTTGAAGCGAACCACTTAAAACTAAAAAACTCAATAACACAACTATATATCTCATTCTTATTCCCATAACATAGATTATTATTGGCATTATGCCAAAATATATTTAAAAAATCAGTAAATATACCGATGATTATGTTATCAAGGAGAAAATTATGAATACTTCGTATGGATTAGATACTTATAGAGCACATGATTTAAATATAGCGATGAAAACTTCTAGTGGTGATGTGATTGAGATGGATTTTGCTAATCACAACTCAGCATCTCTAAAACATGAACAAAATTCTAATGGCTCAAAAACACAGATGAGTTTTTCATCTATGCAATCATTTCAATTTTCTATGCAGACAAATGGTATAGATGCTCAAGATCAAAAAGAGATAGATGAGTTTATGAAAATTGCTCAACCATTTATAGACAACTTTTTAAAAGAGTTAGAAGATGTTGCCCCAAGCTCTCCGGTTTCACAATTAGCACATAAAATTGCTGGCATATTTGAACCCGATAGAGATAGAGATCAAGATGCAAAGAACCATGTAAAAACAAATATTGTAGAGACATTTGACCAATCTATGAAAAAACTAGAGATACCAGATTCTGATGATAGAGCAGATATGATTGATAAAATATTTGAAGATGCCAAAGAGCTTCTAGAGAGAACTTTACAAGAGTTTGATGAATACAACAAAAATTTGTACGCTTAGCCCAAATAATTCCATAAGAATAAAAAATTTAAACTATCATTGCACTCAAGGCAGGTTCATTAAAAATTTACACCACCAATAAGGTGGCTTAAAATTTTTACTAAACATCCCTTAAGCACAAGCATAGATAAATTTTATAAATCCTTATGGAATTATTTGGGCTTAGGAACAAAAAATGCTTGTATGGTAGTTTATGAAACTATTTTTACTTATGATTATATTGAGCCTGCTTGTTTTTGCTTCATCTATAGAAGAGAATTATGCTCAGCTCAACCAAGAACTAGACAAAATTTCACTTGAGTTGAGTCCAGAAGAAAAGGTGTCTCTTTATTTTCTTATACTCTCAACCCATGAAAATATAGCGACATCCCTCTCTTTGGATAAGACAAGAATTGATTCTTTACAAAATCTAGAAAACCGGACACTTAAAACCTTTTCACTTCTTCATGAAAACAACTCTAAAATAGATGCAAAACAGATTTTAAAGATTAAAAATCTTTATACTGAGATGACAAAAAATGCACATGCACTTATAAAAGAACATCATAACACTAAAAAAGAAAAGATAATTTATAAAGACAAGATTCTATATAAAGATAAGATTATATACAAAGATAAAATCATCTATAAAGATAAAATAGTTGAAAAATCATCCTTTATGCTCACTACTATTTTAAGCATAGTGGGTATCGGCATAGGTCTCTTTTTTGGTTTTATTCTATTTAAAAAAGAGCCTAAAGAGGAGATGCAAGTTTTAGAAGTTAAAGAGACTCATCAAGATGCTATTGAAGATCTGCAAAATCTAAATCATTCTCTTAAAGATGAGATAGCCTCAATAAAAACAGATAAAACCGCTCTTGTTAAACTCCAAGAAAACAACAACACTCTCACTAAAAAACATCAAGAAATTCAAGAGTTACAGATTGTAAGCGAGAGTAAAATATCGGAGTTAAATGAGAACATACAACTAATAGAGACAGAGAAAAACTCTCTTTTACAAAAGATTCAGTCATTCAGGGAGATACAAGACACTAAAGATGAAGATAGTTTAAGCCTTAATCATCAGTTAGAATCTCTGCAACATCAATCTCAAGATATATTTAGAGTTCTAGACACCATATCAGATATAGCAGATCAAACAAACTTGCTTGCTCTTAATGCGGCTATAGAAGCAGCAAGAGCTGGTGAACATGGTCGTGGCTTTGCTGTCGTTGCTGATGAAGTAAGAAAACTTGCAGAGAGAACACAAAAAGCACTCAATGAGGCGAAAGTAAATATTTCATCTGTAGTTGATAGTATTTCAAACTTAAAAATCTAAGAAAAAAGAGTGATTTTATAGCCTGCTTGAGGTAGTTCTAAGTTTAAAAATGAGTTTTTAAGCATAGAGAATATTATGAAATTATTTGGGATAAATTTTAAACTTGACTTTAGCAAGCATAAAGTGCTAAAATTAGACTATTAAAACCGATAACTCCTTATCTTTTCTACAAAATCCCAATTAAACTAAGGCACTAATTATATGAGTGAAAACAGTTCACAACCTCGTAAAAACACAAACCAAAAAAATCAAAACAATAGAAACAACTCAAAAACAAGAACTCACAAACCCGTTAAAGGTGCTAGCGTTGAAGAACTTCGCACAAAAAGCATAGAAGAGTTAACGACTATTGCAACTGAGTTAAAAGTTGAACACCCCAATGAATTAAAAAGACAAGATATAATTTTTGAAATTTTAAAAGCTCAAACAGAACAGGGTGGTTTCATACTTTTTAGTGGTATATTAGAGATTATGCAAGATGGTTATGGATTTATCCGTTCTATCGATAAAAGTTTTAATGAAAGTATCAATGATGCTTATGTGTCAAATACACAGATAAAAAGATTTGCTCTTAGAAATGGGGATGTTGTTACTGGTCAAGTTCGTCCTCCAAAAGATCAAGAGAGATACTACGCACTTATCAAGATAGAAGCGGTTAATAGTTTACCACCTGAAGAGAGTAAAAAAAGACCTCTTTTTGAAAACCTAACACCACTTTACCCGCTTGATCAAATCAAACTAGAGTATAGAGAAAAAGGTCTTACTGGAAGAATGATGGATCTTTTTTCTCCTGTTGGTAAAGGGCAGCGTGGCTTGATTGTTGCACCTCCAAGAAGTGGTAAAACTGAACTTTTAAAAGAGATAGCTCATGGTATAACTCATAACCATGCAGAGATCGACCTGATGGTTTTACTTGTTGATGAAAGACCTGAAGAGGTAACAGATATGGAGAGAAGTGTTAAGGGTGAAGTTTATAGTTCTACTTTTGATATGCCTGCAAAAAACCATGTTAAGGTTGCTGAGATGGTGATTGAAAAAGCAAAAAGACGCGTTGAACTAGGCCGTGATGTTGTTATACTTCTTGATTCTATTACCCGTCTAGCAAGAGCTTACAACACAGTTACTCCATCTAGTGGTAAGGTACTCTCAGGCGGTGTGGATGCAAATGCACTTCACAAACCAAAACGCTTCTTTGGAGCTGCTAGAAATATTGAAAATGGCGGAAGCTTAACTATTATCGCTACTGCCCTAATAGATACTGGTAGCAGAATGGATGAAGTTATCTTTGAAGAGTTTAAAGGTACTGGAAACAGTGAAGTTGTCCTTGATAGAAAAATTGCAGATAGAAGAATCTATCCAGCGATGGATATACTAAAATCTGGAACTCGTAAAGATGAGCTTCTTATCGGTTCTGAATCATTACAAAAAGTTTTCATTCTTCGTCAAATGCTCCATAAGCAAGATAATGAAGTTGAAGCATTAAAATTTATCTATACAACTATGGGCAAAAAAGAGACTAATGCTGAGTTCTTAGAAAGTATGAACGCAAACTCGTAATTATGAAAGTTGGTGTTTTTGATAGTGGTATTGGTGGTTTAACAGTTGTTTCATCACTTTTACAACATCAACTGTTTGAAGAGATTATCTACTTTGGGGATACCGCTCGTGTTCCATATGGCATAAAAGATAAAAATACTATTATCCGTTACGGCATTGAGGCTGTTGAATTTTTTAAAAACTTTGAGCTAGACCTTATTATTGTTGCATGTAACACAGTGAGTGCTTATGCTCTTGATGAGATGAGAGAGAGTTCAACTATTCCTATTATAGGGGTAGTAGAAGCTGGTATATTAGCAACTGCAAATATACTTAAAGATACAGATGCAAAGATTCTTATATTAGGAACTAAAGCTACTGTAAAATCTAAAGCTTACGAAATAGGACTTTATAAAAAAGGGTTTGAACACTTAGAAGCTAAAGCGACAGGACTGTTTGTGCCTCTAGTTGAAGAGGAGATATACAGTGGAACTCTCTTAGATGAAACTCTAAAACACTACTTTTGTAATGTTAAAAAACCAGATGCTATCATCTTGGGTTGCACCCATTTTCCACTTATTTCAAAACCTATAAATGAATACTTTTCTAAAGAAACTATTCTCATTCACTCAGGAGATGCCATAGTAGAATATCTTGAAGATAGATTTGAGTTTCACAAAAAATACACACAACCAAAACTAGAATTTTTTGCATCTGAAAATCCAGATGCACTAAAGAGTGTTGCTAAAAAGTGGTTAAAAATCACTTTGTAATAAACATATAAAACGGTTTACTCTCTAGTTGCATATCGATCCATATACCATTGTTATGCCCGATAAAAGCATCTGTTTGCTCAAGTGAAGTATATTTTTTTGGAAGATCAAAAGTTATATTTATATCTTTTTTTGAAAATACTGTTTTTATACTTCCCGTAATTATATTACAAAACTCACCAACACCATCTTGAAGTGTTTCAGTATCATCTTCATCTACGCTCTCTCCAAGTAGTGACTCAAGTGCAATAACTGTAATATCTCTTGGGAAAACAAGTGTAAAGTTACCCTCCAAGTCACCACTAAAACACATCACTGCGCAGATGATATTTTGATTTAAACCTGTATCAAACATCTTTATGCCATGTGCTGATTTCTCTGCTTTGAGTCCCGTAAAAGAGACTAGCGTTTCAACTGCTGTATCCATAAATACTGGAAGATTAACTATAAGTTTTTTAGAAATTCCTAAAGCATTTTTAGGAAGGTTTGAGTTTGTAGAGTCCATATTTAAAGCACTGTGAGTGATTACGATATCATGATTTTGTTTATCTTTATTAAGAGTTTCAAACTCCTCCAAGCTCTTAGCTCTTACTACTGTATACCCATATCTAGAAAGTTCTTTTGAAAGTGCTTGAGAATTTAGTTCACTCTTGTCATAAACTAAGATACGCATACCCTTTTTAAAGACCTTTGGATCAAGAAATATCTGTGCCGCAGTCATATTTTTAAACAGTTTAATCTTGCTTCTCTTTGTTGCTTTTTCTAAAAGTGGATAAATTTTCAAACTATAATCGACAATGCTTATAGAGATTCCTAGCGTAGTATTTAACCTATCTAAATGCTTCACCATCGATGTAACACTCTTAAGATTATCTTCATAGATTGTCTCTTTTAAAGAAACCAATATCTTTTTATCTTTTGAATTTTGTAACTTTTTGGATTGATAAACAATAGACTTATCTACCAACATGTTACTATGCTCGCTTACTGTGCCGTTATAACTTACTACTATCAGATTATTACTTATATTGCTCATTGAATTCTTTCTTTGTTTTTATGAAATATTATCATTGAGAGCATTAAAATATAGTTAAGATACTAAAAGTGTCGTAATTAATGTAATAGTTACAATACTTACTATCGTACTCACAAAGATAAGTTTAGAAGCAAGTTGTGCATCGCATCCATATTTCGCTGCTAAAGCGACAGTCATCATCGCTGTGGGCATAGCAGTTTCAAGTACTGCTACCTCAATTTGAAGTGGAGTAAGATTCATCGTTGATACGACTGAAAACCAGATAAGTAAAGGGGCTAAAAGTAATTTTAGAACAACAGCAACAGATATTAGTGACAATATAGAACTTATGCCATTAAATCTTAATGATACTCCAACTATAAGCATCACAAAAAAAGTATTTGATTTTGCAACAATCTCTATCGCACTAAAAAACTCTTTAAAAAACAGACCTTGCGTCGGCAAGCCAGATAAGGAGTAGATAGCTCCTGCGATGATAGAAAGAAAAAGTGGTGACTTTAAAAAGACAATCATACTTTGAAGTGGAGTCTGTTTTTGTGAAGATGAGTTACCAAAATAGATAGCAACCATAGTACCAATAGTAAAAAAGCCTATCCCTACACCTATTTCTGAAAGTATAACAGCCTCAAATAAAGCTTTTTCATTAGATGGGAAAATCTGACCTATAAAAACATAACCTAAAAGAGTTGAGCTTCCAAATGCGGATGATAACATCAATGTACCCAACTGAGCATCACTGATATTTAACCTTTTTCCTATAAGCCATGCTAAAAACAGCAGTATCACCTCACTAATAAGTATAAAAAGAGCGATCAAAAGATACTCAGGTACCAATGTTTTTGAATGAGAAAGTATAGAAAAAACAACAGCAGGAAGTGTTATATTTAAAATAATTTTGGCGAACAAACCACTATCTTCTTGTTTAAATAAGCCTATATGACGCAAAAAAGAGATAAAACTTATCAATGCTACTATGACTAAAATAGAAGAAAATGTGTCTGTATATGAGTTCATACCTTTATCATACCCTATAAACTCTAAATACTTATACTAATTTAACACATTAAATGATAAAATCACTCTAAACAAATTTGGAGTTACATGTGAAAGAGTCATCAGAAGTATTAGCAAGAAAATACCGTCCCTCAAACTTTGATGAACTGATAGGTCAAGAGACTATAGCTCAAACTCTCTCACTTGCATTAGATTCAAATAGACTCTCACATGCATATCTTTTTTCAGGTCTTAGAGGAAGTGGAAAAACATCTACTGCCCGTATATTTGCAAAAGCTCTTATCTGCGAAAAAGGGATAACTCATCAACCATGCGGGACATGTAGTAACTGTATCTCAGCCCTAGAAAATCGTCATATCGATATCATAGAGATGGATGCTGCATCAAACAGAGGGATAGATGATATCAAGAGTCTTGTTGAACAAACAAAATATAAGCCAAATAGTGCAAGATTTAAAGTTATCATCATAGATGAAGTTCACATGTTAAGTACACCAGCATTTAATGCCCTACTAAAAACGCTAGAAGAACCACCTAGTTATGTAAAGTTTATCTTAGCAACAACAGATCCACTAAAGCTTCCTGCAACTATTCTGAGTCGTACTCAGCATTTTAGATTTAAACGCATAGCTATCTCTAAGGTCGTAGATCATCTCTCTCATATCCTAAATCTTGAAAAGATTCAATATGAAAATGATGCTCTGGAGATTTTAGCTAGAAGTGGTAATGGAAGCTTAAGAGATACTCTTACTCTGCTAGATCAAGCGATCATATACTCTAAAAACTATGTTGATATATCTACCGTGACCGATATGCTAGGTTTAGTTGATCCTAAATTTATTGCAGACCTTTTTAGTGCTGTTTTTGCAAAAGACTATGCACAACTTGTTAAATACGCTAAGATACTAGAAGATTATGAAGCTGAGATGGTTGTTGATGAGCTTATAGCTTACCTTAAAGAACGCATGTACAATCAGGATGCCCTTTTTTCTACACTTGTTTTAGATAGGTTTTTTAGAATCTTAAGTGACTCAAAATCACTTTTTGCTATCAATGCAGATGGCTCATTTGTACTATCGCTTATATTTTTCAAGATGATTGAAGCACTCCGCATAAAAGAGGTTGATCAGATGATAGAGTCTTTGCAAAAAGAGATTCAAAGACCTACTGATTCAATACCTCAACAAAATGAACTCCAGATCAAGCCCGAAGTGACGGAGAAATTAGCATCTCAGGAATCCGAAGCAACGCAGAGATCAAACCCGAACAGTTCACACAGCAGTCATTCCGTTCTTGACACGGAATCTAGTCCATATAGCGAAAACATAAAACTTTTTAACACCCTTATAGAAAACATAAAAGATAGAAACTCAGAACTAGGAATATGTTTTGAGAACTCTATAAGTTTTATCTCCTATGAAAACACAACCCTTACATGGGAGAGTTGCACAGATGACACATGTAAGAAAACATTAACTCATGGCTACTCTGCCATAAAACAGCTCGTACGAGAGGTCTTTGGTTTTGAAACAAAGATTAAACACAAACCTTGCTCAAAAGAGATAATCGAAAAAAAAAATGACCGAGTAGTCGCTGATATAGTACAACCCTCTATGCAGCATGAACAGAGCAGTTCAATGGTTGAAGATGCCGAAATAGGTGGAAGTACAAGTTGCGTAACAGATTGCTCTAATGATGAAACCCCAAGAAAAGAGGTAGATGGAGCAGCTATCAAAGATGAACCTATGGTTCAAAAAGCTATAGAACTCTTTGAAGCTACAAAGATTACGATTCAATCTAAGATATAATAGATTCTAGACTCCATCACTCAAAAAAAATCTCATTACAGCAAATCTTTTCTTTTTGACAAAAATTTAAAATATTTTTATATGGGGTAGAATTTCTTCTCTTAATAGTTGCAAAATTTGCTTGTGATATTTCAAGTGCATCTGCGACATCTTTATCTAAAACTTTTTTCTTTTTACTTTGTGCCAAATAAGATTTTATCTCATCTGTTATAGCATAAAAATCTTTCATATTTTTCCTATTGTTATAATAGTAAAAATATAGCTCAAAAAAGAATCAAACTACAAAAATATGGCAATATGCTATTTTTTTAGCATCTCTTTGAGTGAAAAACTAAAAATAGAGCCTTTTGCAAACTCTGATTTTATCTCTAATTTGGAGTGATGCACCTTTAGTATATAGCTTACCATCGCTAAACCTATACCCATTGAGTTGTCCCAGCTATTTTTCTTAACTCTATAAAATTTAGAAGTCACTTTATCAAGATGCTCCTCTTTGATGCCTATACCGTTATCTTCGATTAAAACTTTATTCTCTTTTAAAACTACTGTTACATCCATATCTGAGTATTTTAAAGCATTATCTATTAGATTTATCAGTACTAACTCTATCATCGTTTTATCTGCATTTAGTTCAACTGGTACTGTTTTTAAGATTATATCTCTATCTTTATATTTTAAAGCTAAGTTTGATGCAACCTCTTGACACAATATATCCATCTTAAAACTTGTCACTTTTATCTCTAAATCATTGTTTTCCAGTTTTACTGACAAAGCAAGTCTATCTAGCATTTTTGAAATTTTATCTGCATTTGATTCTATCTTACCCAAAAACTTTTCACGAATCTTTGGGTTTATATCCAAGTCCTCTTGAAGTGTTTGTGTGTACCCAATAATAGACGCAACAGGGTTTTTAAACTCATGAGAGATAGCTGACAATATATCATTTCTCTGTTTATTCATCAATCTAAGTTTAGCTGTATATTTTCGTTTTTGTTTCTCTCGTGAACTTAGTTTTTTAACCAAGATTTTAAGCATTGAGGATATCTGCGAGAACTCATAAAAATACTTTGTTTTTATGATAGCACTGTAGTTTTTGTTTGATATTTGATCTAAAAATTCAGTAATCTGTTTAATATCATAGACTATCTTTTCACTCATCTTTTTAGAAGCATAAAAAGCAACAATGCTAATAAAAACAAAAACAAGCGCTAACTTTGACCACAAGGAGTAAAAATCACTCATTACTTGAGCTAAACTCATAGAAAGCCGTATATATATCTCTGTTTCTTTATATAAAAACTTTTTAGCAACATATAAAAAATCTACTTTTAATGTTTTTGAGTATCTTACTACATGTGAAAACTCTTTATTGTTTGCCTGCATAATTTCATATCTCTGAGAGTGGTTGTCCATCTCTATTTTATCTGCATTTGATTCTGCTATAACCGCTCCATCTGTATCTATTATAGTTACTCTTAGGTCTGTAGTTCTGTTTACATGGAATGCATACTCATCCAAGTTTTCTATCTTCTGTATCTCTAAACCCATCAAAGATATGGCGTTTTGTAGATTTTTTTGACTATGCTCTATAATGATGGATTTTAAGGCAACATAACTTATAAGGGATGTAACAAGGAGTGTTCCGACAAAAAGAAGCAGAAACTTTAAGATAAATAGTTGGTAGAGTTTTAGCACAACCTGTATCCCACTCCACGAACCGTTTGAATATAATCTTTTTCTTTAGTTGGATCAATCTTATCTTTTAGACGGTTGATGGCAACATTTACAGTTTTATACTGATATTGCTCGCCATCGTTCCATACATGTTCAAGAAGATAATCACGATTAAGTACACTATTTTTGTTTATGATAAACTCATATAGAAGGTCAAATTCTAACTTTGTTACCTCAATCTTTCTGCCATCAACACTTAATTCTCTGGTACTTTTATCAAGTAGCAGGTCTCTATGAGATACCGGTCCGCTATTGTGACTTTTTGCAGTTCTTCGCAGGAGTGCTTTTACTCTCAATATAAGTTCTTTCATATTGAATGGCTTTGTAAGATAATCATCACCACCTCTTAAAAAGCCCTCCTCTATCTCTGAATCCCTACTTTTAGCACTTAAGTAGATAACAGGAATCACAAAGCCATCTTTTCTTAGTTTTGAAACGAACTCACTACCCTCAACACCAGGAAGATTTCTATCCATAATAAGAAGGTCGATATCTTCCTCTTCAAGTATCTGAGTTACCGTTTTAGTGTTTAAAAAACCTATAACTTCAAAACCCTCTTTCTCAAGATGATACTCCAATAACTCTAGTAAATCCTCTTCATCTTCAACTATTACTACTTTACTGCTCATATATCACCTTAAGAGAGAGATTTTTATGATTATAGCAAAATGTGGTTGCAGTTTGATTACAGCTTAATCCAGAGTCTAGTTTAGGAAAAAGCAAAAACTAGACTCCGCGAAGCACGGAGTCTAACCTAAAAACCTACACTGTATCCATCGGTTCTTCAGGTTCAACGCCAAGTGAACTATCTCCACTACCTACATACTCATTTGAATCTGGTGTTTCTGGAGCCGCTGGTGCATCAGAACCTGCATCAGAACCTGCATCAGAATCAGTATCATCTGGAGCATCCGTTGGAGCTATAGTATCAAAATCTATATTTTCACTCTCTTGTGGCGCAACTAAATCATCTAGAGCTACCTCTCCGAGTTCTGTATCGTCTGGAGTATTCTCACTATCATCAGAGATCTCATCTACATTATCAAAAGAAATTGCTTGCTCGCCATCATCTGTCTCATCACTTTGAGAGTCATCAGATTGAGAATCATCTGATGTTTGAGAAGACTCACTCTCTGAACTCTCTTGTTCATCTGCATCATCACTTTCATTTTCTTCCTCTTGTTCCCCTTGAGCTTCACTGTCTTCTTCTGTGTCATCAGAGTCTTCCTCTAATGATTCTTCTGCATCTTCAGACTCTTGTTCTACTTCCTCATCTTCTTCTTCATCTTCTGTAGTTTCAGATATCTCTTCTGCTACTTCTGCAACCTCTTCTACAACTCTTGTTGTACCGTCTTCACCATCTGAATCTTCACTATCATCATTTGACGAATCAGTTTCATCTTCCTCAACTGGCTCCTCTGTTGTTTCCTCAGTTGGCTCCTCTGTTGTTTCCTCGGTTGGCTCCTCAGTTGTTTCCTCAGTTGTTTCCTCAGTTGGTTCCTCTGTTGTTTCCTCTGTTGTTTCCTCAGTTGGCTCCTCGCTATTCATTGCAATAATATCAGCAAGTTTTACTTTTCCATTTACCGGTATCTCTGCTATGGCTAATATCGCTATAACAACACCTGCTGCATCTGTA
>JAYEGN010000007.1:0-6490 GCA_034659115.1 Campylobacterota bacterium
AAGATAGATGAAAAAGATGCTTTGAATTCTCTTGAGGCACTTCAAGATATACTCAAAATTATGGATGAAGAAGAGCTAGAAAAAACCATCATAGATAGCGAACATTGTCAAAATGGATAAGAGCTTAGAACTTAAAGATTTATACTATGGATTTAGAGATTCAAATAGTATTAAATCTTTAGCAAAACTTATTGCAATCGAATCAAAAAAACTTACAAAACAGCTCAATATCATGGAAGTTTGTGGTGGGCATACTCATACCATCATGAAGTATGGACTAAAGCAACTACTCCCATCAAATATCAACTTCATACATGGTCCCGGTTGTCCTGTTTGTGTGATGCCAAAAGAGAGGATAGACCATGCTATGGTTTTGGCAAAACAAAAAGATGTCATACTTGTAACTCTCGGTGATATGATAAAAGTTCCAGGAAGTGATGGAAGTTTGCAAGATGTTAGAGCAGATGGGGCAGATGTAAGGTTTGTGTATTCTCCGAGTGATCTCTTACATGTAGCAGAAGAAAATCCAAATAAAACTGTAATATTTTTTGCCATAGGATTTGAGACAACAACTCCAATGACATCAGCTTTGATAAATCAAGTAGTTACTAAAGATATAAAAAATATAGTATTTCATATAAATCATGTAACAGTTCCAGAGCCTATGAGAGTTTTACTTGATGATGAAGAGTGTAAGATAGATGCCTTTATAGGACCCTCACATGTAAGCGTAATAGCAGGTAGTAAAATCTATGATGAGTTTGCTTTGGAGTATAAAAAACCAGTAGTAGTAAGTGGTTTTGAACCGGTAGATGTGATGAAGTCAGTCTTGATGATACTTAAGCAGTTCAATGAAAAAAGATGTGAGGTTGAGGTCCAATATTCAAGAAGTGTGGATTATGATGGAAACATGCAAGCTCAAAAACTCAATGACATCTACTTAGAAAAAAGAGATAGTTTTAGATGGCGAGGGATAGGGGATATAGCTAAAAGTGCTTTGAAGTTAAAAGATGAGTTCTCATATCTTGATGCAGAGATAATCTACAAAGATATTTTGCCAAGACAAAAGATAGATGACCATAAACTATGCATCTGTGGAGATATACTAAAGGGCAAGGCAAGTCCAAAAGATTGTAAAGTTTTTGGCTCTACATGTAAGCCATCAAATCCACTAGGAAGCTGTATGGTTAGTAGCGAGGGAGCTTGTTCGGCTTACTTTAAATATGGGGATATTTTATGAGTTTTAAAGATACCATATATAACAACTAGACATTACACCTCAGGAGAGGTGTAACGAGAAGGCTCTGTCACTCCGGACTTGATCCGGAGTCTAGCTTATGTATTAGCTCTTTAGGGGTCATATAGCTTATAGATTTTATGACACGATTTTCTATTTCATAAAGAGTAATCAAACCATCTTTTCTAACAAATTTTTCAGCTTCATCTTCTTTATCTATGAGATAGATAGAATAGTGATATTTTTTCATTTTTGGTAGTGCAAATATATGTGTAATGATGGTTGGCATGCCACTAATATCTGCTATAAATTTAATATCTCTAGAACTTAAATAGTTGCTAGGTCTTTTTTTAAGATATGCATTAAGAGAGCCTGAAACATCTTTTTCAAAGGTCATAATAATGAACTTGTCGCTGTTATATACTTTACTACTCTCTTGAAACTGATTGGTTATCATTGCTGATGGGTATCTATCTCCAACATTTAAAACTTGTGCAATTAAAATATTTGAAAATATAAAACTAATAATGAGTAATCTCATCTGTCTCCTTTGATTGTTTTTTCGCATTGTAAAGTAAAATAATTAATATAAGTGTATAATAGTTAATACTATGCTAAAAACACTTTTGCGTAAGAGGGGACAAGTGAAGTATGGGGATATTTTATAGTAAAGTCTATTTCTCTTCTACAGGATAAAAGTACTCTTTTTCTGCTCCACATGCAGGGCATTTCCAATTATCTGGCAGGTCTTCAAAAGCAGTTCCAGTAGCAATACCATGTTCTACATCTCCAACTTCAGGGTCATATACTAAACCACAAAATGCACATTGATACTTTTTCATCTTATATCCTTGTATAATTTATTTTAATGATTATAACATGTTTTTATAAGCCAGCTTTCGAATCCAGTCATTAAACTTAATATCATTCTCTATGCAGTAAGTCGCAAATGTTTTTAACTCCTCTGGAGTTAGCATCAGCTCAACTTCTATAAGTTTTTGCTTCTCTTGAGTTAATCTTTCTACAGTCTTAAACTCTTTCATGATGAACAGCTTAGTTTTATGTTTTTAGATTCCATTGGAGCTAGTTTACAAAGGTGTTCTAGTTCTGGGTGTTCATCAAATGGAGCAAGGGCTACTTTTAGCAGATCGTTTATCATGCTAAAGTCGTGAGTGTCTGCTTTTTCTATCGCCTCTTGAAGTATATGATTTTTTAGTATATATTTTGGGTTTGTTGCTAGCATTTGTTTGTGTCTATCTTCTACATGTAGAGTTTCTTTTTTTAGTCTTGAAGTATAGGTATCTAGCCACTCATCTAAAGAAGTTCTATATACACAAAGACTTAGTATATCGCTTTTATCCCCATCAAATGTAGATAGTTTTCTAAAAAAAAGTGTGTAGTCTATAGTCGCACCTTTGAGTGAACCTAGCATCCAAGTAAATAGTTCTTTGTCATCTTTATGTTCTACATGTAAGCCCATCTTTTCATACATTATATCTGTATAAACTCTCTCATAAGTAGCACCAAAAACCTCTTCTAAAATCTCTATAGCTTGTTCATAATGAACTATAGGAGATAGTGCTTTTGCTAACTTAGCTAAGTTCCAGTGGGCAATGTTTGGCTGATTTTTAAAGCTGTATCTGCCATTTTTATCTGTATGATTACAGATGTAATCAGGCTCATAATCATCCAAAAAAGCAAATGGTCCATAGTCTATGGTTCTGCCATCTATGGACATATTGTCAGTGTTCATCACTCCGTGATTAAAGCCAACACTTTGCCATTTTGCAATAGTTGTTGCTGTGTTTTTTACTATCTCAGCATACATCTTTAGGTATCTGTTTTCCTCATTTTTAAGATGCCTAAATGACTCATCAATGACAAAATCAGCTAGTTCTTGAAGCTCTACATGTAGGTTGTGAGCATTAAAATACTCAAATGTTCCAAACCTAACCCAAGTAGGAGATAAACGAAGCACCATAGCACCTTTTTCCCAGTTGTAGTTATCCCTGATGACCTTTGTATCGCTTCCTATGAGTGCTAAAGCACGAGAAGTTTGGATGCCGAGTCCGTGCATAGCTTCACTCATAAGATACTCTCTTATAGATGAGCGAAGAACAGCTCTTCCATCACCACTACGAGAGTATAGAGTGAGTCCTGAACCCTTTAGTTGTAGGTTTTGTCCATCTACCTTGCCTAAGTTTATAGCTCTACCATCTCCAAGTCTAGGAACAAAAAAACCAAACTGATGACCAGCATAGCACATAGCAAAAGTGTTTGAGCCATCTAGTTTTAAAGAGCCATTTACAATATCTAAAAGTTTCTCATCATCAAGTAGATTTTCATTCACTCCTAAAAGTTTTGCAGCATCCTGTGAGGCAGATATGAGAAATGGATTTTTAAGTGGAGTCGGCTCAACTTCATCATAAAAAATCGCTTTATGTTCTAAGTATGGTGTAGTTAGTTTTAGGTTTGAAAATTTCATATCTAGTTTTAGCAGAGTAAGTTGTAAACTAAGCTGATGATTATTCAGTAATTTTATTGTAAAATAAAAGAAACAGGTTTTAAAATGAAGCATATAAAACTCTCACACGGAAATGGTGGTGAGGAAAATAATGAGTTAATATCAAAAGTATTTTATAAAGCTTTTGCTAATGAGATACTTCAGCGTAGTGAGGATGCTGCTGTTATAGAAGATGGTAGGCTAGCTTTTTCTACTGATAGTTTTACTGTGAGTCCTCTGTTTTTTGCTGGTGCAGATATAGGTAAACTTGCAGTATGTGGTACATGTAATGACCTTGCAATGATGGGAGCTAAACCTAAGTATCTTACATGTAGCGTAATCATAGAAGAGGGTTTTAGTGTTGATGAGCTTAAAACTATAGTAGAGTCTATGAGAAAAGAGCTTGAGGTCAATGGTGCTTTGATTGTAAGTGGGGATACAAAGGTTGTTCCTCGTGGGAGTGTTGATAAGATTTTTATAAACACAACAGGTATTGGCGAGATTATCAAGAGTAACATCAGTTCTAACTCTATAAAAGAGGATGATGTTATCATAGTATCTCGTGATATTGGGTGTCATGGTGCTACTATCTTTGCTACTCGTGAGGGGATAGAGCTTAGTAGTTCACTTAAGAGTGATTGTCGCTCACTCTATCCAATAGTACAAAAACTTATGGATGAAGAGCTTGATATAGTCGCTATGAGGGATGCTACAAGAGGTGGACTTAGTGCTGTTTTAAATGAGTGGGCGATGGCTAGCGATGTTTGCATAGAAGTAGAGGAAGATAAGATACCTATATGTGATGAAGTGATGGGACTTTGTGAGATTTTAGGCTTTGAAGCTATGAGTTTGGCAAATGAGGGAACTTTTGTGTTAGCTGTAAAAAAAGAGTCTGCTATGAGAGTAGTAGAGATTTTAAAAGAGTTTAACTCTAGTGCATCTATCATTGGTGGTGTGAGTTTAAAACACCCTAAAAAAGTCATACTAAACTCTGCGTGGGGAACTGCTAGGTTTTTAGATATGCCAACTGGTGAACTACTTCCTAGGATTTGTTAAGAGATGCATGAATATTCCATAGTCCAATCTCTAATAGAGAGTTGTCAAGAGCATGTAGAGTCAAATAATGCTAAAAAAGTCACAAAAGTAGTAGTTAAAATCGGTGTAATGAGTGGTGTTGAGCCTCATCTTTTAAAAGAGGCCTTTGAACTTTTTAAAGAGGGTAGTGTTTGTGATGGGTGTGAGTTTGTTATGAATATACAGCGAGTTAAGATTGAGTGTCTTACATGTAAAGAGATAAGTGAGCTTGATAAAAATGAGTATAGTTGTCCTAGATGCGAGAGTATAGATATTAAAATCATAGATGGCGAAGATATGTTTTTGATGCAGTTGGAACTAGAGTAGTTTATGTATAGACTAGAGATAAAAGGTGTAGTTCAAGGGGTTGGTTTTCGTCCTTTTATCTATAATCTAGCACTTCTACATGTAGTCAATGGTTTTGTTACAAATGATGGCTCTGGTGTGCTTGTTGTGCTTGATTGTGATGAGGATAAGCTGGATAGATTTTTGCGAGATGTAAAGCTAAAAGCTCCGTCTTTGAGTCGGATAGACTCTGTTGAAGTCCAAACTCTAAAGGTAGATAGTAACTACGACAATTTCACAATCAAAAAAAGTAAAATCAGTTCTCATATATCTTTAGAAATTCCATCAGATATAGCTATGTGTGATGATTGTAAGCAAGAGTTAGAAGATGAGGATAATCGCCGATATAACTATCCATTTATTACATGTACAGCTTGTGGTCCACGATTTAGCATTATCAAAAATCTGCCTTATGATAGGTGTAATACCTCTATGGATAAGTTTGAGATGTGTTCTACATGTAGAGATGAATATACAAATCCAAAAGACAGAAGGTACCATGCACAACCCATAGGATGTTTTGATTGTGGGGCTAAACTTTCTTTGTTTGATAGTGATGGTAAACCTCTCCATATAGATAATATGATAGAACGAGTAGCAGAATTTATAAAAAATAAAAAGATAGTAGCTATAAAAGGGATAGGTGGTTATCATCTAGTTTGTGACTCTACATGTAAGGAAACTATAAAGCGATTGCGAGAGAAAAAACAACGACCATCTAAACCCTTTGCTGTAATGGCTAAAGATATAGATAGTGCAAAAAAAATAGCTACTATATCTATAACAGAAGAAAAACTTTTAAACTCAAATAAACGACCTATAGTTTTACTTCCTAAAAAAGATAAAACCTTTTTGAGTGATTTAGTAGCTCCAAATATAGAACAAGTTGGAGTATTTTTAGCATATACACCACTCCATCATATACTTTTAAATAAGCTTGATATGCCCATAGTAGCTACAAGTGCTAATCTATCTTCTGAGCCACTTGCAACTTCTAAAGAGGAGATTATGAAGCTTTCTCATATCTGGGATTATTGTTTAGATAACGATAGAGAGATAGTAAATAGTTGCGATGACTCTGTTATGTTTGTTGAAAATGAGATGAGTTTTATGCTTCGTAATGCTAGAGGATATACTCCCTTGTATCTACCTTTTGAGAAAAAAACAGATAAGAAGATTCTATCTCTTGGTGCAAATCAAAAGAGTACAGTTGCTATAGTTGTGGATGATAAGGTGATTCTATCGCCATATATAGGGGACTTAGATAGTTTAAGTTCACTCAAACATTATCATCTACATGTAGAGATGTTAAAGCGAGTTTATCAGTTTGA
>JAYEGN010000008.1:0-6406 GCA_034659115.1 Campylobacterota bacterium
GTTGTAGTAAAGAGAGAAATCAAATGCCGATACTTAAACACAACTACCCTTTATAAAATTTTATAATTTGAAGAAGTGTAGCAAATATAGGTTAAAGAGATATTAATTTTAAAATCTACACTAGGAGATATTTTAGCTAAATTGTGATTTGAGACTCGTTATGCAAGAGTTTTTAGAGGTACCCTTAAATTATTTTAAATGCAACGGTAAATAATATAAGTTTACACCCCTACTTTAAAAATAATCTCAAAACAGACACCCTCTTCAGTATTTTTCACATTTAACATACCTTTATGATGATCTTCTATAATAATCTTTGACATATAGAGTCCCAGTCCAGTACCGTTTTTCTCATCTTTAGTACTGAAATAGGGATCAAAAATTTTATCTATGATATTTTTTGGAATTCCTTTTCCATTATCGCATATACTAATCATAAGTGTACCGTACTCTTCTTGTGTCATGATAGTCACTTTTGGATCTGATATTTTTTTTGTCAAAAAGTTGTCTTCACTGTTTTTTAGGAGATTTAACATCACCTGCATCACTTCATTTGGATATAGATTAAGCTTGGTATTTGCCTGATACTTTTTTACTATCTCTATACCATTGTTTTGCATAGGTATTTGTACGATACTCAATGCATTTTCTACAGCTGTACTAATAGAGACAAACTCTCTGCTCTTGTTTGGATTAAAAAAGTTTCTAAAGTCATCTGTAGTATTTGAAAGAAGCTGAACATAGTCATTGATATTATGATGTTTTTTCTTTAAAAATTTTAAAAAATTTTCACGATCATTTTTATTGTCCAGATCAAACTTACCACTTGCTATCTTAACCTCTATCCCCATTATTGCAGAGTTGATTGCTCCTAAGGGTTGTCTCCATTGGTGGGCGATCATACTTAGCATCTCTCCCATAGCGGCCATTCTCTGTTTTTGGAGAAGCAGTTTATCTTTGTGTCGTAACGCTTCTACATTTTGAGTTACCTCATTTTTGAGTCTTTTGTTATATTGTTTTAACGTAGTGTAGTGCACAAATAGCAGTAATCCCAAAATAGTTAATGGTATAAGTATATACCAAAAAAGTGTGTAGTCAAACCCTTTTTCATACTTAATGGAGATCCATTGGTTCAATATATTTTGTTTCATTTTATCGTCAATAGAGTAAAGCGCCTTTTCTAAAATTTTTAAAAGCAGAGGTTGATCATTTCGGACAGCAACGCATAGTGTAAATTTTTCATTTAAACGACCGGTGATTTTTAGTTCATGAGGAAAGTGTTTTTGTATTTGGTACCCCATAACAGAGAGATTTTCAATAAATCCATACAGCTTACCCTCTGTTACTTGTGTTAAACCATCTTTCACATTATCTACATCTATAAAGAGAATATTTTTATATTTATCTTGAAGTAACTCTTTTTCTGCATAGCCTCTTACAATACCGATACGTTTACCCTCTAACTCTTTGGTATCTGAAATAAACAATTTATCATAAGTAGTGGCAATGACCAGAGGAAGATCTAGATAAGGTTTTGTAAAATTCATGTACTCTCTACGTGAAGGTGTCTCCATCGCAAGAGGAAGAATGTCACACACTCGTTTTTTTATAGGTTCAAGAGATTGCACCCAGCTTTCTGTGGGAACGAGAGTAATGGGTATGCCAACTTTAGACTGTAGTATTTTCATGTAGTCAGCACTTACTCCTATATGTTTGCCCTCTTCTATCTTTTCAAAAGGCATCCAGTCGGGATCGACACATATGGTGATCTCTTTTTTTGCTAAAAGATACGCACGCTCTTTCTTGTTTAAGTCTATCTTTTTGCTATCAAGCCTGTAGATAAGTGCTTCTATATCATTGTTAACAATGGTTTTAATAAAATCTGCTTGTAGAAAACTCTCTGCAATTTGTTGTACTCTATCTACATCAATACTCCCTATTTTATGCACCTTTGGAAGCATCACATACTCAATTTGTTTTGCTTCAAACATCAGAGCATCTTTTGATTTATGCTGAAGGTTGTATTTCTCCAGAATGATATGTATCATCTCTTCTTGATGTGCTAAAGCATACTCCCACCCTTTAATGGATGCTTCTCTAAAGCGTTTTACTCTTTCAGGGTGTTCGAGTAGCTCTTTTTTCGAGGTAAAAAGGTTGGCATCATAATATTTTGCTCCATAAGATACAGGGTCAAAAATCGTGTAGGGTGTACCTCTTTTATCTAATTGGTAGAGTTCATTGGTGGTAAAAACGCTCATTGCATCTACTTTTTTGTTGATGAATTCATCTATTTTAAAACTTGCAGGAATGTTATGGATATCATTGAGTTCTATATTAAACTTCTTGAGCATGGTTAAGAGGGTAATACTATGAATACTATCGGAAAGACCCATAATTTTCTTATCTTTTAAGTCAGCAGGTGTTTTTATGTGAGGTTGTGCGACAAGTACCAATGGGGATTGCTTAAAAAAATTTGCCAAAAGTACCAAGGGCTTACCTTCCATATACTCTGCAATAATCGAGGAGTAGCTTAATCCGTATTGAGCATTTCCATTCAGTACTTCATCTGTAATATTCTTGTTTTTATCAAATTCTATGAAAGTAACATCCAACCCAACATCTTCATAAAAACCTTTCTCTTTGGCAGCATAAAAACCGGCAAATTCAAATTGATGTTTCCATTGGAGTTGTAGTGTAATCTTTTCCAGAGACGCTTTTTTTATGTGAAGATCTTTTTTGCATAAAGAGATGTATGTAAAAGTAGAAGAAACAGTAAGGTTAATTTGAAAAAATTCATAGACTCTCTTTAGTTGATATTTGAAAATAATACCATAAAATATAAATTTTCATAACTTTTTAACAATCACTGTTTTTTTAGGTAATGTAAATTTTAACTTCTATTTGTGCCCACCTCCACCTTTTTCCACTTGTGGGTACTCTGGATGACAGAAATTATGTCCTAGTGCTGGCTCTAGTGAACAACAGCCATTGGAGATACCCATACTTTTAAGTCCTTTATCGAATGCCCAATAGTGAGTATAACTACCCTCTCGTAAATAGTTAAAAACTGTTAAGACATCTGCAGCATTAGAGTTTTGTGCGTAACCTATGTATTTGTCTAAATCATCTATATCTACTACCTCAACCATACACCCTACTTCTAATGCATCTTTTTCGGAATCTATGCCTTTACTGTAAAGTAAATTATAAAGATATTGAACATGGTCAACAGGGTATTTACCATTGCCTATATCTTTAATACTATATGGGTTTTCCGTGTCTGGGTATTGGGTCATATTGAGGTCATACTTTATCGCTAGTTCATTGACTGCATCCATATGTTTCACTTCTGAATTTTCTGCAATATTTTGAAGCTGTTGGACTGCTTGTATTTTATAAATATTTGTATAAACATCATATGCCAAGCCCTCTTCGCTATACATATAGGTAATGGCATCTTTTAACTCTTGTGTTAAAGATGAAGGTGAAGAAGCTATCGCATCTTGTACATTTTGAGGTAATCCAGTAAAAGGTCCCTTATCCCCACCTTTACCATCTCCCGCACCACTACCTCCACAACCTACAACTACAAAAATAGCTGTCACAAACAGTAAGCTCTTAAATCTATAACTTTTTATCAATTAACACTCCATATTTTATTTATAAAACTATAACTAATCTTTGTTAATTTACCGTGAATTAACTTTCCACTATTTATGATTAAGGTATGAATAGATTGCTTACAGCCATTGAAAATTTTCTCTCGTTCAACAGCTCCAGCTGTTGAACCCCTATCATAACACAAATAACAAAACTAAATTCATCTTATAAAAGTACAGCAGAGAACCAAAATCCGATAGCATATTCCGCAGCTGGAGCTACGGAACAAGGAAACAACTCTTTGTTCTACACCTCTATTGATGATATGGCAATAACCTGCTATCTCTATGCGTGGTTTTCTTAGCATCGGCTACTCCTTTGTGAGGATTGTAGCTTAGTTTAGATTACAGTAGCATTAGCATCACCTGACCCCTAAACTTCCTGACCCCTTTGCTCTTAGAGTGACCCATAGAGTTGCAATTGTTTTAACATTTACACCATGCATATCTGATAATTCAATATTATTTAAACTAGAGTGTTGTACTCTTTCTCTTGAATGCTTATTTAGCTTCGCATTCGAGTGGTAGACTTGTGACATAATAATCCTTTTTGTTGAAAGATTTCATATGGTATTAAGCTACTGCTTTTAGTTTAGCTGGAATAGTATAACGTGGTGAGACTTGACAATAATGCTTTGGTCGCATTGGCTCTAATGACAGCTAAGAGCTTACCACAACAGAAAGATACTGTGATTGCTTTGATTGTGAATATGTTGGTGGAGGGGGGAGTGATGATATGTGAGAGTATTAGAGTGATAACGAAATGAGTAATTCATACATAATTCAAAATATGCAACAGTTTCCTAAATTAGATTTATTATTCCCCAAAGATGATAATGTA
This sequence comes from Campylobacterota bacterium, assembly GCA_034659115.1. Classification (GTDB taxonomy): domain Bacteria; phylum Campylobacterota; class Campylobacteria; order Campylobacterales; family Sulfurimonadaceae; genus Sulfurimonas. Next base: position 4,501 of record JAYEGN010000008.1, read on the forward strand.
GATTGGTATCTTGAAAAAGAGAAAAATATAATAGATATTTCTTTAAATAATCTATTTATATCTGAAAATAAACATTATATGGTTGTTGCAGAACCTGGATACGGTAAAACAAGATTATTGAAAGAGATTATTGTTCAATCAGAAAAAAATTATCAAGCATTTTTTCTTGATGCAAAAAAAATTAAGCAATCATCTATTGAAGAAAGTTTGCAGAAGTGTAAGAAGATAGAACTCTCAAATATCTCGGAAGAGGAACTACAAAAATTAACTGCATTTAAAAATACAGAAGATGACTTTGTTATCACAGATAATACTATAATATGTATTGATGCTTTAGATGAAGTCGCAGTTAGTGATCTCTATGAATTATTGGAAAGAATAGAAGAATTTATAGATACAAAGAAAGATATCAAAATCTTTCTTTCATGTCGTACACATCATCTTAAAAAAGTCTCTTTTAATTTTGACAGTTTAGATTTTAAATTTGTGACACTAAAGCCATTTAATGGAAATAAAATTGAGAAATTTTTAAAAAATAAATTAGAGAATGATATAGATATAGAGTCATTATATAACAAGTCAAAAATATCGAATTTATTTGATTTTATATCTATTCCTAGATATTTATATTATTTTTCTGAACTACTTAAAGAGGGTACAATAGAAGAAGTTTCAAGTCTTTCTAGGGCAAAAATGTTTGAACATTTTATTTATAGAAAATTAAATAAAGAACTTCAACAAAATACTCCACAAAGTCAGATAGATTTACTTAAAAGAGTACTAGAAAAGCTTGCACTTATTATGAAGATCAATAGTGTGTCTGAGATAACTAAAGATGAACTAATGACTGTGTTTGAGAAAATGGATTCCAACTTTAGTCAAATTGTATTTAGAGATGATTTGATTCAAAAACTTTATGATAGAAGTCTTATAAAAGATAATGTAGAAAGTGTAGAGTTTGAGAACCAAGAATTTTTAGATTATCTTGCAGCTAAAGAACTAGCGAGATTTGATAAGGTAGAGCAAGTATTTTTTGATATAGCTATAGAACCACATATCTTAGAATTACAGACATCTTGGTTTTATGTTCTGCCCTTTGTATTTGAGTTGAAACCATTAATGATAGAAATATTTCTTGATTTTTTAAATAAAAATAACCAACGGGTATTCTCTTCTAAATATTTTGAAGCTTTATTAAATATTGAACCTGAAAATATTTCACAAGACTTAAAATCAGAAATTTTTAATATGATTTTTGACTATTATGCAAGTCATGCTAAATGGTTTGATTCGTTAAGTAGTCACATTTCCAGAAAATTATCTCGATATTATGATGACAGTAAGTATCAGAAAATTTTAGACACTATTGATGGAAGAAAAAAGAGAGGTACCTCGCTTACTGTGTTAAGAACTAATGCTGTTCGATTAATATCTCTGTTGATAGAAGAGAAAAAGTTGGACGAAGATAAAATAGCATATTGGCAAGACAAAGTTTCTCAGTGGCTTAAGTCTGATGTGAAAGTGAATCAATCTTTACATAGAGATATTCTTAATGAATTTTCAAATTTATCTAATGGTGATTTTGAATGGATTAAGAAATATAGATTTATATTTGAAAAAGGAATTCAAGTACAAGCTGAATATGCAAGAGCTTGTTTCAAAGTTGCTCCAAATGCTACATTTAGTATTGATGTTTATTTGGATACTCATAAATATTGGTATGAGAATAAAGAAGATAGTAATTTAGGTAGAAGTGATGATGAATATGATTTTATCTTGAGATTAACTACCACAGAGGCGATGAAGTATGCATTAGAAAAAGTATGGAGTAGTGAAGCATATCATCATAGGTTTTGTGAAAATTTAGATAGAGGAATATTTAAAGAAAATTTATTAAATATTTGTG
>JAYEGN010000009.1:0-25012 GCA_034659115.1 Campylobacterota bacterium
TCATTAAAAATTTACACCACCAATAAGGTGGCTTAAAATTTTTACTAAACATCCCTTAAGCACAAGCATAGATAAATTTTATAAATCCTTATGGAATTATTTGGGTTAAATTTTAAGCTCTGCTTATCTCTCTATTAGTTTAATTTGATTAGAATATCTTTTTTAATCAAAGGCTACTAATGAAACAATTTTTATCACTGATCGGTTCTATGAAAACAATGGCAATTTTAATGTCAATATTTGCATTTGCAATTGGCTATGCTACTTTTATAGAAAATGATTATGGAACTATGACAGCTAAGGCAGATGTTTATAACGCAAGATGGTTTGAAATTCTGCTTCTTCTTTTAACAATTAATCTTTCACTTAATATTTATAATTATAAGATGTATACGATAAAAAAAGCTCCTATTTTTATCTTTCATGTTTCATTTATCATCATCATTGTAGGTGCAGCTGTTACTCGCTATATTGGTTATGAGGGAACTATGCATATTCGTGAGGGTCAAAGTGCTTCAACTATGATAAGTACAGATACATACTTTATGGTTGATGCTAAAGTAGGTGATGAAAGAGTTTCAGCATCGCAGTCACTATACCTTTCAAAGAGAACTAGAAACAGTATATCTTCATCCCTAAGTATTGCAGGCAAAAAAGTAAGTGTTGAGTTGATAGAGTATATTCCCGATGCAGTTGAGACAATAGTAGAAAATGAATCTGGCATAGCAGCAGCATCTATGATGGTAACAGGAAATGGTAGGGGAGAGCCAATTACACTTATGGAGGGTGATTATTATGAAGTGGATAGGCTTATTTTGGATTTTGATTCAGGTGAAGATTTCCTAGAAGCACAGAGAGATAAAACTATTGTCTCTTTTTTTCTTGAAGATGGTAAATTTTTTATAAATCATGATGTTAGCTTGTCATACTTACATATGGATGATTCTTCTAAGGGTGTTTATGAAGCAAACTCTAAGCAACCATTTACAACTAGAACTCTTTTTAGCACAGAAGATGGTGGCTTTGTTCTTAGAAATTTTTATGAAAAAGCTTCTAAAAAGATAGTAAGTGATCCAAAAGCATCTCCACAAAGACCTGGTATAGATGGGTTTAGATTTAATGTTAGAGTAGACGATGTATCAAAAGAAGTTTTTATATATGGGCAGTCTGGTAGAATGGCTAAGGAGTATCACAATGAGATAAATGGTGTTGATGTTCATCTATCTTATGGTTCTAAGATGCTTGAAATCCCATTTGAAATATATCTTAAAAATTTTGAACTAGATAGATACCCTGGATCTATGAGTCCGGCATCTTATGCTAGTGAAGTTGTTCTTATGGATAAAGAGCAAGATATAGAGATGCCATATAGAATATATATGAATAATATTTTAGAACACCGTGGGTTTAGATTTTTTCAAGCATCATATGATCAGGATGAAAAAGGAACTGTTCTCTCTGTAAATAATGATCCAGGAACCTTGCCATCATATATAGGGTACTTTTTACTAAGTTTGGGTATGTTTTGGTCTCTTTTTTCAAAGAAAAATAGATTTGCACAACTGGCAAAGAGAGCTAGAAAAGCGGCTGATGAAAAAGCTATAGCTGTTTTACTAGCTATAGGTTTGCTTACTAGTGTTGTACCATCACATGCACAAGGTTTAAATCCTAATGTAAAAACAATTATCTCATTTGACAAACAACATGCACAAAACTTTGGTCAGTTAGTTATTCAAGATAGTAGTGGTAGAATGAAACCCATGGATACACTATCAACAGAGATTTTAGCTAAGGTTCATAGAGGTTCGCATCTTAATATAGGTGAGTATAAATTAAATTCAAACCAAGTAATACTTGGAATGATGATGAAGCCAGATGCATATCGTGATATTAAGATGATATATACTAAAAATCCAGAGATTAACAAGCTCATAGGAACAACAAACGATGCTAAATATGCATCATTTGCTCAATTTTTCAATGATCCGGTAAATATGAGAGGATATAAGCTTTCTGAGATAGTAGATACAGCTGTCCGTAAAGAACCAAAATATAGAGATATGATAGATAAAGCTGCCTTGAAAATAGATGAACGGGTAAATATTGCTTACTCAGTTTATACTGGTGGACTTATGAAGATGTGGCCTGAGCCAAATCATCTTAATAATAAATGGTATCCAACTATAGAAGCACTTCAAGGGTTTTCAACGGAGAATGCACAAAGATTAAGAGCTATAGCAGTGAAGTATTTTAGCTCTATAGATGATGCCTTGTCTACTGGTAAATGGAGTGAAGCCGATAGTGCTCTTGAAAAAATAGTAGAGTATCAAAAATTTTATGGTGCTGCGGTGTATCCTAGTGATAATAGAATTAAGGCAGAGATGTTTTACAATAAGGCATATATCTTTGAGACTCTTTATCCATACTATCTTTTATTAGGGTTTATACTTCTGATTTTTAGTTTTATGAAGATAATCAAACCTAGTTTTAATATATCTATCGTTAGTAAGATTACGCTAGGGCTTTTAATTCTATTTTTCTTAGTGCATACTTTTGGTTTAGGTTTAAGATGGTACATCGCAGATCATGCTCCTTGGTCAAATGGTTATGAATCTATGATATATATAGGTTGGGCAACAGTTTTAGCAGGTTTTATCTTTTCTAAACGCTCCTCTATGACTATGGCATCAACCGCTATATTAACAGGTTTAATCCTTTTTGTTGCACATCTAAACTGGATGGATCCTCAGGTAACAAATCTTGTGCCGGTACTTAATTCATACTGGTTAAGTATACATGTGGCTATAATTACAGCTAGTTATGGTTTTCTTGGTCTTGGAGCACTTCTTGGGTTTATCGTAGTCTTATTGTTTATAATAAAAACTAAGAACAATGATAAGCATATCACACTCTCTATAAAAGAGTTAAACTCTATCAATGAGATGAGTTTGATGGCAGGTCTTGTTCTGCTTACAATAGGAAACTTTTTAGGCGGTGTTTGGGCTAATGAGTCTTGGGGTAGATATTGGGGATGGGATCCAAAGGAAACTTGGGCATTAGTGACTATCTTAGTCTATGCGATAGTTATACATATAAGATTTATAAAATCTATCTATAGTGAGTTTAATTTTGCAGTTATATCGATGTTATCATACACTTCAGTAATAATGACATATTTTGGAGTAAACTATTATCTTGCAGGACTTCACTCCTATGCTAAAGGTGATCCTGTGCCTATTCCTGATTTTGTGCCTATAACTTATCTAATCATTTTTGTCTTGGTTGCTGCTGCCTTTAGGAATAGAAAATTAGCTAAGATTTAGTAGTATGGAGTTTAAAGGTTTTAGTAAAAAAACTCTTCCGTTTTTAGAATCTATCCGTCAAAACAATGATAAAGAGTGGTTTGAGGCTCATAGAGATGAATATGAAAGATATATTTTAAACCCTTCAAGAGCATTTGTTCAAGAGTTTGGAGAACACCTTCAAGCTCTAGAACCTACAATAAATTTCTCACCAAAAATCAATAAATCACTTTTTAGAATTTACAGAGATACAAGAAGAATGGGTGCTATCAAGGTACCTCTAAAGCATCGTATCGGAGTTATATTTTGGCAAGGATCTGGAAAAAGAATGCAAAGCTCATCTTTTTACTTGCACTTCTCACCAGATGAACTTTATGTCGCAACAGGAGTTAGATGGTTTGAAAAACCGATGCTAAATGCTTTTAGAGAGTATATAAAAGATGATACCATAAGAGTAGAGTTAGTTAAAATATTAGAAGATATAAAAGCAAAAGATAAAGGCTACACTCACCTTGAAAAAGGTTACAAAAGATACCCAAGAGGTTTTAACGCAGATATGACACATGCTGAGATGAGTCTGTACAAAGGGATGGCTACATATAAAATCCTTGACCCACATCTAATAGAAGATGGGGAAAAACTAATAGATACACTTTATAAGATATATGAAGATATGTTACCCCTGCAACAGTTTATGTATGATGTCAGTTTAAGGATTGAGAATTGAGAGAATTAATTAGATGCAGATAACCACAAACGATATAAAAGAAAATATAGATAGTGCCTATTATACTAGAGGGCTTAATTATTATCGTTCTAATAAAATTTTAGATTATAAAATTGGTTTTCAAGATGAATCTTCTTCAATTCTTAGAGCAAAAGTAAGAGGAAGTTATGGTAGAAATTATGCAATATATATAGAGATTGAAAAAGATGAAGCAGGTGAAATTTATATTGAGGGTCAGTGTAGTTGTCCTATAGGCTATAACTGTAAGCATGTAGCAGCTGTTTGCATAAGATACACAACAGAAAATCCAGCTTCAAGGAAAACGATAAGCACTCAAATCACCTCTTATTCTTCTCAAATATCACTTGTAGATAAATGGCTTGAAAATTTACAAAACTCAACCCTGAATGATACAAAACAAAATACTAATGCTAAAGCTGAAAATGGAGATTATTTTTTAACATATAGACTAGATGGAGTTAGCTCAAGTAATAAAGGTTTGCTAACATTTTATAAATCAAAAATTTTAAAAAATGGTTTTATCAGTAAGGGTACAAAACTTGATGCAGGTAGGGTAGGGCATGGCTACTCCTTTAGAGAACTAAAAAATGAAGAGGATGAAAATATTATTCAGATGGCAGATAGTTTTGTGTCAAATGACTACTATTCAACATCTAGTCCTCTATCTGGTGATTTAGGCTATATGATAGTTAAAAAAGTTTTAGCAACCAAAAGATGTTATTTTGATTATAACTCAGTTGCTTTAAGTTTTTTAGATGAAGTTTTTCATACTAAGTATGAGTTTAAGTTATATAAAGGTGAATATAGTCTAAAGTCAAACATAACTAAAAAAGGCTACAAGGTTATAGAAACTACACCACCCTTTTTGCTAGATACTCTTAACAACATAGTCCAAGAGCTAGATATAGATATAGATACTTATAGACAACTTTTAAATGCACCAAAAATTCCAAAAGAAAATATAGCAAAGATATATACTAGTGTAGCAAATACTCTGCCAAATATAGATATAGAAACTCCAAAATCTATAAAAACTATCAAAATTAAAACAAAACCAACACCAAAACTTCATCTAAAATATATGAAAGATGAAGAAGACAAAAGTTTCACATCTTTTAGCGTAGATTTTAATTATGAGAGGTATAGTGTAAAATATATGCCAAGAGTTGAGTTAAAAAGCTTTTATAATGAAGAGTCTAAAGTAGAGATTTCAAGAGATTTAGATTATGAAGATAGTGTAAAAAAGCAGATAGAATCGTATGGCTTTAGTGTTAAGATAAAAGATGATAATTTAGCAGTTGTTTTAGTAGATGAAAATAAACAGGCACAACTAAAGATTTGGAAAGAGTTTTTAAATCTACATGTAGATGAGTTAAAGTCTCAAGGTTGGCTCGTAGAGACGATGCAAGAGTTTGATATGAGGTTTGAGCCATCCTCAGAAGTAGTTGTTGAGAGTGATGACAAAAATGATTGGTTTAGCCTCTCTTTTAATCTTGAGTTTAATGGTGTATCACAACCCATAGCACCACTTGTCAGCACTATTATTCAAGAGTTTGATAACTTTGAAAATATGCCAGAACTTGTAAATATAGAGGTGGATGAAAACCATTTTGTAGAGGTTCAAACTAAGCAGATACGCCCAATCATACAAACTATTATAGAGCTACTTGATAAAAAAGACAGGGATGAAAATCTAAAAATATCACCTTATGATGCACATCTATTAGAGTTTATGGATGATGATATTATATGGCGTGGAAACAAGGAGATTTTAGAGTTATCTAAAAAACTTAAAGATTTTAAGGGGATAAAAAGAGTTGAACCGCCTAAATCTTTACAAGCAGATTTAAGAGATTATCAGCAGGAGGGTTTAAACTGGTTAAACTTTTTGTATGAGTTTAAATTTAGTGGCATCTTAGCGGATGATATGGGGCTAGGAAAAACCATACAAACACTAGCACATCTTTCAAAACTAAAAGAGGATAGCAGACTTACAAATCCATCCCTTATAGTGATGCCAACCTCTTTAATAGCCAATTGGAAGAATGAAGCAAAAAAGTTTACTCCAAATTTGAGTGTTTTATCATTGCATGGCAGTGATAGAGCAGATAGACTTGATGTAATGGACGATTATGATGTGTTACTTACAACATACCCTTTGATAGTAAGAGATCAAAAAAGATTTAATGAGCATAGCTTTATGTATATCATTTTAGATGAGGCACAAAAGATTAAAAATCATAAAACAAAGATGGCTGTAGCCTTAAAAACACTCAAAAGTGATTACAGATTGGCTCTAAGTGGTACACCTATTGAAAACCATCTAGGGGAACTTTGGAGTATATTTAGCTTTTTGATGCCCGGATTTTTAGATACTGTGAGTTTTTTTAAGAATTACTATCAAACACCTATTGAAAAAGAGCATAGTTTTCAAAGACAAACTCTGCTAAACAAACGGGTAAAACCGTTTATGATTAGAAGAACAAAAGAGAAAGTTGCAGATGAGTTGCCGGCAAAATCAGAGATTGTTAAATATACACAATTTAGTGATAAGCAATCAAAACTTTATGAATCTATAAGAGTTACTATGGAGAAAAAAGTACAAGAGGCAGTAAATGCTAAAGGTTTAGGCTCTTCTCATATAACAATACTCGATGCCTTATTAAAACTTCGCCAAGTGTGTTGTGATCCTAGTTTAGTTAAAATTGATGAGGCAAAAAAAGTGCAAGAATCAGCAAAATTGGAACTATTTTTAGATCTAATTGATGAGCTTTTAACAGAGGGAAGAAAGATTCTTGTGTTTTCTCAGTTTACATCGATGTTAGCTATAATTGAAGAAAGAATAATTTTACGAGAGATAAAATATACAAAACTAACAGGTTCAACAAGAAAAAGAGAAGAGGCTATAGAAAAGTTTACAGATGGCGGTGTTGATATGTTCCTTATCTCACTCAAGGCTGGTGGGGTAGGGTTAAACTTAGTTGAAGCTGATACAGTTATACACTATGATCCATGGTGGAACCCTGCTGTAGAGAATCAAGCAACAGATAGAGCTTATCGTATAGGGCAAACTAAAGCAGTTTTTGTGTATAAATTGATAGTTGAAAATACAATAGAGCAAAAGATTTTAGAACTGCAGAAGAAAAAACAAGCTTTGCAAGATGGAATATACGACAATGATAAACAGCAAGATGATATTAAGTTTAGTGGTGATGAGTTGATGGAGTTGTTAAAATGATAAAAATTAGATTGAAGATTAAGGCAGGGGCGGTAAATGCAAAATCATAAAGAAGCCATAGTATTGCTTAATATGGGTGGACCAAACAATCTCGATGAAGTTGAGATGTTTTTAAAAAATATGTTTGCTGATAAAAATATATTGACTATGAAGAGTGATCTGTTGAGATCATTTATTGGTACCATGATAACTTTTACACGAACTGAGAGTTCTCAAGATATCTATAGACAGATTGGTGGAAAGTCTCCTATCGTTGGGCATACTAAAAAGCTTGTGGCTAAACTTCAATCTCGTGTAGGTGATGATGTTATAGTTGATTTTGCAATGCGTTATACACCCCCTTTTGCTGATGAAGTGGTTGAGAGACTTAATGAGCAAGATGTTGAAAAAATCTATCTTATTCCTCTGTATCCACAATATTCTAGCACCACTACAAAATCATCTCTTGAGGATTTTGAAGATGCTTATCATTTTGTAAATGGTAATGCAATTTTAAGTGAGATAAAACATTTTTTCTCAAACCATACCTACAATAAAGCGATCATACAAAGAATAAAAGAGAGTGTAGGGGATTGTAAATATAATGACTTTGATATAATATTTTCAGCTCATGGACTTCCTCAAAAGATAGTAGATGCAGGCGATCCTTATGCACAACATGTAGAAAAACATGTAGATATTTTAAAAGCTATGTTGCAGGAGCAAGGGATGGATTTTCATCATGTTCATTTAGCGTATCAATCAAAAGTTGGACCTATGAGATGGCTTGAGCCATCTTTAGAAACAAAGCTTGGAGTTATTAGAAATAGAGGAGTGATTATCTTTCCACTTGCCTTTACTATAGATAATTCTGAAACAGATTTTGAGTTGGAGATAGAGTATAGGGAGATAGCTGAAGGTATGGGATTTAAAGAATATAGAGTTTGTAAATGTCCAAATGATAGTGAACTTTTTGTAGATGCATTAGTTGAGATTTTTCAGAAGATGAGATGATATGAAAGTAGTAATATTTGATATGGATGGCACTCTTATAGATTCTAAAAAAGATATAACGATATCTATAAATTATATAAGAGAGCTACACTATAGTCTTCCTCCGTTGAGTGAAGGTTTTGTTGTGCAAGCTATAAATATGGATGTTAGAAATCTTCCTAAAATGTTTTATGGAACTGAGTTATATGATGAGAAAGATAGAACTGTTTTTGAGGTTCATTATGCTACTCAATGCACCCAAAATCCACGACTTTATGATGGTGTTTTAGATACCTTAAAAGCATTAGTAAGCTCAGGCGTTAAAATATCTGTAGCTACGAATGCACCAACAATATTTGCCTCTATAATGCTTGAACATTTAAAAATAGGTACTCTTTTTGATGTTATTATTGGTGCTGATAAGGTAAAACAATCTAAACCAGATCCTCAGATGTTAGAATATATTTTAAGCCACTATGGCTATAATAGGGCTACAGATAAAGCATGGATGGTTGGAGATAATTCTAAAGATATGTTGAGTGCTCATAATGCTGGCATAGATTCTATGTTTGCAACTTGGGGTTTTACTCCCAAATCTAAACATAACATTGTGCTAATGGAGCCAAAAGAGATCTTAGATATTGTTTTATAAAAATATATGTTAAAATAAGTAGAAATTATTAAGGAATCAAAATGTTTGAAACTGATTTAATGTTTGCTTTTGCATTTATGGCACTTCTTTTTTTAAGACAAATATATATATTAAAACAACCCAATAAGATTAATTATGCACCTTTAATGGTTGGTATAGGTGCTATTGGTAGTGTTGTTCACTTTATAATTCATCCAAATATTACGGATGTTATTTTACTGCTTCGTGAATCCTTTTTACCTTTGCTGGTAGGTTTGCTACTCTATATAATAATGAATATACTTCATCAAACTCAAGAAACGCAAAATGCACGAGCTAAAGATGAGTTTGCAAAAGTTATCACTACGCAGATAGCACAATTAAAAGAGTTTATGTCTGATTTAGAGGGAAGAATAATTTTATCTCAGCAAGATGATAGAAAAGCTCAAGAAGAGGTTAGGGATAAGTTTAAACAAGATATCAAGGCTCTTGATATCATACAGATAAGCCAAGGTAAGTTTTTAGATAAATTTGATGAGATGAATTTATGGCATAGGGATGTTACTCAATCTTTTGAAGATTTCACAAATGTTCAACTTCCAGAACTTGATAATGTTGTAAATGATCATATAACTATACTTAGGGTAGCAGAGCAAGATCATTACAACCAGATTAAGGCGATTTTAGAAAAAGCCGTAGATAGCAGGTGTGATATGTCTGATGATATAGATGAGCTAAAAGAAAATTTAAACAGTATGAAAAATATCTCAGATAGTATTGCAAAATCTATCACAAGCCACACTCTTGATCAGTTATCAGGTGTAACAAAGAGTTTTCAAACTCAAATTATCTCTTTAAAATCACACTCCGAAGGTGTTGCAACATCTTTATATGAAAGTGAAAATAGATTAAACAACATAAGAGAACAGAGTGAGATGATAATGAAGCAGATGAACTTATCATCAAAAAAGATGAATGAGTTAGAATCTCAAAATAGTGGACTTCATGATATTTATAGATCAATTAAAGATCTTTTTAAAGATATAGAGATGATAAAATCAGAGTATGTAAAAGCACAGTCTGAGCTGAGTACTCTTACAAAAGAGTTAGGTAAAAAACAAGAGTCTGAAATAGAAGATATAAAAGAACAGATGGAGTCTTTAGTAGACACTTTAACGCAACGAATAGATGATTCTTTAAAGAAACTTCATGAACATTATCATATAGCTTCGGATGATATTACACAAAGTGTACAGATGCTTTCAAAAAAAGCACAACTTAAAGGTTATACAGAGTTAGATTAGATTTTAGATCGATGGTTTAAAAGATATCCTCTTTTAATTCATACTAAAGGCTATAAAGACTGGATAGATTATTACACCTATATATGGTAAAAAATGATTTATAGGTGCTAGTAAAACTAGAGTTAACTCTTGGCTTAATTCTCGTTTTATAAATACCTGCTCTATAAGAAGGATTTTAGTTGCTATATCCACTGTTTTTATAAAAAGTAAAATCATAGCACTTGGATGGTAGTTACTAAGCATAGCAAAACCAATAGCAAAATAAAATGTTGGTTGCATAATCAAAAATAAAAATATATTTTTTGAATAATATCTGTTCATGCGAATAAGCATACCCATAATACTCGGAGCTTTTTGCCAACTTACTTCATACAATTCTAGTATTATAAACAACAATATATAGTTTAATGTAGCTTCAGTTATCATTTTCTAATTTTACTTTAAATTCTATGTAAATGTGATTAAATTACTATATAATATTGCTCATATTTCAATAAAGGTTTATTATGGATAGTGAAATATTATATGCTCTATTTGGCATAGCTGGTTTAATGACAATAGTATACTTTACTTTTCGTACTGATACAGTTCATGAGTTTAAAGCTAAGCAAGAGAAAAAAGATGAGATAATCGATGGTTATAAAAAACAACTCAGAGTTGCTTTAGTTGCTCTAAAAGATGATAAAAAAGCTAGAATAGTTAAAAAGAATCTAATGTTAAAAAAATTTAGTGATGAGCTGTCAATGAATATATTTTTTGATAAAAATGAGATAAGAGAGATAATTTTGGGACTTTCTAAAGAGTAATAAGTTTTAAAAAATATCTGGTTTTTTTTAAATAAAACTCAAGTTAATCTGCATAGTTTATTCGCGTTAAGTATAGCCCGTTACTTGGAGCAGGTTTTATTTTATAGTCTTTTTTACAGTCTAACTGCTCTTGGAGCTCTTTTGCATCTAGTTTTAAAAGAGCTCCAACCATCAATCGAATCTGAGCTCTTAAAAATCCATTTGCTTCAAAGTTGAGTACGATTATATTTTTATATTTATAGGCAAAGGCTCTATTAACAATCCTTACTGTACTTTTAACATCGCTACCAACCTTCATAAGATAACTGAAATCATGCTTTCCAACAAATAGTCTGATGTTTTTTTGAACTTTATCGAACTCTATTTCATCTAAAAATGTTATAAACCTATCTTCAAAAGGGTTGCTTTTTCCTCGTTTTATCAGATACCTATAAACTCTTTTTTTTGCACTATATCTAGCATGAAACTCTTTATCTACCTTTTGAATATGTTTGACATGTATAGTGTGAGGTAGCATCTCATTTAAAACTTTTTTGAGTTTTTTTATATCGTTCCAAAATTTTGGAAGATCAAAATGACAAACTTGACCTGTTGCATGTACACCTTTATCTGTTCTTCCTGAAGCTATGATTTTTGAGTCAATACCAAGTTTGTGAAGTACAGTTTCAAGGTTTCCAAGTATGGTGTTTTTTGAACTTTTTTGTGCTTGTGAACCTAGAAAATCTGTACCATCGTAAGCGATAGTTATACAACATCTCATGTTTGGTTTAGAACTTTGCCACGATAGATTTTCTATATAGAGCATATGTACTAATTAGCCAAGCAAAAGCCACTACAGGAATGGTATAGAAAGATAAACTTCTTTGAAGACCAAATGTAAGTCCATAGTATAATAAAATACTAAGAAATAGATATAGATAAATTCTACCCTTTTGATGTCTTGCATGCACAATACCAATACTACTAACTAAGAATAGACTAAGTAGTGGAAAGAGGCTTAGAAGAGTACCTCTTATAAACAGCTGTTCTTTGCCTTTTTTATTTTCATCAGATAACCAATAATTTGTGGTTGTTTTATAATTAACTAAGTTAGTTGATAGAGTATCGTTGATAAACATGGTATCAAAATCTATTTGTGAATATTTTTCTGCGGAGTAGCTATATGCTTCACCGCTACCTAGTTTTAGTCTTAATATTCCAGAGTCATTGATAACTTCGGCTTTTTTAGCACTAATAAAAATCTCTTCTTTTTGATTTTTGTTAAATAAGATGACATCGGAATATGTTTCATCCTCGTTATCTTTACCTATGTAGAGTAGCCAATCACCAAAGCTATGTCCAAATTCTGATGCACTTAGGTTAAATTTTGCTTCACTTTTTTTATACGATATAAAGTTAACAGCTAGTGTTTTAGCATGAGGAAAAAGTATGAAAAAATCAAATATCAAAAGGGCAGATAGAAGTAGAGTAGGTTTTAAAAATGTTCTTACAATAAATTTTGGATGAATCCCTAAAGAAAAAAGTACTATCATCTCATTATCAGTTGAGAGTTTAAACAGAGATAGTGTTGCTGCGATAAAAAAGGTTAGGGGTAGAGTGTAAAAAAGGATCTCAGGAAGCACAAACATATAAAGCTTCCCCATATCTACTATACTCAGCTGAATAACTGCGGTGTAAGTAGCTAGTTTAATCATGAAAATCATAGATGCAATAGCAAACAAAGGTGTGAACATCGATAAAAATATCATAAATAAGTTGTTAGAAATATATTCTTTTAGTTTATCCATAACTACTCTCTATATAGCTTAATATGGGGCTATCATAGATATATACTATAAATGTAGCAAGTGCTAAAAATGGAACAAAGGGAACTCTTTGTTCCTCTTTTGATCTGTTTAAAAGCAGAAGCATCACAGGTAGTGCTAGTAAAGCTGATAAGAATATACCAAAAAGTGCAAGTTTAATTCCAAGCAATGCTCCCATAGTGGCTGCTACCATGATATCTCCCTCACCCATAGCTTCTATGAAGGGTGTTCTATCGTAATGTTTGTTCCAAGCTGTTTCAGTTTTTAAGCCAGCTCTGTAAACGGATGATGTTAAGTAGTAAGAAAGAGAAAATCTTAGCAGGGTAAAGCCTCCTGCAAAAATAAGAGCATTTTGAAAATTTAAAAATACACCATCTATGCTCCAAGCACCAAAAACAGAAAAAACTATAGCTAAAAGATTTAAAGAATCTGGAACCATCTTATATCTAAAATCAATTATTGAAAGGGCTAAAAGCATTAAAAAACTCAAAGCTATTAAGAGAGTTGGAAGTGCTAAAGAATACTTATTAGCAAGAACTACAAAAATAAGTCCAGATATAATCTCTATAATTGGATATTGTATAGATATTTTAGTGCTACAGTATGAGCATCTACCTCCAAGAAAGATCCATGAAACTATAGGGATATTATGCCAAGGTTTTAATTTATTATGACATGTGGGACAGTGAGAAGAGTTAAAAACTACACTCTCACCCTTTGGAATTCTTAAAATAACAACATTGATAAATGAACCTATAACAGCACCTAAAATAAAAGCAAAAATGATTTCCATCACTTTAATCCTCCAAAACGGCGTTCAATTTTTGTAAATTTTTTAATAATTTTTTCTAAAGTTTCACATGTGAAGTCTGGCCAAAGTGTATCTATAAAAAATAGTTCTGCATAAGCTGATTGCCAAAGTAAAAAGTTTGAAAGTCTATGATCACCCCCCGTTCGTATGAGCATATCAACATTATGCTTGCAATCAAGAGCATTGCTTAACATCACCTCTGTAATATCCTCTTCGCAGTTTTTTATCTTATTTATAGCTCTTATCATCTCATCTTGTGAACCATAATTTAGTGCTAAAGATTGTACTAACCCATCGCAATGAGCCGTCGCTTCTTGCACAAACTTTATGGTTTTTTTCAGAGATGAGGAGAATGCTCTTATGTCACCTATGGGTTCAAAGCGAATATTATTTTTGAGGTAGGTGGGAAGTTCTTTTTTGAGATACTTGTCTAAAAGTTTCATCAAAAACTCAACTTCTAAGCGAGGTCTTTTCCAGTTTTCAGTTGAAAAAGCATAGAGTGTTAATCGCTCAATCTCTTTATGCTTAGAGCAAAAAGCGGTTATATTTTTAACAACTTTCGCACCAGCTTCATGACCTTGTACTCTCTTTTTATCTTGAAGTTCAGCCCAACGACCATTACCATCCATAATAATGGCTATATGTTTCGCTCTGTTCATTAATCTAACTCTTTGGCATGTTTAGCGATGTCAAATGCTAAAGTCAATTTATCCGTGTCTTTTAGTGACTCCAATTTTTGTGGTGTTATAAACTCTATCTTATTTGTATCGCTGCCAAAACTAGAGGAGTTTTTTAAGATATTTAAGCAAACGGCATCTACGCCTTTGCTGTCTATAATTTTAGAGGCATTATTAATGGCACTTTCTTTGTCCATTTCAGCTTTAAATCCAATACTGCATATACCATCTTTGTCTATAGAGTTTAAAATATCGATATTTTTCTTTAAACTAAGATCAAAATCATCACCAAGCATATCTTTTTTAAGTTTTCCATTTTGTACAAATTTTGGAGCGTAATCACTCACTGCAGCTGCCATAAAAAGATATGGTTTCTTCTGTATAAGATGAATCTGCTCATCTCTCATAAGTGTAGCCTTAGAGAGTTTCCCCTTTTTTGCTATGCGGATAGAGTCTGTTAAATATTCTAGCATCTCTGAGGAACTTTGGACATCTATAGTATGCATGTCATTTGGAATATTATCTTGAAATTTTGTAGATATGAGGTTTACATCCGCACCTAAACAGTAGAGTGCAGATGCGAGTGCTGAAGCCATCTTACCACTTGAAAAGTTTGAGAGGTATCGAACATCATCAATCTTCTCAATTGTTCCACCACCAGTTACGATAACCCTTCTATCACTCCAAAATATATCTTTTAACAATGCTCTACATGTAGTCCAAAAGATCTCTATAGGCTCAGCCATAGCACCATCGCCAGTAGTCTTGCAAGCTAACTCTTTTGTTTGGGTATCTACAATATCATAGTTTGCTATAGATAACATTTTTAAGTTAGCTTTTGTTAATGGACTCTCAAGCATATTGGTGTTTGCCGATGGTGCTAAAATCTTTACATCTGGATATGCTAATGCACATTGAAGTAAAATATTGTCTGCTATGGCGTTAGCAATCTTGGCTATTGTATTGGCAGTCGCTGGTGCAATAACAAAGGTGTCAGCCCACTGAGTAGTACCTATGTGGTTGTGATTATCTACCCAAGATTCATTGCTGTCATCTAGAACCTTATTTGATGTAAGTGTTTCAAAGCTAAGAGGAGTTACAAACTTTTTTGCAGAACTACTCATAACAACTTTTACATCTGCACCAGCTTTTACAAAAAGTCTAACAAGTTCTAAAGATTTATAAACCGCTATAGAACCAGTAACCCCTAGTAGTATCTTTTTACCTTTAAGTAGGTCTGATGGTATAAACATAAAATCACCTTTAGAAATATTTAGTGGATTATACCAAATTAAAGCTTATTGATGTAAATCAAGTGAAATACCATCTATGGTTAGATAAGATTCCAACTTATAATTATTAAAAGGATTTATTATATGAAAACACTACTTTCTGTTTTAGCTTTCTCTTCAATGCTTTTTGCATTTTCTGATGTAGGCGATACAGCATCTTGTAAAAAATGTCACCCTATTATAGCCCAAGAGTTTGAGATCTCAATGCACAGAAAATCTTCTATATATGATGATAAGGTTTATCAAGCTATCTGGGATAAACATCCAGATAAGACTAAAGACAACTATTCATGTTCCAAATGTCACACACCAAATGCTACTACTAAAGAGGAACAGCATGCTGGTATCACATGTATAAGTTGTCACACTATAGCAGATATTACAAAGCATGATAGAGCAAATGAAAATGTTTATTCTAAAGATAAGAATACACTATACTCTGCTGAGGCAGGTAGAGAGAGTGAAGTAGTTAAGTATAAAACGGTTACTTCATGGTGGGGAAATAAGACTACAGTTGGTTCTGCATATCATGATATAGACTACACAAATGAAAAATATTATACAGGTGAGATGTGCATGGGTTGTCACTCTCATAAACAAAATTCGCATCAGTTTGATGTTTGTCGCACAGAAGAAGAGGGTGCGAAAAATAAAAAAGAAAATTGTATAACATGTCATATGCCAAAAGTTGGTGGAAGTGCTACAACAGTTCGTAAAAGTGCAACGCATGCTTATCATGGTTTTGCAGGAGCTAGAGTTGAGCCTAGAATGTTAGCCAAATATGTAGAGATCGGTTTTTTAAAGTATACTAATGGTTTCGATATTTCACTTGAAAATAGAGCGCCACATAATCTCTTAACACATCCATTAAGAGTGGTGCAGTTAAAAGTTATACGCGTCAGAGATGAGATCCATACTATACATAAAACTCATACTTTTGTAAAAGCGATAGGTACTAAAGGCAAGCCATCATTTCCTTGGCTAGCAAATCAGGTTGTTAAAAACAGTATGATAAAAGCAAATGAAAAAAGAGTAGTTAACTATAATGATGACTTAGAACGCGGAGATAGGATAGAGGTTGTTTTAGGCTTCTATGTGGTAAATCCTAAGGTGCTTAAAAAACTTAATCTTCAAGATGACAAAGAGTTAAGTAAGTTTACAGTTTTAAAAAGACAAACTTTTCATATAGACTAGACAGCATAGGCTTCTTTTGTAAGTTTTAGATACAATTTATAAAAGAGCCACTTGCAGATTTCCACAAAAGTAGCTAATTTAATTTTTCATTAAGTCAGGGATTCATTAAACTATTATTATTTGATTGGTATAATATCAAAAATAATAATTTTATGAGGTTTAAATGCAACTTCTTGATGGAAAAGCACTTTCAAAAAAGATAGAAATAGATGTAGCAGATGAAGTAACTGATTTTAAGACAAAAACTGGTTCTGTTCCTGGTTTAGCTGTTATACTAGTTGGTCAAGACCCCGCAAGTGCAGCTTATGTAAATATGAAAAAAAAGGCTTGTGATAGAGTTGGTTTTTATTCTGTTACACATGAGATGCCTGAAGATATCTCTCAAGAGACCATAGAAAATACCATCACGATGATGAATAATAATCCAAGCATAGATGGTATTTTAGTTCAACTACCACTTCCAAAACAGATAGATGAGACTAGAATTTTAGAGTTGGTTACTCCAGGTAAAGATGTAGATGGTTTTCACCCTTTTAATGTTGGAAGATTAGCTACTGGACTTGATGGTTTTGTGCCATGTACTCCGCTTGGTGTTATGGAACTCTTTGAAGAGTATAACATAGATGTAAAGGGTAAAAATTGTGTAGTTGTTGGTGCATCAAATATAGTTGGAAAACCGATGGCAGCTCTACTTCTTAATGCTGATGCTACAGTAGAAATTTGCCATATATTTACAGATGATCTCAAAAAGCATACACTAGATGCAGACATTCTCCTAGTTGGTGTTGGTGTTATAAACCTAATTAAAGAAGATATGATTAAAGATGATGCTATAGTCATAGATATTGGGATAAATAGAGCAGATGATGGCAAGCTTGTCGGGGATGTTGACTTTAAAAATGTGAGTGAAAAATGCTCATACATAACACCTGTACCTGGCGGAGTTGGACCGATGACAATCGCTATGTTACTTAAAAATACACTAAAAGCAGCGCAAATACATGCACAAAAAAGATCATAAATGAAAGAAGTTTTACACAAAGCGTATAGGTTTTCTAACTCTTGGACCGGAACAGTTATAATTGTTCTATTTGTAATATTTTTTATAGCGCAAGCATTTAGAATCCCTAGTGGATCCATGAAAGATACTCTTCTTATAGGAGATCACCTTTTTGCTAAAAAGTTTGCTTATGGTATATCGATGCCTCATATTCCCTTTATAGAGATGTCAATTATGCCTTGGAGTGATAGTCTTCGTCTTGCAGATGGAGATAGACCTCAAAGAGGTGATATAGTGATTTTTAGGTATCCTCACAATGTAAAGCAACACTTTGTAAAAAGGTGTGTTGGACTTCCAGGTGATGAACTTTTTGTAGCTGATAAAGATCTTTATCTTCATCATAAAGAGGGTGACAAATGGATAGCAGAAAATTTCAAGGATTATGAAACTGTAATATTTGCTGGAAAGCTTTGGGTGAAAAACCCATATATGAAAAAACATCCAGGAATCCACCACGATGACAAGATAGTAAACTTAGGACATCCACAGATGATGCCTATTTTTAACTTTGCTCCTATTCGGGTAGATGAAGATAATTTTTTTATGATGGGTGATAATCGTGATCATTCAAATGATAGTCGCTTCTGGGGTGCAGTACCATATGATAATATAGAGGGAACCCCATGGTTTGTCTATTTTTCAATAGATGATAACTGGGAGATAAGATGGGATAGGGTTGGCAAGACTCCTACTGATTTGGAAGATTCTATACATCTTGATTTAGCAGTGCAAGAAAGGTTAAGAGTAGACAAGGACGACCATGGAATCTATTGACATACTCAAGATAGTAGCAGCAGTATTAGCTCTAGCTGTTGCAATCATTGGGCATGAGATTATGCATGGTTGGGTAGCATACATGTATGGCGATTCAACTGCTAAAAATGCTGGAAGATTAACTATAAACCCTCTATCACATGTGGACTTGGTTGGTACTATCATAGTTCCAGCTACAATGTACTTTTTACCTATGCTTTTGGGTGGTGAAAGTGGTTTTCTTTTTGGTTGGGCAAAGCCTGTTCCTATCAATACAGCAACGGTTATAAGAAGAGGTGGCTACAATGCAGCCATGCAAGTTGATTTAGCTGGAATTGTTTACAATTTTACAATGGCGGCATTAGCTTCTGTGTTTATAGTTGCGATGGCTCAACCAACAACGGCGGATGGTTTAGTTTATATTTTTGCATATATCTTTGTTTTTCAACTCCTGATTATCAATGTTGTTCTAGGTGTTTTTAATCTGCTACCGATTCCTCAATTTGATGGAGCACACTTTTTAATGCATCTAGCATTAAAATACAGGGTAAACTCAATCGCAGAGTTTTTTTATAAAACAGAAAGATATGGAATTATAGTTGTTTTAGTGGTTTTAATGACACCACTAAAAGACTATCTACTGCTAATGCCGGTAAAAACTATTTTACAGCTTTTAACATAAAGGAAAAAAATGAAATTTTATATAGCTACTGATCATGCTGGAATCGATTTAAAAGACTATACGGTTGAACTATTAAAAGAGAAGGGTCATGAAGTGATTGACTTGGGTCCATACTCTAAAGATAGAGTTGACTATCCAGATTATGCGATTAAGGTTGCAAAATCCGTACTTAAAGACCTAGGTTCACAAGGCATACTTATCTGTGGGTCTGGTATAGGTATGAGCATGAGTGCAAATCGTTTTACTGGCATCAGAGCGGCGTTATGTCACGATGCATACACAGCGATGGTAGCAAGAGGTCATAACGATGCAAATGTTCTTTGTTTTGGTGAGAGAATTGTTGGAAAAGGTGTTGCTGAGTCTATACTTGATAGCTGGATAGCATCAAGTTTTGATGGTGGAAGACATTGTGGTCGTGTTGATAAAATTGAAGCTATAAAATCTTAAATTCTGATAAGGAAAGCCTATGTTTTGGGAATGGTCACTTTTAACAATTTTATCTATACTTTGTGTTTTTCTCTTTGTTAAGATGTACTACTTTAAAAGTATCACAAATAAAGAACAAAGAGGCAATGACTTGATGAAGCTAACACTTCAAGAGGCAGAGATACTTATAAGAAAGTATCAGATACAGCTTCAAAGAGCCTTAGGTAATGTAGATATTTTAAGTGAAGAGCTTACAAAACTTAGAAATGAATTAAAAGTTTTAAAACAAAGAAATTCTAAACATAGACAAGAGACTGATCGACTAAATGGAAAGATAAAAGCGCTAGAGGGTCGAATAGACGCTCTACTATAAGGGATAATATGATGACATTAAGTAATACTGAAAGAAAGATAATTGAAAGCTCAATCAGAGATATAAAGGATTTTCCAAAACCAGGGATAGTTTTTAAAGACATAACTACACTTTTAAATAATCAAGAAGCTTTTGGCGTACTGATGAACCATCTTTACCAAAGATACAAAGACTATAGCTTAAACTATATAGCTGGCATAGATGCAAGAGGCTTTGTTTTTGGTGCTGCTCTAGCTCAGATGCTAGGACTTGGATTTGTCCCTATTCGTAAAAAAGGAAAACTTCCATATACAACTATTAGTGAAAAATATTCACTTGAGTATGGTGTTGATGAAGTTGAAGTTCATATAGATGCATTTAGTGAAATTAAAAATGCTAGAGTTCTTCTCATAGATGATCTTATCGCAACAGGAGGAACAGCGAATGCAGCTACTACACTTATAGATCAAACTGGTGCTACATGTGTTGAAGCATGTTTTATAATTGAGCTTAGCTTTCTCAATGGAGCCAAAAATTTAAAAGAGCAAACTTCTGTTTATTCACTGATTGAGGTTGATTAATGTATATTCCATCTAGTTCAAAATATGATCCTGATGAGAATGGTCATTTTGGTATTTTTGGTGGACGATATGTTCCTGAAACACTTATGCCAGCTCTTTTAAAACTAAAAGAGGAGTATGAGCATATTCGTTTTGATAAAGATTTTTGGGCAGAGGTTCATCACTATCTCAAAGATTATGTTGGTCGTCCTTCTCCTTTATATTATGCCAAAAATATCTCAGAAGAACTTGGTGCAAAAATTTACTTAAAAAGAGAGGATCTAAATCATACAGGTGCACATAAGGTAAATAATGTAATTGCTCAAGGATTGATGGCTAAAAGACTTGGTTATAAAAAAATTATAGCCGAAACGGGGGCAGGTCAGCATGGTGTGGCAACTGCTACTATCTGTGCTTTACTAGGTTTAGAGTGTGAAATTTTTATGGGTGAAAAAGATGTTCATCGTCAAGAATTAAATGTATTTCGCATGAAACTACTAGGTGCAAATGTCAATGCTGTTACAAGTGGAAGTAAGACATTAAAAGATGCTATGAATGATGCTATTCGTCATTGGGTGACACATGCAAGAGATACTTTTTACATTATTGGAACAGTTGCAGGTCCTCATCCATACCCGATGATGGTTAGAGACTTTCAAGCCATTATTGGTTATGAAGCAAGAAAACAGATACTTCAAAAAGAGGATAGACTTCCAGACCATGTGATAGCATGTATAGGTGGTGGATCAAATGCCATTGGCATATTTCAACATTTTTTAGAAGATGAAGCTGTTGAGTGTATAGGCATAGAAGCTGGTGGATTAGGTATAGACACAAACAAGCATGGTTGCTCTCTTAAAAAAGGTCGTCCTGGAGTTTTGCATGGTCAAATAAGCTATACACTCCAAGATGAAGATGGGCAGATATTGGAGGCTCACTCGGTGTCAGCTGGTTTAGATTATCCAGGTATCGGACCTGAGCATTCTTTCCATAAAGATAATGATACTATCACTTACAATCATGCAACAGATCAAGAAGCATTGGATGCCTTTGTGTGGTTATCCCAAAAAGAGGGCATTATTCCTGCATTTGAAAGTTCACATGCGATAGCATATCTTAAAAAATTACCAAATATAAAAGATAAACTTATCATTGTTAATCTTTCAGGTCGTGGCGATAAAGATATGATTCAGGCTAAAGATATACTTCATTTTGATTAGTAAAAAATAGAGCTGAACTTAAACTCATAAAACTTTGAGTAATATTTAGATAAAATGCGAAAAATATTAATATATACAGGGGCGTAATAGATGCTAACAGTTGCACTTCCAAAAGGTCGTATTGCTAAAGAAACTTTAGAGATATTTGAGACTATCTTTGGTGATAGTTTTAAATTTGATGATAGAAAACTAATTCTTGATACACCAAACTTTCGTTTTTTACTTGTGAGAAATCAAGATGTAGCTACTTATGTTTACCATCAAGCGGCTGATATAGGGGTAGTAGGAATTGATACTTTAGAAGAGCAGGGTCTTGATGTTATCCGTCTTTTAGACCTTAGACGCGGTATTTGTAAAGTTTCTATCGGAATGAAAAAGGGTGAAAAACTCGACCTCAACAAGCCTGATATCAAAGTGGCTTCAAAGATGGTGAATATTACAAAGCGTTATTTTGAAGAGCGTGCCGTTTCTGTAGATATAATTAAACTTTATGGTTCTATAGAGCTTGCTCCAATCATAGGACTTGCTGATATGATAGTTGATGTTGTTGAAACTGGTGCTACGATGAAACAAAATGGACTAGAGGTTGTTGAGGATATTATGACTTCATCAACATATCTCATCGCAAATAAAAATAGCTATATAGCAAAAAAAGATGAAGTTTTAAATATTTATGAAAAAATAAACAGAGTTATAAAAGCAGAGCAAAAAGCTTAGATGAGTAACTTAGATCTGTACGCAAAAGCGGAACATCTTCTAGGCATAGAAGAAGCAACCCAAGCACTTTATGATCTTTATCGCTCAGAGCTTGATGAGTATAAGATAAAAACTCTTTTAGATGTTGGTTGTGGTCGTGGTGGTTTTATGAGGCGTATGATTAGTGACGGCGTGACATGTAAGGGGATTGACCTAAGCTCTGTTATGATAGATGCTTGTAAAAAAGATGACTTAGATGCAGAGTGTGTAGAGCTTTCACATGTAGATGCTAAGTTTGATGCTATCGTTTGTATCTTTGATGTTTTAAACTTTATGCAAAAGGATGAGTTAGTAAAGTTCTTAGATGATGTGGCGAGTAAACTTAATGATGATGGTGTTTTTATAGCTGATATAAATACTCTTTATGGTTTTAGTGATGTAGCCGAGGGAACGATGAGCTGTGACAACAACAAAGAGTTCTTAGTTGTGGATGCTGAGTTTAGCAATGATGAGCTTCACACAAAATTTACTCTTTTTGAAAAACTTGATGAGAGATATATTAAACATCAAGATACAATAGTTCAATATTTTCACAAGATAAAAACTTTTCAAAAACTTTCAGGCTTAAAACTTGTAGATAAGCAGACTTTTTCACTCTATGACACAGAAGATAAAACACTACTTATTTTTAAAAAAAGCATGAATCCGACAGGCTCCTAGGCACTAGTGTGCTATAATGATTACAATTAAAAAATAGAAGGAAAATTTGAATGAGTAAGCATAAATCAAAGATTGAAAAAATATTTGAGCATCCACTATCGGGAAATATTGATGCAAAAAAGTTAATTAGTGCCTTAGAGCATTATGGGGCTGAAGTAGATATGAATAAACAGCATCGTGCATTGATACATCTAAATGGAAGAGAACACTCCTTGGCATTAGCGCATAGAAATGAACTTTCAAAAGATTCTTTAGTGAAACTTCGTCATTTTTTAGAAGAGATAGGTTTAACGCCAGATAAACTTTAAAAATATTTTGAAATATTCTCTCTTTATCTCTAGCTTTATATTGTTGGTTTTTTTACAGGGATGCAGTGACAACGCTACTATCAATATTTTTGATAAAACTATAACTCAAAAAAAGATAGAGTGCATGAGATTGCTTGTGTTTCCACCCAATAAATCGCTTGAGTCTGTACTAACAAAGCTTTATTTATTTGATGATACATGTAGTATGAAACTAAATGTCTCTACGAAAAGTGGCATAACATGTAACTCTAATCAAAATACTCAAAAAAAAGCATTGACAAATTTCCCATCTAGCTATCTAAAGATGCAGATCGAAGATAAAAGAGTTCTTTACAGTTACTATATTGACTTAGACCATGATGTTGCATGTAAAGATATTGAAGATGCCTTTAGTAGGATTAGAGAAGATATTAACTTTTAAAACTATACCAAACTAAGATAAAATAAACTTATGAATAGATGTAAAATATGCAAGAGTGATACTCTAATGATAACCGATATTAAAACTAGCAGGAACTATCATAAATGTTTGACATGTGAGTATATCTTTTTGGACAAGAGCTTCCACTTAGAAGAAGAGATGCAAAAGCAACACTACGATAATCATGACAACAATCTTGAGTCATTGGGTTATGTAAAGATGTTTGAAGAGTTGATAGAGGAGTTTGTAACTCCCTATGCTAGCACTATAGAAACAGCGCTTGATTTTGGTTGTGGTGAGGGTGAAGTTTTGAGTATTATTTTGCGAAAAATTGGCATCAAGAGTGATAGCTATGATCTTTTTTATTTTCCTAAAAAAGTGTATGAGGGTAAAAAATATGATTTGATTGCATCTACGGAGGTGTTTGAGCATCTAAGTGATGTAGACGCTGTAATGAAGATTTTATTAGAATATCTAAATGACAATGCTTACCTTCTTTTAATGACAAGTTTTCATCCTAATGATGATGATAAGTTCTTTAGATGGTACTATATAAAAGATATGACACATGTAGGCTTTTTTACTCTTGAAACTTTTGAATATATAGCAACTAAATATAATTTAAAGATAGTTAAAACAAATCATAAAAATACTATATTATTGCAAAAAAACATTAAACACTAGGCCGGTTTGATAGTTATCTCTGTGATTTCTGAGTTAGCATCCAAACGCAAAAACCGGTACTTTTGTTTATTATGCTGTCCCCGGAATTTTAGTAGTTTTACTTTTTGATATTTACATCTTTCAACTCTATTGATATAACTTATTCAGAATATTTTATTATTTTTAATACAATTTAAGGATCTTTTATGGTTAGGTAGGAGTATAACAAGGGTTATTTACAAATGAACATAAAAAATACAAGGAAAAGTTATGAAAAAAAGTTTATTGAGTTTAGCTGTTGTTGCTGCACTTTCTTCAACTGCATTTGCGAGTGATGTTAGAGTAAGTGGTTTTATGAATGTAGTTGGTGG
>JAYEGN010000010.1:0-24943 GCA_034659115.1 Campylobacterota bacterium
CCCTTTTTAGTAGTTCGTTTTGTAAGCTTAATTACTTAAGCAACTTTCTCTTAAAGTTACTTAAGCTTTTGTGAGCTTAAACTCTAAGACTTTTTGTCTTTGTTAAGCGTAGTATAGGATATATGGAAGTTTCTCATAAGGGCAGATATAAAAAAATTTATTTTTAAATATGCCTATCTTGACTCCAGTCTAAATTATCATAAATATTTTAAGCCGTTTGCTAAGTATAAGATTGAAACTCTAAATGATGGTACTCGCGGGGTAACTCCACTTACTATAGTAATTTAAGAAAAAAAAATAGACTTATGAGGTAATATATTTAGAATTTTTTATAAAAGAGGATCTCAATAAAATGAAAATACTACATACCTCTGATTGGCATTTAGGTCAAAGTTTTATGGGTAAGAGTCGTCAAGAGGAGCATCAGGTATTTTTAACTTGGTTGATTGAGATTATCCAAAGTCAGAATATTGATACCTTGATAGTGGCAGGCGATATTTTTGATACTGTTGCTCCTCCAAACTATGCACTTGAACTTTACTATAATTTTTTAACCGAACTTACTCCTATATGTGAAAATATTATTATAACCGCAGGTAATCATGATTCTATATCTACTTTAAAAACCTCTAAGCAGTTACTTAAATCGTTAAATATACATGTGATTGCAAGTGGTGATGAAGATGAGAGTGAGATAGTTGAGATCTATAAGGGTTCCAAGCTAGAGGCTATCGTTTGTGCAGTTCCATTTTTGAGAGATTTTGTAGTGCGTCAATCTTTGAGTGGTGAGAGCATGAGTGATAAAGAACAACTTCTTTCACAAGGGATAAGAGAGCATTATAATACTCTCTCTAAAGAGGCTTTAGCTTTAGCAAATGGCAGGGATATACCTATTGTAGCAACAGGACATTTAACAACTCTAGGCTCAAAAACAAGTGAATCTGAAAGAGATATATACATAGGTTCTACACTTAATATTGATAGCGGTTTTTTAGATAAAAGTTTTGATTATGTTGCTCTTGGACATCTTCATATAAACCAAAAGGTTGGATGCGAGAGCGTCCGTTATAGTGGCTCACCTATACCGCTAAGCTTTAGTGAATCCACTTCACAAAAAAAAGTAAATATCATTGAGTTTAAAAATACAACGCCACATGTAGAGGAGTTAGATATTCCACTTTATAGAAAATTATTGGTGATTCGTGGAGATCTGGAGTCTATAATTAAAGAGCTACAAAGAGTAGAAGATAAAGAGAGCTGGATAGAGGTACACATCAATGATGATAACCCTTTTTATGCAAATCAAACCATAAGAGATATGGCAGAGGAGTTAGAGCTCACCCTCTTAGCTGTTAAGATCGATAGAGTAGAGTCACGCCTGCATGCAAAAGATTTTAAGGTTCTAAGTTTGGATGAGTTAAAGCCGATAGAGGTGTTTGAAAAACGCTTGGAACAGGAGAGTTTAGAGGATGACAACTTTGCTAAAGAGTTAGTCGAAGGCTTTGAGAAAATAGTAAACGAGGTTCAAAATTCATGAAAATACTCTCTTTAAAATCTTTAAACATTAACTCTTTAAAAGGAAAAACAGAGATAGACTTTGATGAACTTACCAAAGAGAGCGCTTTGTTTGCTATAACTGGACCAACAGGTTCTGGTAAAAGTAGCATCCTTGACATAATCTCTTGTGCTTTATATGGACGAACGGTAAGACTTAAAAATCCAAATGATTTGATGTCTCGACATACTGGAGAAACCTATTGTGAGGTGGAATTTGAGATAAAAGGTAGATTATATCGTTCATCTTGGACGCAAAAAAGAGCGAGAAAAAAACATGATGGTGCATTTCAAACTGCAAAAATGGAACTAACAGACCTTCAAGAAAACAAAATCTTAGCTCTTAAATCACGAGAAGTACCAAAAAAGATAGAGGAGCTTTCAGGTTTAGATTTTGGTCGTTTTACTCAATCTATGTTACTTGCACAAGGTGGTTTTGATGCCTTTTTAAAAGCGGATGAGAAAGAGCGTTCTATACTACTAGAGAAGATAACCGGCACACAAATATATGCAGAAATTTCTATGGCTGTCTTTGAGAAACATCGTGGTTTTGTACAAGAGATAGAGCAAACTCAAAAAGTTTTACAATCCATAGAACTTTTAACCGATGAAGTGCTTCAAGACAAAGAAAAACTGCTTGCTTATAACATAGCTCAAAAGAGAAAAACAGACAAAGAGTTAAAAGAACTTACCCTCTCTCTTAACTGGGTTCAAAGAGTTTCACAACTAATAGGTGAGTGTAAAAGATATGAAGAGGAGTTTCAAGACTCTACAAGGCTAAAAAAGGAGCATAAGAACTCATTTATTCAACTTGACTTAGCAAATAAAGCACTTAATGTCTCTGCGGTGTTTACATCTTATACGCAACTTCAAAAGAGCATAGGCAGGGATGAAATAAGCTCTACAAATTTTGCGCAAGAGTTAAAAACTTTGGATAAAGAGATAAAAAGTAAAGATATGGAGTACTCTGTTTTAAAAAAAGAGTTTGAAAAAGAGGATGCTGAGTTTGAAGTGCAAAATCAAAAGTTAAAAGAGGTTAGGGAGATTCAGACAAAAGAGAATCAGGATACACAGCGAATCAAAAAAGAGAGTTCTTTGCTTAAAACAAAAGAGAAGAACCTGCAAAAGCTCACAAAAGCTCTAGCTCTCTTAGTCGATAAATATGCAGAGATTCAAATTCAGATAGATACCCAAAACTCCTACATTCTTCAAAATGCAATAGATGAAAAGCTACTCTCAATTATTGGTGCCGTTGAGCAAAATATAAAACTCTACAAAGAGGAGGAAAAACTACTGATTCTTAATCAAAAAGAGCTAGATGAGTTGAGTATCAGAATAGATGAGAATGCTACTTCAAATACTCAAGTAGTTCTAGAAAAAAGTATAGTTGAGATAAAAAAACATATAGAAACTCTAAGGGATAAGAAGACAAAAGAACAGCTTTTAAAAAAATACGAAGAGGATAGGGCGAGCTTGCTAGAAGGTGAAGAGTGCTACCTATGTGGTTCAAAAGAACACCCGTATGCACTTCTGCATGTAGAGGTAAATATAGATGAAACACAATCGCTTATAGTTTCACAGAGTAAAGAGTTAGAAAAGCAAGAAAAAGCATTAAACAGCTTTAATGTAGCTCATGAGAAATATAACACTCTACATGAGCAACTCACTATAACTCTAAAGGCAAGAAAGGAAAGGGTTGATGGACTTTTAAAAAGTCTTGAGCAACACTATAAAGAGTTTGGTGAAGATCTACATGTAGAGAGCTTAGATACACAGTACGATATGCTTTTAAAACGCAAAAATCTTTATCTAAAAGCCTTGGATACTTTAAAAGCTTTAGAACTGAAATTTAATCTATATAAGCTTGATAAAAAAGAGAGTGAAACGAAAATCGTTTCTATAAAAGAGGAGATTTCAGCACTCTTGAAAAGTTTAAAAGAGTTAGAGTTAAGTGTAGCTGAGTTTTCTTGTTCTCGTATAAAGAGACTCAATGTAGCTGATATAGATAGCTATGAAAAAGAGATTACTACTAAATACAAGATGGCACAAAAGAGAGTGCAACTTTGTAAAACGGTTCTTGATGAGTCTAAGGTAAAAAGCAAAGAGAGACTCTCCAATAAAAAGAGTTTAGATATAAAAATAGCACAAGGGGAGCAAACTTTACACCTACTTAAGAATGAACTAGATGAGTTGTATGAAAAAAATGGCTTTAAAGATGCACAAGAGTTGGAAGATGCTACACTTACTACGCCACAAAGAGAGAAGTTAGCAACCTTGTGCAAAGGGATAGAAGATAAGTTAAAGCAGAGCCAAACCCTTAAAATTAAGAGTGAAAAAGAGCTAAAAGAACATCAGCTTAAACCTCTAAGTGATAGGTCGTTACAAGAGTTAGAAAATCTTCAGTCTTTATTGGAGCAAAAAGCTGATGCACTTCAAGAAAGTATAGGAAGTGACAAAAAAGAGCTAGAGTTAAACCAAGAAAATAGTGATAAATATAAAGAGAGAATAGAATCTTTGCAAAAACAGAAAGAATCCTTTAAAGTATGGGTAAAACTAAATGAGTTAGTAGGTTCAGCCGATGGAGCAAAGTTTAAAAAATTTGCACAAGGTATAACCCTAGAGCAACTCATAAACTTAGCGAACCAGCATCTAAATATTTTAAGTTCTCGTTATACCCTAATAAGAAATCAAGATAAACTTTTAGAACTAGAGGTTATAGATGCCTTCCAAGGAGATGTGATTCGCTCTGTGGGTACCTTGTCGGGTGGAGAGAGTTTTATAGTAAGCTTGTCTTTAGCTTTAGGTCTTTCAGAACTTGCAAGCCAAAAAATAGCTATAGATTCTCTTTTTTTAGATGAGGGTTTTGGAACACTAGATGAAGAGAGTTTAGAAACAGCTTTAAATGCTCTAAACCTTTTGCAGAGTGGTGGTAAGATGATAGGGGTTATCTCACATGTAGAGGCTTTAAAAGAGCGAATACCTTTGCAGATAAAAGTTATTCCCAATGGGGATGGTACTAGTTTTGTTGAGTAAGTAGTTAATGATATTTTGATACAATTACGACTCAAAAATAAAAAGGTAATTACATGTTAATGATGGTTGTCACAATTTATACGCTATTTGTTTTAGTTTCAATATATACTAGTGTTATGCAGATAGGTTTTATAAACACTAGAAAGAAAAAAGATGCAGTCTTGTTGTCTGCTACAGAGTTTTTAAAAGCTGGAAATTATGCTGTTGCGAAAGAGAAGATGAATATTTTGAGCTCTTTTGTTGATTATATCTTTTTTATCGCTTGGATGGGTTTTGGTATCTCTTATCTTGCAAATAATATTTTGTTTGATAGTGCAGCGATTACAAATATTGCCATAGTTATGGGATTTATTGTTGTAAATTCAGTTCTTTCTCTTCCATTTGGATATTATGAAAAATTTGTTTTAGATGAAAAATTTGGGTTTAATAAATCTAGTATGGGACAATGGATAAAAGATACTCTTATCTCATTTATTATGACGCTTATTCTTGGATCTTTAGTTATTTGGGGCATCTATATGATAATGTCTAGCTTTGAGCTTTGGTGGCTATGGAGTTTTATATTTATATTTGGTGTTATTATTCTTATAAATATGCTTTATCCAGCTTTTCGCGCGATGTTTTTTGATAAATTGACTCCACTTCAAGATGAAGAGTTAGATAGTGAGATAAAAATTCTTATGGATAAAACAGGCTTTGTAAGCTCAGGTGTTTTTGTGAGTGATGCAAGTAAGCGAGATGCAAGGTTAAATGCTTACTTTGGTGGTTTTGGTAAGGCTAAGAGAGTTGTTCTTTATGATACGCTTATCGAGAAATTAACAACAAAAGAGTTGCTAGCTGTTCTAGGGCATGAGCTTGGACATTTCGCACATGGTGATATATATAAAAACATAGCTTTAGTTGGTGTGATGCTGTTTGCTATGTTTGGAATCTTTGGAAATCTGCCAGAGTCACTTTATTTAGAGATGGGAATATCTCAAGAGCCATACTTAACGATGATACTTCTGCTGCTTTTTATGCCAGTTTTAGGCTTTATTATGATGCCTATTATGGGGATAGTAAGTAGACATAATGAGTATGAGGCTGATAGAATGGGAAGTGAACTTGGTGGACCGGCTGGAGCGATTGAACTTGCAAATGCACTTAAAAAGTTAGTTACTGAAAATAAAAGTTTTCCACTTTCTCATCCAATATATATCTTTTTTCATTATACACATCCACCAGTTTTAGAAAGATTAAAAGAGCTTGGTGTTGATATACAAACTGCTGATAATAATGCCTTAGAGGGTAGATGCGAAGCCGACATATAGTTAAAGATATATTAGCAGATATTACTGCTATCTTATCCCCACGCATAGCAAGAGCATCAAGAGAGGCACAGTTGCTTTTGATGGCTCACATGTGCGTAGATGAGCTTTGGCTTATTGTAAATCAAAACTCACAAGTTTTAGATACTCATAAGCTTTATGAGTGGGTAGCTAGACGAGCTAAGAATGAGCCATTTGAATATATCACCAACAAAGTCAGTTTTTATTCTCAAGAGTTTTTCATAGATTATGGTGCTTTAATACCTCGTCCTGAAACGGAACTTCTTATAGATGAAGTCCTGAAAAACATCCCACATGTGGATACTGCTATGACCATAGCAGAAGTTGGAGTTGGTAGTGGAATCATCTCTATAGTCTTAGCACAACATTTTAAAAATGCTAAGTTTATTGCGGTTGATATTTCACAAGATGCACTGAAAATTGCAAAGATAAATATAGCGAAGTTTGGAATGCAAGATAGGATTGAGTTACGACAAGGCTCACTTTTAGAACCTATAGATGAAAAGATAGACTATCTAGTTTCAAACCCTCCCTATATAGCAGATGAAACCGTCTTAGAATCAAACCTATCTTATGAACCTCAAAATGCTCTGTTTGGGGGAGAAATGGGTGATGAAATAATCCAAAATCTCCTTGATGAAGTCTTAAAAAGAAATATTAATATCTTTACATGTGAGATGGGTTATGACCAAAAGGATAAGATACGAAACTATTTAAAAAATGAACAGTTAAAGTGTTTAAAATTTTATGAAGATTATAGTGATTTTGATAGAGGTTTTACGCTAAAGTTATAAGGTGTCTTGTTTGAGCAAAAGAATTTATATAGATTTTAGTTATCTGATTATGTTAGCAGCAACATTTGGTGCTGTAATTGTTTTAGGTGTAGTTGTAGCACCTGTAATCTTTCATCCAGAAAAAATATTGGTAGATATTACGCTTGATCATTATAATACAGGTATAATTATGGGTGAAATATTTCATAGGTTTAGTAACTGGATATATATAGTGGCAACTTGGGTTGTTCTTTATGAAGCAGTTATGTATAAGATGGGTCAAAGAGATTCCATCGCTTTTGCTAGTGCTATAACGGTTGTCTTTTCATCCCTAATGTTTAGTGCTGTTTACTCACCAAAAATATTAGCTATGCAAGCCATAGGTGTTGAGGCTACTCAGAGTGATACATTTAAAAATGTTCATATGGCTAGCGAACTTGATTTTAAAATATTAGCAGTTGCTTTAGTGGTTTTATTTATAAGAAGGTTGATGCTTCTAAGGCTTTCTTAAAACTTTTTATCTGTTGAGATTTTTTGTAGATTAATAGATAATAAACTGAGATATAGATACAATAAATCTATGAAAATTATAATTTCTATCTTTTTACTACTCATTTTTATAATACCGCTGCAAACTTATGCAGATAAACTCATCACAAAACAACTTATAAAAGATGCAGATAAAAAATATGATGCATTTGCAAAAAATAGATTTATCGCTATACAAGAAGATCTGCTTGATAGTTTAAAAGATGCTGATGAAATCAAAAAACTAAATCTTGTCAATACTTGGGTTAATAATACCAGATATGCAAGTGATAAAAAAGTATATGGTGTTAGTGATTATTGGGCAACATTGTATGAATTTCAAGGTAGAGGTATGGGTGATTGTGAAGATTATACTATAGCCAAATACTATATTTTAAAAGAGTTAGGTGTAAGCCCAAAAAAAATGAAGTTTACCTATGTTATCTATAAAGATAGACGAGGTAAAAAGATTCCTCATATGGTTTTGGCTTATCTTAAAGTGCCAAAACCTAAAAAAAGAAGTGATATCTTGATTTTAGATAATAATAACAGACTTATATTACCCGCATCAAAGAGAAAAGACCTTGTAAAAGTTATAAAGATGATTAATGGTGATACAGGTGCAAAATCAAAAAAATGGAAAAAGCTAGAAACTGGAATGAAAAGGAAAAAGCTATGAAAAAAGGAAAAAATTATGACTCTCTTTAAGCAGATGGCGTTAGCCGTATCTCTAATAATTGTTATTATGCTTGGAGCAGTAATGGCTATAAATTACCAATCTGCAAAACAAGATATGATTAAATCTCTATATGAAACAACTGTAAACAACATATCAACGCTTACCAGCAATCTGGCTGATGCAAGTGAGGATTCTGCCCTGCTTATATCAACGATAGATGCAGAGTTTGACAGTGGCTATTATAGGATGATAGATTTTAAGTCAAATGATGGAAAATCAGATTATAAAAAGGTTGATAACGACCCTATAGAGGGTGTTCCATTGTGGTTTATTAATTTTACTGGAATTAAGCTAGAGAGTGTTTCAGCTGATGTATCTTCTGGATGGGATATGATTGGGGTTGTATATGTGGCTGGAGATATAGGGATAGTGTATAAAGCACTTTATAAGATGTTTATCAACCTTATCTATATTTTTATTGTCTCAGTTGCTATCGCTCTTGGTGTTTTAGGGATACTTTTGCATTTTGTTTTAAAGCCATTATATAAGATTCAATATCAAGCAGAAGCGATTATTAAAAATGAGTTTGTATTTCAAAAGGAAGTTCCTTTTACTACAGAGTTTAAAGATGTTGTCAACGGAATGAATGCGATGGTTTTAAAGGTTGAAGAGATTTTTAAAAAAGGTAATGAGGCGGTTCAAAGAAATAAAGAGTTACTCTATAATGATCCAATAACAAAACTTTTTAATAGACGCTACCTAATGCTAAAGCTTCCAGATCTTATAAAATCTGAAAACAAAACAGGTGGTGGAACCATTATGTTTATTGCACTTAGTGGAGCAGAGGCAATTAATCAAGCATTGGGGAGAAAAAAAGCTGATGATATGTTTTTAGAGTTAGCAAGTAGCTTTAATAATGTTTGCAAAAAATATGATGATAAAGTTATCGCTCGTGTTAATGGAACAGAATTTACACTTATGATACCTGATTGTGAGGCAGATATAGCAAGTGATATAGCAAGAAGAATCAACAGATCATTTGATAAGCTTTTGAAAGACCATGAATTAGAGAGTGATAATATTTTTATAAATATAGGTATTTACAGATATAAACCAACTGTATCTATAGGTGATTTACTGACTCGTGCTGATAATGCTCTCTCACAAGCAAAAGCAAAAGAGGCTGAAAATACTCATCTTTTTGAAGAGAAAGATGATGAACGAGCTATGGGGAAAGAGCAGTGGCGTAAAATTATAGAAGAATCAATTGATCACAATTACTTTAGTTTAAGATTTTGGCCTACACTCAATGTAAAAACGAAAACTATTGAGCATAAGGTTATGACATTTACAATAGATGGAGGAGAAGATAAAAAGTTCTTCTATGGGGATTTTATCGCTCCTGCAATCAGCCTAGGTCTTGTATCTAAAATGTATATAGTAACGCTGAATGATTTGATAACTCAAAGACATTCAGAACTTAATGGAAGTGTCTGTTCTATCCGTTTATCAAATGAGTTTATAAAAGATACAAAGGCATTTGATGAGCTTTCATCTCTGTTTAAAAAAGATGCAAAAAGATTAAACTTTAAACTATCTTTTGAAGTTACAGATAGCTTTGCTATCAATAATACAGCCGCAGTCAAAAGTTTTGTAGATCTATTTGCAAAATATAACTTTGATTTTGGAATAAACTCATTTACTGGAGAATCGACAGATTATATCTACTTAAAAGAGTTGAATCCTAAGTTTTTAAAAGCAGATTGTGCTTTTTTACTAGACCAATCTCCTGAGTCTATGAGTGCTTTGCAGGTTATCACAGATTCCTTAGGTATTGAAATAATCGCAACATTTGTAAAAACAGAAGATGAGCTTAAAAACCTACAGGCTATGCATATAGATAGTGTTCAGGGACCTATTACTGATAGTTTGTAATATGGGCACTTAACACAAAATTAACAGTGATTGAATATAATTATATTTATTATAAGGAGAAAGAATGAAAAAAGTTATAACTAGTATTTTTATACTATGTTCATTGGTGTATGCAGGTAATGTTGGTGATACGAAGAAGCAGATGAAGATGTTTCAAAGTGTTTCAATGGATAAGGCTACTATCCTGCAAGATGGTAAGGCGAAGATGTTTTGTCCTACATGTGGAATGACACTTCCGATGTTTTATAAAACAAATCATGCGGCTACTCATAATGGAGTTACACAGCAGTATTGCTCTATTCACTGTCTTGCAGAGGAAAACATTAAAAATAATGCGAATCTAAAAGATATGAAAGTTGTGGATCTAACTTCACTGAAGTTCATAGATGTTGATGATGCTACTTATGTAGTTGGTAGTAGTAAAAAAGGTACTATGAGTATGAAAAGTAAGTACGCTTTTGCTAAGAGAGAGGATGCAAGAAAATTTGCATTAGAGTTTGGTGGTCAACTTCTAAACTTTGCAGGTACATATAAGATCGCTTCAATGAGTCTTGAAAAAGAGATGAAGATGATTGCAGATAAACAGGTTAAAATGGCAAAGAAAGGCGAGATGATGTACAATAAGATGTGTAAAAAAACTGATAAAAAATTCACTTCAACTGCTCAAGCCAAAGCGTTTGTCAAAGATAGTAAAATTTGTGGAGATATGAAAGGTAAAAAACTTCAAGCTGTTGGTATCTACTTAGGTAGAAGGTAGTAGCAATTAAATAAACCATCAGGGTATTTCTAAATTATTTCAGATAAAGTAAGTTAAAAGAAGGAAGATTTATGTCAATTAAAAATACAATCATATTTATATCATTTTTAGTTTTTAGTTTGGTTTCCTTAGAAGCTAACTCTTTTTCAAAGATGGCGACTGTTGAACCGGTGCTTCTTCAAAATGGTACTGAAAAAGATTGGTGTCCTGTTTGTGGGATGAATATTAAGATGTTTTATAAAACATCGCATAGTTCAAAACTAAAAAATGGCAATCCAAGGCAGTATTGTTCTATGCGATGTCTTGTAGTTGATATGCAAGAGTATGGCATAAATATGGATGATATAGGGGTAGTAGATGCCAAGACTCAAAAACTTATAGATGCTCAAAGGGCTTACTATGTTTTAGGTTCTAAAGTTAAAGGCACCATGAGCAAAGTAAGTAAGCTTGCTTTTGCTAAAGAGAGTGATGCAAAAAAGTTTGCCAAAAAGTATAAAGGAAAAGTCGTTGATTTTACGACAGCACTAAATGCCGCAAAATATTCATTAAAATCTGATAACACTAGGCTAATGAAGAAAAAAGAGAAAAAAATCTACCCAATGGGCAAAAAAATATTTGATAAGATGTGCGTTGACGATGAGATAGATCCAACAAACTATATAGAGATAAATGAGCTAAAATATGCCATCAAGAACACAAAAGGGTGTCAGAAAATAAAAGAAAAGCAACTTCAAGCCTTAGCACTTTATCTTTGGGAAGTAAAAAGGTTTGGGGATCTTGATGATATTCAAGGTACTGTTAAGGTTCAAAAAGATGAGAAGTGTCCTGTGTGTGGGATGTTTACATATAAGTACCCTAAATGGGCTGCACAGATTTTTTATACATATAATGACCATGAACATCATTATTCATTTGATGGTGTAAAAGATATGATGAAGTTTTATTTTGACCCTATGGAATGGGGAAGTTATGAGAGTTCTAAAAAAGAGTATATAAGTAAAATCTTAGTAACCGATTATTATTCACAAAAAGCGATAGATGCTAGAGAATCTTACTTTGTTATTGGTAGTGATGTTTATGGACCTATGGGTGATGAACTTATACCATTTAAAGAGCTTGAAGATGCTAAAACATTTAGTATGGATCATAGAGGCAAAAAGATTGTAAAGTTTGAAGAGATAATAGAGAGGGAAGTATATAAGCTTGATGAATAAAAATATTTATACTCCAAAGACACCATCTGTTCTTGTTTTTTTGGCATCTCTCGTCTTTATAGTAATTTTCCAAAGCCTTTATATTTTTAATACTAAAAGTATGACGGAAGATGTAAAGCAAAAAAAAATCAGTTTTGTAAGTTTTGTAGGACTTCCCGATTTAGCTATTTCGACTGAAGCAACTTTTGTTAGGCACAGAACTATGAGTGATATATTTTCAATATATAAGGATGATGGAAGTTTAAGAGAATATTTTCCATCAACATATACCTATGATCATTCACACACAATAAATGGAAATTTTGATGAGAAATAAAATAAATTTTTATCTTATAGAGTATGCTATAAATGCGATACTTAGACAAAAGTATAAAAGCTTTTTTATAGTAACTGTCTTAACCCTACTGATATTTCTTCTAACGACTGTTTTTTTTATAACAAACTCTATCAGATATGAGTTGAATACTACAGTTGATGCGTTACCAGAGATAGTTGTTCAAAAGATTAAAGCTGGAAGACATTACGATATAGATGTTGAGGTTCAAGATGAAATCTTAGCTATTACAGGAGTAACTGATGCTGTAGCAAGGGTGTGGGGTTACTATTATTTTGAAAATGCTGGTGTAAACTTCTCTGTGATTGGAATAGATGAGTTTGAGGTTCAGTATAAAAATTCACTATCTCATATAGTAAAAGATTTTAAGTTTGATTTAGATGATGCTAGCATGGTTGTTGGTATCGGTGTAAAAGAAACTATGAGAAAAAACTATTACAAAGATTATTTTAATTTTATAAAACCAGATGGAACTCTAAAAAAAGTAGTTTTTGATGGGGTTTTTGATGGAGATACTGAGCTTGAATCTAATGATATGATAGTTATGAGCAAGGAAGATGTACGAGAGATATTTGATATAGAGGAGTCCATGGCAACAGATATAGTTGTAAAAGTATCAAATCCTGACGAGGTTCAAACTATAGCATCAAAGATAAAGAATCTATATCCAGATAGTAGAATCATCACTAAAAATGATTTAAAAATAAGTTATCAAAATATTTTTGACTATAAAAGTGGTATATTTTTGGCATTATTTATTATCTCACTGTTTACATTTTTTATCATAATCTATGATAAGGCAAGTGGACTCAGCAGTGAAGAGAAAAGAGAGATAGGCATACTTAAAGCTATCGGTTGGAGGGTTGATGATGTGTTAAGAGAAAAGTTTTATGAAGGCTTTGTCATATCCTTTGTTGCTTACATGTCGGGTGTGATTTTAGCATTTTGGTTTGTATATATTTTACAAGCACCACTTATTCAAAATATATTTACAGGGTATTCACAACTCAAAACAGGTTTTGAGCTACCTTTTATTTTTGATGTTCAAACTCTGTTTTTAGTGTTTTTTCTAAGTGTTCCTGTTTATATAGCAGCAACAATAATCCCATCTTGGAGAACTGCTACGCTAGATGCTGATGAGGTTATAAGATGATAGAGCTAAAAGATGTAACAAAAAGATATGAGATAAATAAAGATAATATTGTTATAGCATTGCAAGATATTAACTTGAAAATACAAGAGGGTGAATTAGTTGTTTTAAAAGGGGCTAGTGGTAGCGGTAAGAGTAGTATTTTATCTTTGATAGCAGCTCTTTCTAAGCCTACGAGTGGTGAAGTTATTGTGGATGAAAAACATATCTCTAAACTTCCAGATAGGTTTGCTTCAGAGTATAGGCGTGATAATATTGGGTTTATATTTCAAAAATACAATCTCATACCCAGCCTTAGTGTGCGTGAAAATATTTTACTTCCTTTGGTTCCTTTAAATCCAAGTGCTAGCGATCTTAAAGTTAAGCTTGATAGAGTTATGGAGATGTTTAAAATAGAGCATAAAGAAGATGCTATCATAAAAAATCTCTCAGGCGGAGAGCAGCAACGAGTTGCAATATCTAGAGCAAATGTAAATAATCCAAAAATTATCATAGCGGATGAGCCTACTGCCAACTTAGATGAAAAGCTTTCACTTCATTTTATAGAGATACTACGAGAGTTAAAAAAACTTAGAAAAACTATAGTTGTAGCAACACATGACCCACTGTTTTTTGGTCTTGATTTTGTCGATAGAGAGATAGAGATGCATAATGGTAAAATTGTAGAATAGTATTATGATATTAACCCCTGAAGTTTTAACTATTTTTATACTCAATTCACTGTTTGCATTTTTTGGGATAATTGCCTTTATGCTAAGTGTCAATATATATAGAAAATGGGATTTAAACTCTGTAAGTCAAACTCAATACAGACTTGAAAAGCAAAGTTATCTAAGTGCTACGATAATAAAATTTATTTTTATTATAAAAGTGCCTCTATTTCTATTTTTTGTATTTACCCTTGACAAAATTTCTAATGTATTGACAGGTGCTATGTGTGGGGCAGGGGTGGTTGATGCAACTGTTTATGGAACACCTCTGTTTATTTTAAAAATCATCAATCTTTATATATTTGCATATTGGATTGTGTTAAATAATGAAGATATACAAGATGAAAATCAACCCTACACAAAGCAAAAATTTGGTTTTTTTATATTGGCATTTTTTGTTTTTATGAGTGAACTTATTTTAGAGGGAGTTATGTTTAGCTCTATAGAGATAGATAAGATGGTGAGTTGCTGTGGAACGCTTTATTCTAGCTCCTCTACATCTGCAATCTCTA
Organism: Campylobacterota bacterium; assembly: GCA_034659115.1. Taxonomy (GTDB): domain Bacteria; phylum Campylobacterota; class Campylobacteria; order Campylobacterales; family Sulfurimonadaceae; genus Sulfurimonas. The sequence continues at coordinate 14,508 of JAYEGN010000010.1, forward strand.
CTGTTTTTGCCCTTGATACTTCTATACTTTTAGCTATTTTTTATGGTGTATATCTGCTGCAAATACTGTTTTATTTTTTAAAAAATAGATATCTTTTTGGTATAATTAATATAGTGTTTATTGTCATATCTTTGATAACTCTTATTGTATTTTTTGGAACATATATTTATGAACTTCCATCGCATCATTGTCCATTTTGTTTTTTACAGCAAGATTACTATTTTGTTGGCTATCTTATATATACTCTGCTATTTTTAGGTACATTTTATGGTTTAGTTGCTGGGTTTATCGATTCTAGCAGTGCAAAAAGATATAAAAGATTTAAAATCTCTTTAATATTTAACACTCTTTATGTTATATTACTCTCTTTATTTCCGATAATATATTATACAAACAATGGAGTTTGGCTTTAATGATAAAATATTTTAAAATATCGTTATTACTTTTTCTTACATTTTTTATGAGTGCATGTGAAAAAAAGGTAGAAACAGGTGTCGCAACTGTACATTGGGATAGAGACATGTGCGTTCGGTGTGTTATGGTAGTAAGTGATAGAAAAAATACAGTTCAAGTAAGAGATCCAAATACTTCAAAAACATATATGTTTGATGATATTGGCTGTACAGTTCTTTGGTTTGAAGAAGAGGGCATAGAGTGGAAAGATAAAGCTATAATCTGGATAACAGATGCAAAAAGTGGAGAGTTTATAGATGCAAGAAAAGCATTTTATGATACTAACAATATAACTCCTATGGCATATGGTTTTTCAGCTCATAAATCAAAAGAAACAATCAAAGATTCTGAAGAGATTATAGACTATAATGAAGTTAAAAAAAGAGTTATAAAGATAGGTAAATGAGAACAAAACTTAGAAGTATAGATATGCTAAAAGATCTCAATGAAGAGACCCTTAAAAAGATTGAAAAGATTACAACAGAGCATAGTGTTGCAAAAGATAACATAGTCTTTTATGAGGGTGATGATTCAAAAAATCTTTATCTTTTAGTATCTGGGATTATAAAACTTTATAAAACATCTTCACATAACAAAGAGATAGTTTTAAAATATTTTCATGAAAATGAGCTTATTGGTGAGGTTGCAAACTTTGAAAACATGCCTTATCCTGCAACGGCTAAAGCCTATACACATGTTGAGATACTTAAGATAAACTTTAGTAAACTAAAAGAGATAATATACTCTAGTCCAGAACTTTCATTTATAATACAAACATCCTTAATCAAAAAGATAAAAAATCTTGAAGTTATCATATCAACAAATCTTGTTTTAGACTCCAAAGAGAGGGTGGCGAAATATATCTATAACCATTGTGAAGATTTTTTTACAACAAAAAATATCTTAATAGCAGAGATATTGAGTGTATCACCTGAAACACTTTCAAGAATTTTAAAATTCTTTAAAGACAACGGCATAGTAGATATGAAAAATAAAACCATAGATAGAGAAGCGCTAGTAGAATATTTTGAGTAAGGAGATATCGTGATAATCTCAAATGCAGTGGTATGTGATGTAGATAGTGAATACTTGGCTGATATCCGCATAGTAGAGGGTATTATTGAAGAGATAGGTAAAAATCTAGAAAAGGATGATGAAATTTTAGATGCAAAAGGTGCATATTTTATGCCTCTTTTGATCGATACTAATGTAAGACTACAAGATTCAACTCTAAACTCACAAAATATAAAAATTATCTCTGATGAAGCTTTAAAAGGTGGGGTTGGGCATCTTATATTGAATGCTGATTGTAAGCCTGCTATCGATAATGAAGTTGTTTTGGAGTTTGCTCAAAATGGATTAAAGAGTCTGAGTGGTGCAAAAATAGATTTGATGCTCAATACACTTAAAGAAGATAGCAAACTAAGTAATATCGCCATTTTATTAAAAAGTGGTGCAGTTGTTCCATATATGAGTACTATCGCTAAAAATGATGTTGCTATCAAGATAGCAGAATATGCAAAGATGTATGATGTTACAATCTTTTGCAAAGCAGAAGATAACTCTCTTATAAATAGTGGTGTTATGCTAGATGGTGATATAAGCTCGAAACTAGGTTTAGCCGGTATCCCAGATCTTAGTGAGGTTTTGCATGTATCAAGAATGATAGAGATAGCAAGACATTTTGAGATAAGAATCCTCTTTAAGTCCATAGCATCCCCTCGCTCTATATATCTAATCAACCAAGCTAAAAAGGATGGTGTTGATGTGAGTAGTGAAGTCTCTATTCATCATCTGATTAACTCCGATGAGGCGTGCGAAGGTTTTAACACAACTGCAAAACTAGACCCACCATTAGCATCTAAAACTGATGTTGTACTTCTACAAGAGGCGTTGAAAAATAATCAGATAGATATACTAACAACACTGCATCAACCAAGCTCACCAGTCAACAAAGAGGTGGCTTTTTTTGACGCTGATTATGGGTGTGAAGCTCTTAGTGATGCGATGCCTTTATACTATACAAAGCTTGTGAAAACTGGTATATTGAGTATGTCACAGCTTATAAAGCTCACATGTCAAAACCCTGCAAAGATACTAAATCAAGAGAGTGGTATCATAAAAGTAGGAGATAGAGTATCAGCTTTTCTTTTTAACATAGATGCTAAAAAAATTGTGAACAATAAGCAATCTCTTTATGATAGAGAAGAGTTAAGTGGAGAGATTATAACTATTTTTTAATATTTACTTAACAGACCTGATGTAGAATATGCAGATGAGGAGTCTAGAATGATAAAAAATGAACATGTAACTAAAACTTACCAGATGGGTGAAGTTGAACTTAATGTTATTAAGGATCTAAATTTAACTATCGATTATGGTGAGTTTATCGCTATTGTTGGACCTAGTGGGAGTGGGAAGAGTACTGTTTTAAATATTATTGGTTGCTTGGATAAGCCTACTGAGGGTAGAGTTATTGTTGATGGTGTTGATGTTACTCTTTTAGATACTACTCGCTTAGCAAACTTTAGAGGTGAAAATATAGGTTTTATCTTTCAAAGTTTTAATCTTATACCGGTTTTGAGTGTTTATGAAAATATAGAATACCCACTTATAATGATTCAAAATCTGCCTAAAGATGAGAGGGTCAAAAGAATTATGAAGCTACTTAAAGATGTTGACATGTTGGATCAAAAAGATAAGTTCCCTGATCAACTCTCAGGTGGACAACGACAACGCGTAGCGATTGCTAGAGCCTTAGTAACAAAACCAAAGATTATATTTGCAGATGAACCAACAGCCAATCTTGATACTAAAACATCAAATCAGATCATAACTCTTATGAGAAATATCCAAAAAGAGTTCAATACTACTTTTATATTTGCTACACATGATGAAAAAATTGTGACCGCTGTAGATAGAATTATCACTCTTGTAGATGGGGTGATTACTGATGATAGAAGGGTGGCATCTTGAAAAATATAATTAAAATGTCATTTAGAAATCTGCTTAGAAGTGGTAGAAGAACTATTTTAACAGCTAGTCTAATTACCATAGGTGTTATGTTTGTCTTAGTCTATGCTGCTCTTTCTGGAAGTTTTAAAGCCTATATGGTTTCTCAAGTTACAGATTCAATGTTAGGGCATATTCAGATTCATAAAAAGGGCTATATAGCTTCTGTTGATAATCTGCCACTAGATAAAAATCTCAATGAAAAACAGATAATCAAGATAACAGAGCTTTTAGATGAAAATCCATATATACAGAGCTATACTTTTCGTCTAAAACTTGGCTCTATGTTTTCAAACTATGTAGCATCAACCAACATAAGATTAAATGGTATAGATCCAAAAAAAGAATCACTTACACTTCCTCTCTTCTCCTCTCGTCTTGATGGTGTAGATACTGCATCTCTAAAAGAGGGAACTATCTTAGTTCCAGAACTTATAGCAAAGGGTATGAAGGTTAAAAAAGATGATACTGTTGTTCTAGTAGCTACAAATAAAAAGGGTTCGGTAAATGGTCTTAACTTTAAAGTAGCAGGAACAATAGAGCCTATTTCTGGACCTGGTGGGCGAGATGGTTATATCCATATAAACGATGTTAAAAAACTTTTGCGTCTTAAAGATGTCGAGATAAGTGAAGTTGTAATTCGTTTAAAAGATGTTCAAAATTTAGAAAAAGTGATGAAGTCACTAAAACCATTGGCACTTATTAAAAATCAAAAAGAGAAGCAAGTTTTTGAGATCCACACATGGAAAAAATTGAGTCCATTTTATAATATAGTTAAGATGTTAGATATTATGGATATCTCGATTAAGATTATTTTGATATCTATAGTTTTAATCTCAATTTTAAATGTGATGGTAATGAGTGTGTATGAAAGGATAAAAGAGATAGGAACAATCGCTGCTATGGGAACAACACCATCAACAATCATAAAGCTTTTTTTAACTGAGGGCTTAATGCTTGGAGTGTTTGGTGCTATGGTTGGTAGTGTGTTTTCTTTTATAATTGTCGTTTTAATTAACAGTATTGGAATTACTTTTTCTTTTGGTAGGCAAGATGGGCTTACACTAAATCCAAGCTTGGGTATTGATGATATCCTACTTGTGAGTGTCATAGTTATCCTTATCTCCCTAATAGCTTCCCTGTCTCCAGCTATGAAGGCAGCAAAGCTTAATCCAGTTGATGCCTTAAGACAAAACTAGGAGTTATATATGAAAATTATCAGCTTATTTATAGCACTAACTATCCTGCTTGGTGCAAGCGATATATTGCAGGAGATAGATAGAAGATTAACGCCAGTTTCTGCACAGATGTATAAAAAACTGATCAATATAGAGCCAGATGGAACTAAAAAAGAGTTTTTAATCTTTCAAGCAAAAAAAGATAAAGATAAGATGGTTTCACTCTTTTTAAAACCAGATAGTGAGAAGGGTCGTGCAACTCTTAGATTAGGTGATAACATGTGGCTCTATATTCCAAATGTTGGTCGTCCTATACGAATAACCTCTATGCAGTCTGTTGTTGGAGGTGTTTTTAATAATGCAGATATAATGAGACTTGATTTTTCTACTGAATATAGTGTTGTAAAACAGCAGAGTAAAGACTCACATGTACTCTTAGAGTTAAAAGCTAAAAATGATACAGTGTCTTACGATAAACTTCTTATGCAAGTAGATAAAAAAACTCTCTCTCCAATCGAGATAGAGTGTTACACCTCAACTAAGATGCTTATTAAAACACTCTACTATAAAAAATCAAAAGATTTTGGTGATGGTATAGTTCGCCCATCTGTAATTGAGACTATGTCGCCTATGTATAAAGGTTATAGATCTATTATGATTTATGGAAAAATCACTCCAAAAGAGTTTAGTGATGAGGCTTTTACTCTTGATAACCTTTCAGAAGTGTCTAGTTTAAGGTAGTAGTTTTGATGTGGAGGTTGGTAGCGATTCTTATCATGTTTAGCTCGATGATTTATGGGGATGAATATGATTTTGATATGGATGCTATAGAGAAAAAACCCTATGAATATAGTGGCTATCTGCGAGTAGAAGATAAGATTCAACAACTCAATAAAGAAAATGATGAGTCTCAAAACTATCTTCATATAGAGGGTTTGCTTAATCTCTCTTATGAGTATGAAACTCTTAAGTTTGAGAGTTCGGTTATAGCTTCATATGACTACATTAAAGATAAAATAGCGTATGAAGAATTTGTAGTTAATGACCTGTATTTGGAAAATAGATTTAATGTAAACCATACAGTTCTTATAGGGAAAGAGTCTTTACGGTGGGGCAAGGGATATTTTTTTAATCCTGTTGCTTATTTTGATAGACCAAAAGACCCATCTGAGCCAACACAGGCAAGAGAAGGTTTTAATATAGTAAAGTATAGCTACAATAAAGCTTTTAATAGTGTGCTTAAAAATCTTAGCTTTGATGCTGTGTACCTTCCATCGACAGATAAAATAAATAAAGATTATTATAGATTTGCAACAAAACAAAGGGATGCAAATAATCTAGCTTTTCGTCTTTATATGCTTCTTTATGATACCGATATCGATATTATATACAACTATTCAGATGAGGCATCACAAAAGATAGGTTTTGATTTTTCTAAAAATATTCAGACAAACTTTGAGATTCATGGAGAGTACTCCAATATTATAGACTCTGGATATAGATACCTTCTAGGGATTCGATATCTAAGTGAATTTGAACTTACAATCATTAGTGAATATCTGTATTATTCAGATGGATTAAACAAAGAGGAGATACAGGAGTCAGATATGATGATACCCTTTAGTGCAAAAGATTACTGGGTAACGCTACTAACCCAAAAAGAGCCATTTGAGTGGTTGTATTCTAGTATCTACTATAAAAATATGATGAATTTAGAAGATAAATCACAGCAAAACAGGATAGGGATTACTTATAGTTTTAAAAACAATATCTTCACAGACCTCTCCTATAACTTAAATAGTGGAGATAATCTTAGTGAGTTTGCCAAGAAACAGGTTAAAAGTTTTCTATGGCTAAGGATTACTTGGAATTTTTAAACTCTTTTGCTGTAAAACTCTTTTTTATACTCCGCAAACCTATCTTCAAGTATAGCGGTTCTAACCTCTTTCATAAGATTGAGATAGTAGTGAAGATTGTGGATAGTTGCTAATCTAAAGTAGCTCATCTCCCGAGAACGAAATAGATGATTGAGATAAGATCGAGTATATCTTTTACATGTAAGACATTGGCACTCTTCATCTATGGGCATAGCATCCTCTTTAAACTTTGCACCTTTGATGTTTATGCGTCCAAATGATGTAAAAAGAGTGCCATTTCTTGCGTTACGAGTTGGCATAACGCAGTCAAACATATCTATGCCTCTTTCTATATTTTCTATGAGGTCTTCAGGAGTTCCGACTCCCATAAGGTAGCGAGGTTTATCTTTTGGCATGTACTGTACTGTATGCTCAACTGTGTCATACATCTCATTGTTAAGCTCACCTACACTTAAGCCACCAATAGCAAAACCATCATAGTCTAAAGCACATAGTTCAGTAGCACTTTTTGTTCTAAATGCCTTGTCTGTTCCACCTTGAATAATAGCAAAGATATTTTGATCTACCCCAACTCCCTCTTGCTGTTTTTGGCGAAAATACTCAATGGATTCCTCTGCCCAAGTAGTGGTTCTGTCTATGCTAAGTTTTATGCGTTCTTGTGTTGCAGGAAGCGCTACTAAATCATCCAATATCATCATAATATCTGAGCCTAGATTATGCTGAATATCTATAACTTTTTTTGGTGTGAAAAAATGTTTTGAACCATCTATATGAGAACGAAACTCTATGCCATCTTCTTTTGGCTTTGATATATCACTTAGAGAAAAAGCTTGAAATCCACCGCTATCGGTCAAAAAACTTTTAGGATAGGTTGTAAAACTGTGAAGTTTACCCATTTTTGCAACAGTTTTATCCCCTGGACGCAGATACATGTGGTAGGTATTTGCAAGAATAATCTCTGCTCCCAATAGATCAACAACATCTTCCATATCAAGTGCTTTAATAGTTCCAAGTGTGCCTACTGGCATAAAAACTGGCGTTTTAATTGTAGAGTGTGCTGTAGTTATGGTACATGCACGAGCATTTTTTGAAGTAGCTTCTAGTGTGAATTGCATTTTATTTAATCCGCTTGTAATTTTAATGACATTATACACGAAAATATTCTATAATAATCAGATAATTTGATTTGAAAAAAGGATTGTTTTGAACAGATATGTAAGTGATGGAAAAAAACTTATAGATGTAGAGTATGATGATATTCCAGTTGTTAATGATATGGTCGATGGTATGAGGGTTTTATCAACAGATAAAAGAGCCGAAGATGAAAACGCTCTGTTTTTATTAAAGTTAGATGGAACTATCTGTTGTTATGTTTTAGATGAGATATATATAGTTGGAAAAGCTGATAATTTTGAGAGTTTAGTCGAAGCAATAGAAGCTTGGCGAGATGAAGAGATTTGAATAGTTTAAGTCCTTTTGTAGTATAATCGCGAAAATATTAAACTAAGGTATATTTATGGCAACAATAGGAATGAGTGATATTAAAAAGGGTGTTCGTCTAGTTGTAGGCGAAGTGCCATATAAAATTGTAGAGTTTCAACATGTGAAACCGGGAAAAGGTGCAGCATTTGTTCGTATGAAAATGAAAAGTTTTTTAAATGGTAAAGTAGTTGAAAAAACTGTACATGCTGGAGATAAATTTGAAATTCCAGTAATTGATTTTAAAACGATGCAGTATCTTTATGATGATGGTGACATGTATCAGTTTATGGATAATGATACTTATGATCAGCTAGGTTTATCTTATGAGCAGTGCGATGATGCTTCAAAGTGGTTTAAAGATGGTATCAATGTTGATATAGTATTTTATAAAAACAAAGCTATCTCTGTTCAAGCACCCGAAACTATGGAGCTAGTTGTTACAGACACTCCTCCAAACTTTAAGGGTGACACTTCAAGTGGAAGTAAAAAACCTGCAACTCTTGAGACTGGTGCTGTTGTTCAAGTACCTTTCCATGTCGTAGTCGATGATTTAGTAAAAGTAAATACTATTGATGGCGAATATTTAGAAAAAATCAAATAACTTCTTTTTAAGTGTGGATTATTTCCACACTACTACATAGAAGATAACAGCTATTTATCGGTGCAGAATTTTCTATAAAATAAAATATATAACTTAATTTTAAGGCACTTTAACTATAATTGCGAATATTATTTGAAATATGGGAGAAAAAGTAACTATGGGACTAAGTAACAAGCAATTACCTAAAATAGGTTTTTTATATCTTGACTATGTATTGAGGTTTTTTGACCACTCTAACTTTAAGGGTTGGCCAAACAAAATAGAAACAGTGACATATCACTGGAAGAATGATAAAGCTAGATTTATCAAAGAAGTAAAAAGAAAAAAAATCGATGTTCTTATAGGTAATATTCCTGCAACTGCCTATGAAACATTTAGAGAGATTGCAAGAGAACTTCCTCATGTAAGATTTATCCCATCACTAGATACGCAGTTTTCTAATAAGTCAAAAGAAAATGTTACAAGATTTGCTTGGAAATACGATCTTCCAATCCCAAAGACATATATTTACTATAATCATAAAAATTCAGATAAGTTTTTAAAAAAATGTAAATATCCTAAGATAATTAAAAAATCTTATGGACCATCAAATTATGGTGGATACTTTGTTCATAAAGTAGATAATTACAAAGAAGCAAGAGATCTTTATGATAATAAAAAATACCATCCTCAATACTTTCAAGATTTTGTTCCTATGGAAGCTGATATTCGTGTTATGCTTATAGGACATAAACCTGTTTGTGCATTCTGGAGACGCGCACCAGAGGGTGAGTGGCTTACCAATACTTCTCAAGGTGGAAGTATGGATTATATGAATGTTCCTAAAAATGTTCTTGATTTAGCTGTTAAAACATCTAAAGCTGCAAAAGCTGAATACTGGGCTTGTGATATAGCTTATGGTAAAGATGGAAAAGTTAGAATTTTAGAGTGTGCTACTGCATTTGCTGCATTTCCATATATCAGAGATTGGATTGGTCAGTATATTATGTGGAGTTTAAGTGAAGGTAGATTTAGAAAACCTCATATGCCTATGTTTAACTGGGAAGAGTTAGGCAAGATGGATTCATCAATTTTAAGAACTCTTAGACACATTACATTTGGAAACTATAGTGCTAGTTACGATGGTGCTTATTTTGGTAAGAAGAGAAAACTATTTGGAGAAAATGAAGTATACTTACATGTATTAGATAGTGAATACAAAATGTACGATGTAAAAAGAAGATGGAGCGAAGAGTGGCCAAGTGAGATATATAACTATCAAGATAATCTTGCTCTAAAATCACCTAAAGCTAAATCTCCAAAATCTAAAGATTTACCAAATCCTACAGATGATGAATCTAGTGAAACTGCAGTAGAAGAAGTTAAAATAAGTAAAAAAGAATTAACTGATTTTTTAAGATCAGTTGATGGTTTAGGTAAGAAAAAAGTAGATAATATCATACAACATTTTGGTTCTGTTGATGAAGTTATAGGTGTTTTACATCAAAATTGCTCAATCCTAACAGGCGTAAGAGGTATTACTAAAAAACTAAGCACCAAGATAGAAAAAGCTTGGAAAAAACTTCTAAAATAATTAGAAAGTAGATTCACTTGATAGGCTTTTTTGTGAGCTTTATCAAGTTGGATCTAACTCTCAGACCTTCCATTTATCCCAAATAATTCCATAAGAATAAAAAATTTAAACTATCATTGCACTCAAGGCAGGTTCATTAAAAATTTACACCACCAATAAGGTGGCTTAAAATTTTTACTAAACATCCCTTAAGCACAAGCATAGATAAATTTTATAAATCCTTATGGAATTATTTGGGATTTATTAAAATCCAATTTTTT
>JAYEGN010000011.1:0-5931 GCA_034659115.1 Campylobacterota bacterium
ACATATAGATGTTAGGTGCTTAAATTTAGGTATATACCTATTAAGCTTAGGGTAAATATTTTCGCGATTATATCCAAAAAAACATTATATCTTGCAAAAAGTAAAGATCAAATTTAAAAACTCTAAGATACCGATGGCAACAATACACATATAAATAGATATAATATGGTTCCCGTATTTCATTTACCAAAGAAAAATTAAAAATAATTTTTCTGCTTAATATAGCATAATCCAAAGGATATATAGATATATGATTGATTATCCAAATAGTTTAAATAAAATCTTTGATAAACTAGATTATTATAATGCTAAACCTATCATTATTGGTGGATATATTCGTGATTTTTTACTAAATATACCTTCAAATGATATAGATATTGAAGTTTATAATATCTCTTCATATGAAAAACTTGAAAATATTTTACAAGAGTTTGGAGATGTAAACAGTGTTGGAAAGAGTTTTGGTGTATGTAAACTTTCCTTTGAAGATCTAAGCTTAGATTTTACTCTGCCTAGAATCGATAGTAAAATAAATTTGGGACATTTGGGTTTTGATATTAAAGTTCAAAAAGACTTAGATTTTACTACAGCAACTTCAAGAAGAGATTTCACAATAAACGCTATTGGCTATGATCTTATCGATAAAAAACTACTTGACCCCTATGATGGCATATCAGATTTACAGAAAAAGAGTTTAAAAATGGTTGATATAGATAGTTTCGCTGAAGATCCATTAAGAGTGCTAAGAGCTATTGGATTTTGTTCTAGATTTGATTTTAAAATGGATTCAAAACTTTTTTTACAATGCTCTAAGATGATAGACAAAGATATGCTTAATCAACTGCCTAAAGAGAGAATATATGAAGAGATTAAGAAAGTTTTACTTAAATCTAAGAAACCATCTGTCGGGTTTGAACTATTAAAAGAACTTGAGGCATTAAAATATTTTCCCAATCTAGTAAGCTTAAATAAAGAGCAATGGCTCTCTTCTATGAAAGCATTAGATAACATAGCTAACTCTAAAACAACTAACTCTAAAACAGATGAAGTTTTAATGTTAGCGGTACTCTGTTTTAATTTTAGTGCTGTAGAGATTGAAAACTTTATATCTAGCCTTACTAATGATAAAAAACTATTACAAAGAGTTTTGTCACTCTTGAGTAATATAGATATTGTTGTTGATATCTGTTCTACTAAAATTAACAATTACAAACTTTATAAATTATCTACAAAGGTTAAAATTATAGAGCTTGTTAAAATCACTCAAGCTATCTATGGTATCGGTGACAAAGTTAGACGCAGAGCTATATCTTTAAATATTTTAGACAAAGAGATGCCAGCCATTTTAAAAGGCAGGGATCTAATAAGATTAGGAATGAAACCATCAAGTAAATTTGCTGAGATACTAAAAAGAGCTTATGAAGCTCAAATGCACAGTAAATTCAACACCTATGATGAAGCAACGGCATGGTTAAACTCAAATTATGTATTACATAATTTGGGTTAAAAAAATCCTAGTCTTATTTTCCTATAGCATTGTCTAGGACAGCTATAGCATTGTAGTAGCTATAGTAATCAACAACTAGTGCTGATTTTGCATCGATATAGCCCTGTCTTGCTTGTTGAATCTCTATATAGTCTGATAGACCATGTTCATATCTTTTTTGAGCTTGTTCAAACTTTTCCTTGGATACTTCTAAAAGACTTTGAGAAAGCTTAACAGAATCTTTCATCTTGTATACACTTATATAAGCTTGTGTAGTCTCCTTTTTAATGGATAGCTTGGAGTTTTGCAGTTGTGACTGGGATATGTTGATTTTTATTCTTCTCTCTTGAATTGTTGCAGTTGTAGCACCGCCATGATAAATATTCCAGTCTAAATTAAGAGCAGCACTCCACTGATCTTGAGGCATCGATACCTCAAACTTATCTACATGTTGTTTTGTATAATCAACATCAAAATATATTTGAGGATAGTTCTGGGCTTCTGCTGATTTAGTGTAAGATTTAGCTGATTGGATATTTGATAAATATTTTTTCAGCTCATATCTATTTTTGTAAGCAAAGTTTATAGCACTGTTGAGTGTTAAACTGTAATCACTTAAAGATGAGTATAGAGTTTCTAACACTAGCTCTCTTGAATATACTTTGTACTTTTTGTCTAACTCCATAAAACCAACTACTTCATCTAGGGATGCATACGATAGCTTTAAATTGTAAAGACTCTTTTTTAAGTCTAACTTTGACTTTATAAGTTCTACTTTAGCATCTGAAATATCTATCTTTGTTCTTATTCCTGCATCAAAATATTTTTTTGAACGGTATAGCTGAATCTCATTTAGCTTTACATTCTCATCATTTACACCTATAAGGGCGATGGATTGCAATACATCATAATAGGCTCTTTTGACATCTCGTTTTTTGTCTGATATCTGTTGTTCATTTGAGTTTAAATATGAATCTGAGTCATATTTAAAACTATCTACACTACCACCTGTTCTGCCAAAGTCATAGACAATCTGCTTAAGTGAGAGTTTTCCCAATATAAGGGTGTCGCTAACCATATCCTGATTTGCAGGCATATCGCTCATGCCTATTTCACCGCCACTGAGATAGAGGTCAATTTTTGGTAAATAATCTGAATATGCTATATCATAGCGACTTTTTGAAGCCTTATATTCAGATGCGCTTACATGTAGAGTTGGAGAGTTTTTTAATGCCTCTAAAATTAGCTCATCAACCGTATATGTATCCTTGGCATTAAGGCTTAAGCTGAGTAAAATTATAGTTAATATTCTTAGCATTATATCGACTCCCTTCTAGTTTTCTCTTCTTCAATATTTACAAACTTCTCTCTCATAGTCTCTAAGAGTACATATAAAACAGGTACAAAAAGAGTTGAGACAAATACTGCGGTTATCATACCAAACATTAAAACGATACCGATAGATTGTTGTGTGATAGCTCCAGCTCCTGTTGCAAAAGCAAGAGGGATAATACCAAATAAAAATGAAAGAATAGTCATCATAACTGCACGAAAACGCAGATTTCCCGCCTTTATTGCTGATTCTATTATTCCAACGCCACTCTCTCTTTGCTCTTTTGCAAACTCAACTATTAAGATGGCATTTTTGGCAGCTAAGGCGACAAGAAGGATAAGTCCCACTTGGGCAAATGTATTTAAAGGTAGGTCCGCCCAGTAGAGTCCTCCAAGTGCACCAGTAGCAACCATAGGAACTGAGAGTAAAATCATCAAAGGAAGTATCCAGCTCTCATATTGAGCCGAGAGAACCAAAAATACAACAAGCAGTACAAAAAATACTACATATATCTGTGCATTTCCAGCTAAAATCTCTTGATAACTCATTCCAGACCACTCATAACCATAAGATGCAGGAAGAACTTGCGAAGCTATCTCATCCATCGCAGTTATCGCATCTCCTGAGCTATATCCAGGAGCTGCTGAACCATTTATCTGGATGCTTCTGTACATATTATAGTGAGTAAGATTCTGAGGTCCTACCATCTCTTTGACTTTTAAAACCGCGCCTAAAGGAATCATATCGTCGGTTCTATTTTTAACAAAGAGTTTGTTTATGTCTTCTTTTGAGCTTCTATACTCTTTGTCTGCTTGAACAAATACGCGAAATACCTTTCCAAATTTTGTAAAATCATTAACATAAATTGATCCAAGATATGCTTGCATGGTAGTAAAAAGATCACTAAGATTTATACCAAGAGCATTTGCTTTTTCTCTATCTATCTCTATATCATACATAGGATAGTTTGTTGCAAAAGTTGTAAATGCGTAAGCAATTCTAGGATCTTTAAATGCCTCTTGTATCATCTCGTTTGCATAGTGCTCAAAAGTATCTAAATCACCTGAGAGATAATCTTGAAGTCTAAAGTCAAAACCTCCAACACTTCCAACACCTGGAATACCAGACAGATTAAAAGCAGCGATATCTGCTTCATTGTACGAAGCAGTTCTTTGCCTAACCTGTTCAATAATCCCAAAGACGCTATTTTGCTCAGTAGTTCTCTCGCTCCAATCAGTGAGTGAAACAAACATTGCTATGGCAGAGCTATCAATAGAAGATGTAATCATATTGTAACCCTCAACGCTTACAATATTTTGAACTCCTTCAATTGAGTAGATAATCTCTTCGACCTCTTTTCTTATATTTGAAGTTTGGGCTAAGGATGTTCCTGGTTTAGTATTGATAGCAACCGTCAAAACACCTTTGTCTTCAGAAGGGACAAAGCCTGTTGGAGTTATGGAGAAAAGATAGTACATAAGATAAAAAATTCCACCCATAACAACAATCATGTAGTATCTTGTTTTTATCATTAGAGTTATTAAAGCGGTGTATTTTTTGGTAATAAAGTTAAACATATTATCAAAGGTTCTAAAGAGGATAAACTTCTCTTCTCCTTTTTTTCTGCGTTTTATGATTATTGCACAGATAGCTGGTGAGAGTGTCAAAGCATTTAGCGATGATATCATTACAGCAAAGGTTATTGTTAAGGCAAATTGCTGATACAAGGATCCTGTAATCCCTGGCAAAAGTGATACGGGGATGAAAACAGCTACAAGTACAAGTGTAGTTGAGATGATTGGACCTGTCAGTTCTATCATAGATTTTTTTACAACTTGCGGTACTGTTAGTTCAGGTTCTTCATCTACGATAACTTCTACATTTTCAACAACGAGTATCGTATCGTCAACAACAGTACCAATAGCTAAAATTAAGCCAAACAGCGTTAGAAAGTTGATAGAAAATCCACCAGCAATCTGCATAGCCATAAATGCACCTATAAGCGATACAGGTATGGTAATGGCTGCGATTACAGTAGGTCTCCATGAGCCTAAAAATATAAAGATAATAAGC
This sequence comes from Campylobacterota bacterium, assembly GCA_034659115.1. Classification (GTDB taxonomy): domain Bacteria; phylum Campylobacterota; class Campylobacteria; order Campylobacterales; family Sulfurimonadaceae; genus Sulfurimonas. The sequence continues at coordinate 4,893 of JAYEGN010000011.1, forward strand.
ATAACGAGAAATACTGCCATGAAAAGATTTTCAACAACATTGTGCATTGCAACTTTTACATACTTAGTAGTGTCATAAGGAACGGCGTAAGTCACCCCATCAGGAAAGCGACCTTGGAGCCTCTGCATAGTCTCTTCGACCTTAGCTCTAATATCAAGAGCGTTTGCTTCACCTAATTGGAAAACACCAATGAGACCTGTTGGTTTTTTTGCGCTTATCGAATTCCAGTCATAGAACTCACTCCCTAGCTCAACCGTAGATACATCACTCAGATAAACTAGCGAGCCATCTTTTTTATATTTTAGTACAATTTTTTCAAACTCTTTAACATCGCTTAATCTACCTTTTGTAGATAAGACAAACTGCTGCTTTTGATCTTTAAAGCTAGGATTTCCACCAATCTTACCGATAGAGGCTTGTTTGTTTTGACTTTTTACGGCAGAGATGACTTCCATGGGGGTTATTTTGAGTGCTTTTAATTTATCAGGATTTAGCCAGATGCGAATAGAATATTTTTTCTCGCCCAAATTTTCTGCTTTTCCAACACCGGGAATACGCTTTATCTCATCTAAAACATTGATATTTACAAAGTTAGATAAAAAACTACCATCATATCTCTCATCGCCGCTAATAGCTATAAGACAGACAACAGAGGGTGATCTTTTATCTACTACAACACCTTGAGCGGTTACCTCAGCAGGAAGTGAGGCGGTGGCAGTCGATACCTTATTTTGGACATCAACCGCACCAATATCGATATCATATCCAGGTTCAAAATAGACATCTATACTAGATTGACCATTTGCGGCCGATGAAGACTCCATATAGATAACACCCTTGATACCATTGAGCTTATCTTCTAGTACACGAGTAACTGTATTTTCAACAACAAAGGCATTTGCGCCTGTATAGGTTGCGCTTACATTTACAGTTGGAGGGGCAACATCTGGATATTCTGAAATAGGAAGAACCAGCATAGAAACAATACCACCAGTGATGATGATAAGAGCGATAACTACAGCGAAGATAGGTCTTTTTA
>JAYEGN010000012.1:0-5894 GCA_034659115.1 Campylobacterota bacterium
CACGCCCATCTTTAACATCAAGACAAGGGATAATTCTTTTAGCAAAATAATTCATTCTATTGTAGAGCCTTACTTTAATATAATGCAATTATACAACTTTTGCCTTATGATAAAATATGATGATTTTAGATCAATGTTTCATGTGAAACATTCATCAGAAATCTCGAATATGCTATAATCATATAAAATATGCTAAGGCGAAAGTATGAAAAAGATATTGAGTTTGGACTTGGGAATTACATCTATTGGATATAGTGTCTTAGATGAGATGCAAGATGATAGATATAGTTTACTAAACTATGGTGTGAGTATGTTTGACAAGGCTACTGACAAAGATGGGAACTCTAAAAAACTTTTGCATAGTGCTAGTGCATCTACTACAAAGCTATATAGTTTAAGAAAAGAGAGAAAAAAAGATTTAGCCAATCTTTTTGAAGAGTTTAGTTTTGGCGAACAAGAGTATTTTTTATATCAAGAGAAACAAAATAAATTTATTAATAAGTGGGAATTAAGAGCAAAAAAAGCTTTTGAAGAAAAGTTAGAAATTGAAGAACTTTTTACAGTGTTTTATGCTTTGGCTAAACATAGAGGATATAAATCTTTAGATAGTGGAGACCTGCTTGAAGAGCTATGCATAGAGTTAGGCATAGAACTAAAAGAGGAGAAAGTAAAAAAAGCTGATGAGGAAAAGGGTAAAATAAAAAAAGCTTTAAAAACCATAGAGGAGTTAAGAGAAAGTTCTGATAAAACAGTAGCCCAAATAATCTATGAGCAAGAACTTAAAGAGAAAACACCTACTTTTAGAAATCATGATAACTACAAGTATATGATAAGAAGAGAGTACATAGATGAAGAGATAGAAAAGCTAGTAGCTTCACAAGTAAAGTTTGGACTATTTGATAATGATTTTGATTCTAAAGATTTTGTACAAAAATTAAAAGCTATTATCACCTTTCAAAACCCATCTACAAATGACCCTAGTTTATTTGCTCCTTGCGAATATTATCCAGATGAAAAAGTAGCACATCAATACTCTATAGTAAGTGATATATTTAAAATGTATCAATCTGTATCAAATATTAACTTCAATAAAGAAAAAACTCCAATAACAAAAGAGCAGATTAAGCTAATAGCAGATGATTTTTTTACTAAGATAAAAAAAGGTAAAAAAATAGCCGATATTAAGTATAAAGATATACGAAAAGTTTTAAAACTTGATGATGGTGTGAAGATATTTAACAAAGATGATGAGAAGCTTACCATCACAAAGTTTCATTTTTTAAGTGCTTTAGATAAGTTTGACAATAGTTTTATAGTTGATGCACTAGAAAAAGAGAATGGTTTAGAGATTTTAAAAGATATATTTGCAGTTTTAGAGTTTAGTAAAGACCCAAAAGAGATATATGAAAAACTAAAAGACAGGGTTGATGATAAAACAATCATAAATCTTATAAAAGAGAAAAAAGGAAATAGTTTACAGATTTCACAAGAAGTTATGATAAAGTTTATACCATTTTTTGAACAGGGTTTGACAACAGATGAGATAAAACAGAAGTTAAATTTAGATAGGAATGAAGACTATAGTGAGTTTAAAAAAGGTATTAAGTATCTACATGTAGGAAGGTTTGAAGAAGATGATAACTTAAAGATAAATAATCATCCCGTTAAGTATGTAGTAAGTGCAACTTTAAGGCTTGTAAAGCATCTACATGTAGAATATGGTACATTTGATGAGATAAGGGTAGAGAGTACCAGAGAACTTAGTCAAAATGAGGAAACTAAAAAAGCTATAGACAAGGCAAATAAGGCTTTTGAAAAAGAGATAGATTTGATAGTGTCAAATAAAGAGTATCAAAAAATAGCCCAGCAGTATGGTAAAAACTTAAAAAAATATGCAAGAAAAATCCTTATGTACGAGGAGCAAAACAGAAGAGACATTTATACAGGAGATGGTATAGAGTTTGGTGATATATTTACAAATGCTGTAGATTTAGACCATATCGTACCTCAAAGTTTAGGTGGGCTTAGTGTAAAACATAACTTTGTTTTAGTTCATCGTGATACAAATCTACAAAAATCAAACCAACTACCAATGAATTTTATACAAGATAAACAAGATTTTATAAATAGAGTTGAGAACTTATTTAAAGAGCATAAGATAAACTGGAAAAAGAAGATAAATCTTTTAGCCACAAATCTTGATGAAATATTTAAAGATTCGTTTGAGTCTAAGAGTTTAAGAGCAACAAGTTACATTGAAGCCCTAACAGCACAAGTTTTAAAGAGATATTATCCGTTTGCAAATGAGAAAAAGCAAAAAGATGGGAGTGCAGTGCGACATATTCAAGGACGAGCTACATCAAACATACGAAAACTTTTAAAAGTAAAAACAAAGATTAGAGATACAAATATACATCATGCCATAGATGCTATACTCATAGGACTTACAAACCAATCTTGGCTTCAAAAACTATCTAATACTTTTAGGGAAAACATGGGTGTCATAGATGATAAAGCACGAGATAGTATAAAAAAAGATATGCCACTTATAGAGGGTATAGAGCCAAAAGAACTAATAGAGATGATAGAAGATAGATACAATGAGTATGGCGAAGATAGTGTTTTTTATAAAGACATTTGGGGTAAAACTAAGTGTGTGAACTTTTGGGTTTCTAAAAAGCCTATGGTTTCAAAGATACATAAAGATACCATATATGCTAAAAAGTCTGGTGGGGTATTTACTGTTAGAGAAAATATTATAAATCATTTTATAGATTTAAAAGTTACTCCAACCACATCAAGTGTAAAATTTGAAGAAAATTTCAATAAAAAAATCTTGCATAAAATGTATCTTTTTAAAACAAATCCCAAAGATATAATATGTAAAATAGTAATCCAAAGGGCAGAAGATATAAAGAATTTACTTGATAGTTTTGTTGATATGGATGCTAAAGATAAAGAGCTAGTATCTACATGTAGAGGAAAGATTGATGAGTTAATACATAGCGATATGAAAGATAGCAATGGAAATATTATAAGAAAAGTGAAGTTTTACCAAACAAACCTAACAGGTTTTGATGTTAGGGGTGGACTTGCTACCAAGGAAAAGACTTTTATAGGCTTCAAGGCTTGGATAGAAGAGAATAAGCTTAACTATGCGAGGATAGATGTAGCAAACTATGACAAGATAAAAAAAGAAAATAATAACAGTTTTAAGGTTTTTAAAAATGATTTGGTGTTTTTTATCTATCCAGATGGTAGCTATAGGGGTGGAAAGATTGTTAGTTTTTTAGATGAGAAAAATATTGCTTCATTTTCTAATCCTAGATTTCCTGGAAGTATTGGACTTCAACCACATTCTTTCTTAACAATCTTTAATGGAAAACCAAATAGCCATAAGCAACATTCTCTTAATAAAGCAATAGGCATAACAAAACTAACCCTAGACATAACAGGCACTATAAAATCATACCAATGCATAGGAAACTGTGATAGTGAACTTTTAGAGTTTACAAAGGATATAAAAAATGGCTAATATTTATGATGGAATGACAAATACAGCACAAAAGATTTTAAAAGATGAATTGAAAGTTCAGTGGACTTATAACTCAAACTCCATAGAGGGAAACACCATCAGTGAGGGAGATACTGCTTTCATAATCGAATACGGACTAACAGTAAAGGGTAAGTCTGTAAGAGAACATAACGAGGTCTTAGGTCACTCTAAAGCCATAGATATAATCTACAGCTATCTTGATAAAGATATACTAACTCTAAGGGATATGTTTGACCTACATGTAGCCATACAGACAAACATAGTTATAGATATAGAGTGTCCTATAGGAGATTTTAAAGTAGTGGAAAACGGTAGATACATAAAAGGAGATGCAAAGAGAGAATTTCATCCCTATCCTCATCCAAGAGATGTTGCACATCTTACAGATATATGGTTAAGCGAGTTTAGCAACACTACAAAGCAAAACCTTTCTCAATGTGAAGCCATCAGAAAATACACAAGAAGTCATATAGGATTTACTTCTATCCATCCATTTTTTGATGGAAATGGAAGGGTCGCTAGACTTTTAGCAAATATCTCTATGCTTAAAAATGGCTATCTACCTTTGATAGTAAGCACACAAAATAGAGATATATACATAGAACTACTAACAAAGTACAATCTAAGTGTATCAGAGCTCAATAGCAACTCTAAAAATATTATAGAGGAAAATGAAAATTTTGAAAAACTTTACGAGTTTTTTACATTAGAGTATCAAAACAGCAAAAGCATACTTGATGAACTTAAAAGCAAGATAGGATGAGTGGTAAAGTAGTCCACCTCACCAAGCCATGTAAGATAAAAGTTAAAAATTCTAATCTAGTTTTGTTTTTCAAAGAGGAAAAGCAAGAGGTGAAAATAACTCTAAAAGATATAGATTTTTTACTCTTTGACAACACTCGTTTTAGCATAACGGGAAAAAGTCTTGAGCTTTTAGCCAAAAACAACATCGCTACTCTTTTCATAGATGATGAGCATCATCCAAGTTCCATACTTACCCCTTTTCACTCTCACTCTACCATGAACGAGGTAGCTCATGCCCAAATAGCCATAACACAAGAGTTTAAAAATATAATGTGGCAAAGCATTATCAAATCAAAAATTAATAACCAAGCAGATGTTTTAAAATTTTTAGGTAAAAAAAAGTATAGCGACTTAATAGAATTAGCTAAAAATGTACAGCCTTATGATAAAAATGCAAATGAAGCACAATCAGCTAGAGCATACTGGAGGGAAATTTTTAATATGCATACATTTAGAAGAGAGCAAGGTAGCGAAGATATCATAAACTCTATGCTTAACTACTCTTATGCCATACTAAGAGCGAGTATAGCTAGAAATGTTGTAGCTAGTGGTCTGCTTCCTGTATTTGGTATATGGCATAAGAACAAATACAACTCTTTTAATCTTGTTGATGACCTCATAGAGCCTTTTCGCCCATTTTGTGACCTACATGTAAAGAAACTTTTAAATATAAAATACAAACAGGCGAACAATCTAAGCGTAGGCATAAAAAGAGATTTGGTAAACATACTACTTATGGAGTGTGTAGATATAAATGGTGGAAAATCAACTCTAGCTAAGGCGATGGAGCTTTTTGTAAAAGAGTATAAAAAATGTGTTATGAGTGGTAATCCAAAAAAGATATTCTTCCCAAAAATAGATGTGAGATGTTTTGAAGATGAGTTCATTTAAAATTATGTGGCACATGATAATGTTTGACCTGCCAACAAAAAGAAAAAAAGATAGAAAAAGATACCATTGGTTTCATGATGAACTGGCAAAAGAGGGCTATGTGATGATACAGTACTCTATATATGCAAAAATATACAGCTCTCCAGAATCGGCAGGATATGGTAAAAAACGGATGGTGGATTTTATAGATAAAAATATAAAAAGAGGAAACATCAGAATGTTAATGTTTACAGATAAGCAGTTTGCAAATATGAAAGTAATCATAGGCGAAAAAGAAAAAGATGAGGAAAATGAGCATAAACAGTTGCTTCTGTTTTAAAAAGGGAGAGTAGCCGAAGCTACCTCCTAAAGTCAGTTACGATAAATCGTAACCTTAGTTTAATACCCCTACTAAACTAACTATGTCATACAACATAGGAAAAACAAGTATAACTAAATATCGATAAAAGTATTTACAATTATGTGTAAAATACGCTAATTTTATAAAGAAACATAATATCTATCAGTTTTAATACCCCTACAAACAACTATGTGATACAATTTACAAATATTAAAATTTCTTTAAAATATTAACTTACTATAAGCAAAATTGCTATATACTTTCGTTTATGAATAAAAATAGCGTTATTGCTAAGAAGAAATT
>JAYEGN010000013.1:0-24373 GCA_034659115.1 Campylobacterota bacterium
TACCACTCACAAAGTAGAGAATCGTCCATACAATAGAAAAAATCAAACCACCAGTAACTGGTTCAGGAATACTATACTCTTGGAGAAACCCAAAAGATTCATTGACGCGTTTGCCAACAAAGAGTACGATAATACCAAGCGTGACAGTCAGGAAAGTTTCTATTTTAAGTACTTCGTTTATGAGTTCCATTATCTTACTTATATCCTCTCTAGGGTGTATCTATTTTACAGAAGCTTCCAGCTCTTTCTCTACAGCTTTATCTAGCTTTGCAGCAGCCTTATCTGTCTTTTTTGCTGCCTTTACTGCCTGCTTTTCTATCTTTTTGGCCTCTTTTTCAGCCTTTTTTTCTAATCTCTTCATAGCCTTTGCTTCAGCTTTCTCTTCTTTGGCTATATTTTTATCAATGAGTTTATCAAGCTTCTTCGCCTCTTTTGCGATAGCCTTATCCATATGCTTCTCTGCTTTATTTATACTTTTGTCTACAGTAAGCACCTCATTCAATACGGCTTTTTTTGTATTGAGTGTCTCTTTTGCAACTTTTTTCTCTGCATGTGCCACTGACTCTGCCATAGCAAATGTTGTAACTCCCAAAGCTGCGATAACTGCTGTTGATAAAATTATACTCTTCATTTTTTTCCTTTGTATTTTTTATTTATATTTTGCTCTATATAGCCTCACTGGCGATATTAACTAACTTAAAGCCTCTTTGATCTCTTTGTCAAGCTCTTTTTGATCTGCTTTAAACTCTTTTGACTCTATCTTTTGAGCATACTTTAGCACCTCTTTGATCTTCTCTCCAACATCAGTGAGAGCTACAACCAAGAGTCCATATTTGCCTTCATCCAATACCTCTCCTAGCTCTTTGAGGTCAGACCTGCTCATGCCTGCACCTATATGACCCACCACGGCACCTAAGGCAGCACCTGTAGCTGTCGTACCTAGCACTAAAGCACCACTCAATGCAACAGCAGGAAAGAGTGCTACCAATAATCCCGAAGCAAGCCCAAGACCTGCACCTGCCCAACCCATTTGACGAGTGGGCTGTTCATGTTTGCTGATAACCTTCATGTTGCCATTCTCATCTTTTTCAACGATAGCTGCATCAAAAGTATCAATAAGCCCCATATCATAATAGAGTGCCTTTACGGACTCATAATCCTTTTTGGCTGCATCTTCATTGTCGTATGTTGCTGTAAATAATGATAGGCTAACAATATCACTCATCTGTTTTTCCTTTTAAGTTCGTGTAGTTTAAACAAGTCTCATGCTGGATTGCCAAGTATCTCATCCAGTCATTTACTTCGCCAGAGGATTGTACTTATTTTTGTCTTAACTTTAGATAACTTAAGTCAGATTTAGTAAGTAATGTTTTTAATTTGAGTGCAGAAAGTTACTCTATCAGTTTCTCATACCTAAATCCTGCAATCCAACCCAAATATAAGGATATAACCCAAATAATTCCATAAGGATTTATAAAATTTATCTATGCTTGTGCTTAAGGGATGTTTAGTAAAAATTTTAAGCCACCTTATTGGTGGTGTAAATTTTTAATGAACCTGCCTTGAGTGCAATGATAGTTTAAATTTTTTATTCTTATGGAATTATTTGGGTATAAGTACCGTGTGATGAATTTCCACTTTTTGCGATATAATACTTCAGACATATTCTAGGATATAAAATGGGAAGAAGATCACGAATACATATTTTAATGTTTAGAAACAAAGAAATTTTTGATAATGAAAATATTTATGCTTCTAAATATGATTATGAAGAAGTGGGGTAACGGTTTTTGAGTTGGGGTTCGTCACAACATAATTTAAAGCTTAGTGATGATGGCTCATATACAGCATTTTCAAAAGAGTATGATGAGCATTATCACTCTACAAAAGATGGGGCTTTAAAGGAATCGCTTCTTAAACATGTTTGTCCAGCGTTTTTAGTTAAGCATAATCTAGATGAGATTAATATCTTAGATATATGTTACGGTTTGGGTTTTAATACACTCTCTACTCTTCTACATGTAAGAGAAAATTATCCTACATATAGAGTAAACATCTACTCCCCAGAATTAGATGCCTCTTTAATAGATTCACTAAAAGATTTTATATATCCAAAAGAGTTTGAAGCGTTTAGAGAGATTATTTTAGCTCTTAGCCAAGATAAGGTTTATCAATGTGGTACTCTACGAGTAGAGATATTTGTCGGGGATGCAAGAGAGTATGTTAAAAGGTTTAGCGATAAGTTTGATATAGTTTACCAAGATGCTTTTTCGCCTAGTGCAAATCCTGTGCTTTGGACTAAAGAGTATTTTAGTGACATAAAAAAAGCTATGAAAAAAGATGGAGTTTTAACTACCTACTCCACTGCTTTAAAAACACGACTAGCACTATATGAAAACGGTTTTAATATCTATATAAATAGTGGCGAAGAGTTTAGAGATGCTACTGTAGCATCACAAGTAGAGTTAGATAAGTTCTTACATGTAGATATGAAACATAAAATATCTTGCAACCCAAATATAGAACCTCTTAGAGATTGATAATAGCTAGAAAATCCTCTCCAAACTGCTCATATTTTTTCTCTCCAACGCCATTAACCTCAAGCATACTAGCCTTGTCAAATGGTTTTTTACTTGCTAGATATTTAAGAGTTTTATCGCCAAAGATTATGTAGGCTGGAACACCCATCTCGCTTGCTAACTCTGAGCGTTTTTTACGAAGCTCCTCGAATAGTTCCTCATCATACTCAAAATCTTCAATCTGCTTAACTTTTTTCTCTTTTGTTGTTATGTTTAGTCTATCTGACTTTATATCTACTGTTTTTTGAGATTTTAAAATCTCTATGGCACTGTTTGTAAGCTCTAACACACTAAACTCGCCAATAGTTAAAATCTTTAGCTCCAAAAGTCGCTCTATCACTACAAACCAAACCTTTTTGCTAAAATGTGTACCGATACCATAAACCGATAGTTTATCAGCTCCATTTGCTAAAAGTTTTTGCTCTTTAGAACCTCTTAAAACATCGATAATATAGTTTTTACCAAAGCCTTGATCTGTTTTGTAGATAGCACTTAGTAACATCTGCGTATCTCTTGTAATATCTTCTCTTTTGCTATCTGAACTTAGACAGTTGTCACATCTATCTTTACACTCATCTAATGTGTTGTCAAAATACTCTGCTAGTTGCTTGTGAAAACATATCTCGCTTGTAGCAAATTTGTATATGCCATCTATCTTTTTATCAAGATGCAGTTTGTAGTTTTCATCTTGTATATCATTTAAAAATCTTTTTTGTAGCACCATATCTCCAGCATTAAAAAGCAATAGTGTTTCACTATCTTCGCCATCACGCCCAGCTCTTCCTATCTCTTGGTAGTAGTTTTCTTGTGATTTTGGTAGTGACATGTGAACTACAAAACGGATATCGCTTTTGTCTATACCCATACCAAAAGCGATAGTTGCTACCATAATGTTAACATTATCATTTACAAAGATTTTAAAATTATTTTCTCGTACATGTGAAGGAAGTCCTGCATGATATGGAAGTGACTTATAGCCTTGTTGATTTAGATAGTTACTAACCTCTTCAGTTTTTTTTCTTGAACTTACATAGATAATACCACTTTCATTTTCATGCCGTTTTAAAAAACCTTTTAATTGTGAGTAGCCGTTTGTTACTCTCCTCTCTGCTGAAATGAAGATATTTTTACGAAATACTTTACCTTTTAAAACGACTGGATTTTCAAGGCGAAGTTCACGAACTATATCATTAGTTACATTGTCTGTAGAAGTTGCTGTAAAAGCACAAACAGGGGTGTTGGGAAAGTTGGCTTTTAGGTTTCCTAAAGTTCTATAATCATCTCTAAACTCATGTCCCCATTGAGATATACAGTGAGCTTCATCTATAACAAAGAAGTTTATCTCCAAACCTCTTAACATGTTCATCATCCACTCAGTATTTAGTCGCTCAGGTGAGATGTAAAGAAATTTCAGCTCCCCCATTCGCATACTATAAACTACATCATCTATATCCTCACGAGATTGAGCAGAGCTTATCATATCGGCACTGATATTTTGGGCTTTAAGTGAGGCTACTTGGTCTTGCATAAGAGCGATAAGTGGAGAGATAACAACACTTAAACCATCTTTCATAAGTGTAGGAAGCTGATAAACAAGACTTTTCCCACCACCAGTAGGAAGTATCATAAGCAGGTCTTGGTTGTTTAGTATAGCATCAACTCCCTCTTCTTGAAGTTCTCTAAAACTATTGTGACCGAAGTTGTCTTTTAAGACTTTGTTTTTGTCATCTTGGTTGATTAAATCTATCCTGTTTTACAAAATTTATAATTTTATGTTACAATTGCAGTAATGGTAACGAGAGCAAAAGCTCCCGTGTTATATTTTAATATAACCGTTCTGCGAAAACGATTAAAACCATTACAACAATGAATAACTTCACTGGTGTGTCCTCCTTTTTTGGAGACACCCTACTTAAACTCCAACTCCCTACAGTCGCCAGTCACAGAAAAAAGAACTCTACCAGTTGTAACACCGATATTATAAGTGATTTTTTCCATAACCTACAAAAGTATGACAAATTGCCAAGTTTTTGTCAAAATTCCTAAAACTGAGCTGTCATCTCATCTACTTCATCCCATGTCAAAACATTTTTCTGATGAGTGATTATGTGTGAAACATATCTAGCAAATATATTTCTCATTACTGTAAATCCTTTAAAATCCCTACATGAACTAACATTTGATTTATTAGAATACTTCATATTACCTTAGAAAACGATACATTTTGGAAATATATTGGCACTTCTATCTATATTTCTTGTAATTGTTTTGTTTTCAAAATGTAATTTAGATGTTATTTTTAATGTATATAGTGTTGCTATTAATTATATCAGGAGATTTCATGAGTAAAAAACTAGGTTTATTAGGTATATCAATAGTTGCATCAGTACTAATGGTGGGATGTGGTAGTGATAGTAATAGTAGTGACAATAATAGTGGAGAATCAAGTTTAGTTCCAAAAGAGGGATCTAAACTATCATATGAAGTATTGGATGCCACTATTGAAGATGGCAAAAAACCAGGTTCAAAAATGGAGATTAGAAATGGTGGATACGGTTCAGCTGCAACGGCACATCCTACATCGGCATCTAAGTTCTATGCTCTAACAGATAGAGGTCCAAATGCTACTTATACGGGTGATGCAGGAAAAGGAAAAATGTTTCCTACACCTGATTATACACCTAGAATAGGTCTCTTTGAGATTCAATCAGATGGATCTGTTGCAAAAGTTAAAGATATTTTACTTAAAAGACCTGATGGAGAAGAGATTACTGGTCTTCCAAACTCTTCAGCTCTTGGTGGTACGGGTGAGACACCTTATGATAAAGATGGAAATATTATTGTTGATGATAATGGAGATATTAAACTTGATGATTATGGTTTAGATGGTGAGGGTTTAGTTGCCTTGTCTGATGGAACATTTTGGGTAAGTGATGAGTATGGTCCACATATGGTTCATTTTGATGCAGATGGAAAGGAGATTGGTAGAATCAATCCTTTTGCAGCTGATGAAAGACTGACACAACAGTTACCTGCTGAATTTGGCTATAGAAGAGCAAATAGAGGTATGGAAGGTTTAGCGATTACTCCTGATGAAAAAACTCTCGTAGGTATCATGCAATCAACAATGTACCTTCCAAGCAGTGAAGTAAAAGATCTTGATATTACTAGAATCGTTGCTATTGATATCCAGACTGGTGCTACTAAGCAGTATCTATATAAACAAGAAAAAACTCAAAATTCAAATTCTGAGATAGTTGCCTTAAGTGCTGATGAGTTTTTAGTGATTGAGAGAGATGGTAGTTTTTATGCCGGTGGTCCAAAAGCAGCCGACCCCGATGCTCAAAAACATGTATATAGAATTAAGCTATCAACGGGTACTGATTTAGAAAGTGTTTCTTTAGATGCACAGATGACTCAAGATGCTGATCTTGGTCTTACTATTGAGAACAATACTTTAGAGCAAGTTGTATTAAATGGTGGATGGACCGCTTTAGCTGCAAAAGATATCTATCCAGTATCTAAAGAGTTCGTTGTAGATATGGTTAAAGAGGTTGGGTACACTCATGACAAAATGGAAGGTTTAGTTGTATTTCCTGATGGGAATTTAGGTATATTAAATGATGATGACTTTGCTACATGGGCAACAGGTGGTGTTTTAGAGCAAAAATATCTTGATGAAGCATTAACTAATATTGATCAAAATACTCTTTATGTTGTAGAAAAACCGAACCTGACAGATAAGCTTGTTAAGTTAGGTAGTTATAAGACTAATGAAGAGGGTGGAAGTGAGATTGTTGCGTTTTGTAAGATGAACAATCGTATGTACACAACAAATGGTGAAAATAATCAGGTTGATATTATAGATATATCTAATCCATCAACACCAACTTTTGTATCTGCAATTGATATGAGTAGTTATGGTACTGGAATTAACTCTGTTGCCGTTTATGGTGGTAAAGTTGCTGTTGCCGTACAAAATGGTGATGCAGAATCGGGGAAAAAGCAACTTAGAGGAAGTGTAGAAATTTTTGATGCCCAAGGGACACATTTAAAAACTGTAAAAGCAGGGTATTTACCTGATATGGTTACCTTTAACGAAGATGGGACAAAAATAATTGTTGCAAATGAGGGTGAACCAAATGGTTCATATACGGTAGACCCTGTTGGTTCAATAGGTATTATTGAAATGGCTGATTACAGTTATACTGACATCGGCTTTGCTAATGCCACACTAACAAGTGCTAATGATGGGACAGCTGTAAGACTTGGGGATACTCCGAGTAACGACAAAACAAAAGATCTTGAACCAGAGTATGTTACGGTAAGTGGTAACTATGCTTATGTGACACTTCAAGAAAATAATGCGATGGCAAAAGTTAATCTAACTACAAATTCACTTGAGTATGTAAAATCATATGGTGCAAAAAGTTGGGAAGTGAGTTCTAAAAACACTCTTGATATTGAAGAAGAGGGTGTGATTATGATGAAATCATATCCAGGTCTATTTGGATTATATCAACCTGATTCAATAACATCTTACACTTCAAATGGTGCAACATATCTTGTCACAGCAAATGAGGGTGATGGTAGAGAATATCTTTATGAAATTGAAGCATCTGATGAAGCTGATTGTGATGCTAAAGGTGGGGATGATTGGGATGATGGAGAGTGTTTAGTAGAATCTCATAATGATGAGAAAAAAATCAAAAAACTTGATCTTGATGCTTCAATAGCAGACGCATATACAGATGAAAATGATTTAAAAGTTATGGTTGACCTTGGTAAAAACAGTTCAGATGAATATGAGAAGCTTTACACATATGGTGCAAGAAGTTTTTCTATCTGGGATGATAACGGTGACTTAGTTTGGGATAGTGGTGATATGATTTCTAAACTCGTAGCACAAGCTCAACCGAAACTGTTTAACCAAGATGAGGGTGAAATGGATGGAAGAAGTGGAAACAAAGGTGCTGAACCTGAAGCACTAACTGTTGGTGCTATTGATGGTAAGACATATGCATTTATTGGTCTTGAGAGACAAAATGCTATCGTAGTTTATGATATTACAAAACCAACAGAGGCAAGCTTTGTTGATTATATTGAAACAGGGAGTGCAGGGGATATATCTCCAGAGGGTATGGACTTTATACCTGCTAGTGAATCACCAAATGCTAAAAATCTACTTTTAGTGTCATATGAGGTAAGTGGTTCTACAGTTGTATACGAAGTAAAATAGCTTTACTTACGATTGGTGATTTTTTAAATCACCAATTAATAAATAGTATTTATTGCATCAACTTCATCCCATGTTAGGGGATTCTGTTGTTGATGTGCGATGATGTGTGAAACATAACGAGCAAACATATCTGTTTCAACATTTACTTTAGAGCCTCTTTTGTAGTTTCTAAAGAGAGTCTCTTTCATCGTATGTGGGATTATTGTTAGTCTACATGTAGAGCCATTTACATCGTTGACGGTAAGGCTTACCCCATCGATAGTTATAGAGCCTTTAGGAACAATAAATGGAATCTGTTTTTTATCTACTTCTATAAAAACATCATAAGAGTTACCGCTATTTTTAATCTCTTTTATAGTTCCAACAGTGTCGACATGACCTTGTACCACATGCCCTTCAAATCTATCCCCCATCATCATAGCAGGTTCTATATGCACTTCATTTTTGTAGTTTTGCATCGCAAGAAGGTTTTGAGACTCAGGAGAGAGTTCAACACTAAAACCATCACTTAAAACTTTAACAACTGTTAAACAAGCACCGTTGATAGCGATAGAGTCGCCAAGTTTAGCTTTGTGTTTAGCTCTTATTGTAAGTGTTGAGCCTGAAAGACTTTTAACATTTGCTATTTCTCTAATTAGTCCTGTAAACAAGTGCTTCCTTTAAAATACAATTTTTCCATCTTCTTGAAGACCCTTGATGATACTTTTAGCTTTTTCATGTCCAGCATAAGCCGCTTTTCTACAGTAGTCTAGTGCCATATCGTTATCTGTCTCGCAGCCTATACCTTGGTCATACAGAAGACCTAAGTTATAAAGTCCTTGTGCTAAACCACCCTCAGCCGCACGCGAGAAACAGATAAAAGTTTTTGCATCATCTTGAGCAACTCCATGACCCTCTTTGTAAAGGGCTCCGAGGTTGTTAAAAGATTCTAAGTGACCGCGTTTAGCTCCCTCTTCATACCAAAATGCTGCCTCTGAGTAGTTTTGAACACATCCAAGACCGCGTTCGAGCATAAGTGCTACTTCATACATAGCTGGCGGAACTTCTCTTGTAGCCGCCTCCATGTGAAGCTCATGGGCTTTAAACTGATCATGCTCTAAACCGCAGAGACCATTCATGTAGAGTATCGCTAGGTTAAAAAGTGCATAAGGCTGTTTTAGCTCTGCTGCTTTTTCATAACACTCAACAGCTTTTGCATCATTTTTTTCACAGCCTTGAGCATTTTGGTACATGTAACCCAAAGATGTCATAGCATCTTTATCGCTATGGGCTAGTTGAGTATATAGCTCAAAAGCCGTTTTGAAATCTTGTTTGTTATATGCTTCGTGTGCTTGTTTTATCATTATATTCTCTTAAAGTTTTATTGTTAGTATATTACTTAAAATTCTTAAATCTAATATTAATCAAATGTAGTTTATAATACTGTATTACAAAAAAGGATTTTTTGATGGTAGCTACAGTTAGATTAAATAGTGAAATGGAAGAGTTACTTAATTCTATGTCATTAAAATTCCATAAAAAAAAGAGTGATGTAATTCGGGATGCATTAACTTTTTATGCTAAAAGTATGAAAGATACAAAAGATGCAAAGCTTTTAAAAGCGATAGAAAAAACAAAAGATGCTGATTATAAAGAGCATAAAGATATGGACAATACATTAGATGATGGTTTATAGAGGCGATATTTGGTTGGCTAATTTAAATCCAACAAAAAAGCCAAATGAAGTTGGAAAAACTATACCAGTTTTAGTTTTTCAAAATAACTTTTTAAATAAGAATGATTTTGCAACGACAATAGTTATCCCACTAAGTACAAAACTTATAGATGATGTTGAGCCATTGAGACTTCGTATAAAAGCTAGAGAATCTTTAGAAAAAGATTCAGATTTATTAGTATCTCAAATAAGAGCTATTGATAATTCAAGATTTATAGAAAAAATAGCAAGTTTAGATAGTGAAACAATGAATAAAATTAAAAAACTTTTTGATGAAATAGTAGAAGACTAAGGAGAATAATGAATTATGATGTAATAGTAGTAGGTGGTGGTCATGCAGGTGTAGAAGCTGCTCTCGCATCTGCTAGAATGGGTAACAAATCGTTGATGATTTCAATGCTTGCTGAAAATGTAGGTGCAACCTCTTGTAATCCTGCCATAGGTGGACTTGCTAAAGGGCATCTTGTTCGTGAGCTTGATGCTCTTGGTGGGGAGATGGGTCTTATCACAGATGAAGCTGGGATACAGTTTCGCATCCTTAACCAAACAAAAGGTCCAGCAGTTCGTGGTTCAAGAGCTCAGATAGATATGGATAAGTATAGAGTAATAGCAAGAAATGTAGTTTTAAATACTCCAAATTTAGAGTTAGTTCAAGAGATGGTTGAATCTTTACATGTAGAAGATGGCGAGATAAAAGGTGTGAGAACTGATTTGCTTAATGACTATAAAGCAAAAAAAGTCATTATCACAAGTGGAACTTTCTTAAACGGTATCATTCATATCGGAGAAGTTAAGCAAGTTGGTGGCAGATTTGGTGAACAAACAAGCATTAACCTTAGTAAATCTCTAAAAGAGGATTGTGGTTTATCTTTAGACAGACTAAAAACCGGTACATGTGCAAGGATAGATAGCTCTAGTATAGATTTCTCAGTTATGGAAGAACAGGGTGGAGATGAACTTCCAAATCCTTTTAGTTTTAGAACAGATAAAGAAAAATTCAGAGCTACTAAAAAACAACTTCCATGTTTCATAGCCTACACAAATGAAACAACACATAACATCATATCTTCTAACTTCTACAGAGCGCCACTCTTTACTGGCCAGATAGCTGGAAAAAGCCCAAGATACTGCCCGAGTATAGAAGACAAGGTTAGTAAATTTGCAGACAAAGACAGACACCACCTTTTCATAGAACCACAAACTATGGATAATACAGAGTGCTATATAAACGGACTAAGCACATCACTTCCTCCAGAGGTTCAAAGAGAGATGATAAGTTCTGTTAATGGAATGGAAAATGCAAAGATTGTTCGTTATGGATATGCCATAGAATATGACTTTGTAGACCCAAGAGAGCTAAAACATTCACTTGAAACCAAAAAGATAAAAGGACTTTACTTAGCAGGTCAGATAAATGGAACAACTGGTTATGAAGAAGCCGCAGCACAAGGTTTGATGGCAGGGATAAATGCCTCTTTGAGTTTACAAGATAAAGAGCCGTTGATTTTACGAAGAGATGAAGCTTATATAGGTGTTCTTATAGATGACTTAGTTACAAAGGGAACAAATGAGCCTTACCGTATGTTTACTTCTCGTGCAGAGTATAGACTACTTCTAAGAGAGGAATCAGCAGATACTAGACTTACCCACTATGGGCATAGCTTGGGACTAATTGATGATGAAGTATATGAAAGAGTAAAACTAAAAGATAAGCAGATAAAAGAGGGAGCTTTACTTTTAGAAGAGATAAAATTTACTCCAAACAAAGAGTTTATAAAGTTCTTAGAAGAGATGGATGAGGTAGCCATAAAAGATATTTCAACAGCTCAACAGTTAGTAGCTAGAAAGACATTTGATGTTGCTAAGATGCTTAAGATAGTACCCCAACTCGATAAGTATGATGAGTATATAAAAGAGGAGATTTTAGTAGAGGGTAAATATGCTCGCTATATAGATAAGCAAACTTTAGAGATAGAGCGAATGAAGAAGTATCTAAAAGTTCTTATCCCAGAAAATTTTGACTTTGCATCTGTTAGTGGTTTAAGTAGAGAAGTGGTTGAAAAG
Source organism: Campylobacterota bacterium (assembly GCA_034659115.1). Taxonomy (GTDB): domain Bacteria; phylum Campylobacterota; class Campylobacteria; order Campylobacterales; family Sulfurimonadaceae; genus Sulfurimonas. The sequence goes on from JAYEGN010000013.1 coordinate 11,597, forward strand.
CTAGAGAGCTTTAACCCTCCAACACTTCAAGCAGCGATGGGTATAAGTGGGATAACTCCTGCGGCAGTTGAGATACTGCATATATATATAAGAATAGCAAGTAAGAAAAAGGGCTAAAATGAAAACATACTACTATGTACACACAGGTCACCGTATAGGTTTAGATAGATTTAGAAGAGCAACAGCTATATTGCGAATGTTAGGGGATGATGAGATTACTCTTTTGTGTTCTGATTTTCGTATAGCTCAAGTAGCTCATGAGTTTGGTGTGGCTAAGAGTGTTGGGGTTGATGTTGTTAGGAATATTCCTCATATTAGTGATTTTGGGGATAAGCTTATCTTTGATTCAGATGAGGCTAATCCTATCATGCTTAAAGATATGGAGGAGTATTTTTCATCTTTCTTACATGTAGAGGAAAATATGAGTGTTGTTGATAGTAAGTATTTTGATGCTCAGACAAAAGAAAAAACTATAGAACTTTCTTACTTTTTTGGAGATGATGACTACTCAAAAGATTTGGAGAAAAACTTTGCATTTTTGGATGGTTTGAATCCTAATCTACTTTTAGGTTTTTACTACTTTTTAGATTATGAAGATATGCTAAGAGAAAAATTTCCTTCTCATCATGAAACAGAGGATTATGATGAGGTTATTATGAACTCAGAAGTTCTTATCACTGCATCACCTCAAGCAGTCTTAGAAAATCTTGCATCTGGTGGAAAACCTATCTATATTCAAAGAGAAGATTATACCGATAGTTTCCAAGAACAGTTTAAGAAACTAAACATACCAACCCTCCAAAACTACGAAAATGGGCAACTTCTGACAATATTGGAGAACATTGAAAATCACGAGTATTACAAACTGGAACAAAATACAGATAAAACAATCAAATTAATAAAGAATAGCTTAAGTTTATAAAGAATTAAAAGTAATTTAGTATACAATTAGGTTTCAAAATTCACAATAAAGTGAGCGAATATGCAAAATAGTAGCCGTAGAGGTTTTATGGGGAAAGCATTTGGTGCTGTTGCAGCAGTAGGTGCAGTAGGTTCATTGGTTGCAATGAAGAGAAGTTGGGATCCACTTCCGAGTGTTGTTGCAGCTGGTTTTACAACTTTAGATATGAGTAATTATCAAGAGGGTGTGATGGTAACTGAAGAATGGAGAGGGAAACCTATCTTTGTTTTAAAGAAGTCAGCAGCAGTTATGGAAAGTGAAAAAGGAAATGCAGCAGCAGAAGCTAGAGATATTAAAGTTGGTAATGACCACTTTATGGTAGCTATCGGTCTTTGTACACACCTTGGTTGTATTCCAGCGTTTAGAGAAGATACAAACGATTTCTTATGTGCATGTCACGGTGGTAAGTTTGATGCTTCAGGTTTAGTAACTCAAGTTCCACCTCCAAGAGGGTTTGATATACCTCCATTTAAGATAGATGGTAACAAGTTGGTTCTAGGTGAGGTTGGTCCAGAGTGGCAAGCTATGAAAGATAATGGCGTTACGCTTTAAATAGGGGGAGGATATATGGCACATTTTACAAAAGCAACTGGCATTGTTGATTGGTTAGACCAACGATTAGCAGTTAATAAATTAGAAAAAGTGATGATGTCGGAATATTGGATTCCGAAAAACATAAACTTCTTATGGGCGATGGGTATGGTTCTTGTAATCACTTTCGCACTTCTAGTAGTTTCAGGTATATTTTTACTTATGTATTATGTACCGACAGTTGATGAAGCATTTTATAGTGTAAACTATACAATCATGCGTGAAGTTGATATGGGTTGGTTATGGAGACATGTTCATGGTGTTGCGGCATCTGTTGTTTTCTTAGTTATCTACATTCACATGTTTACAGGTATCTACTACGGTTCTTACAAGAAGGGTCGTGAGCTTATCTGGATATCTGGTATGCTTCTTTTTGTAGCATTTTCAGCTGAAGCATTCTCTGGTTATATGTTACCATGGGGACAGATGAGTTACTGGGCTGGTATGGTTATTACTAACCTTTTTGCTGGTGGTTCTTTACATGCAGATGGACTTGTTGAGTGGATTCGTGGGGATTATGTTCCTGCTCAAGCTTTCCTTGGTCGTTTCTTTATGCTTCATGTTCTTCTTATTCCATTGGCTATTATAGGTCTTATCGGTTTACACTTTGGTGCTTTAAGAATCCCACATGTAAACAACCAAGATGGTGAAGAGATTGATTTTGATGCAGAAGCTACAAAATATTTAGATGGCGATACAAAAGGCTCTAAAGTTATGCGTTTTGCAAATGACTTTATGTCTAAAGATATGATGGTTGTTGGAATTTTCCTAATCTTCTTCTTCTATCTTGTATTTTGGAACTATAGTTTTGCTATGGACCCTGTAAACTTTGACCCTGCAAATGGTTTATCAACACCAGCGCATATCTACCCAGAGTGGTATTTCCTATGGTCTTATGAGATTCTTCGTCCGTTTAATATAGATTTAGGTCTTATATTATTTGCATTTGCTCAAGTTATTTTTGTTTTTCTACCATTTCTTGATAGAAGCCCTAATACATGTGCAGCTAACCGTCGTGGTGTATTATTTGCTACATGGTTTTGGTTAATGCTTGCGAACTTGATAGTTCTAACAGCTATGGGTAAACTACCTCCAGAGGGTATATATAGTCAAATTGGTTTTGTTTCAGCAGTTTTATTTGTTGTTCAGTGGATAGCACTTCCGTTTATCACTAAGATGGAAAAAAAGGTATAAGGAGAAAATATGAAATTTATGAAAAATAATGAACCGATAATATTAGCAGTAGTTGTATTCTTTTCACTAGTAACCTACTACCTAGTTGAGCCTTTTGCTCACCATGTATTGCACAAAAAAGTAGTAGATGTACCGTTTGAAAACTTCACATATAGTGATCTACCTGCATTAACAAAAAAAGGTAATGCAGCTGCTGGTAAAGATTTAGTTATGAACGCTGGTTGTGCTGGTTGTCACTCTATAGAAGTAGCTGGTATGCCAGCTCCTATGGATGCAGTTACTTCAGCACAAAGTTATGGTGTTAACCCACCAGATTTAAGTAATGCTGGTGCGATTTATGATGCTAAATTCTTAGCTGACCTTATCAAAAACCCTGCACATGCTCTAAAAGTTGAGCATAAGTTTGATGAGTCTAAGGGTCAAATGCACCCAATGGTAGCATTCTACGGAATGGGTGGAGATATAGACCAAGAGATAGCAGATATGGTAGCTTACTTTCAGTCTATCGCTGTTGCTCCAGAAGATGTAACACCTGCGATGGCTTATGAAAATGCTTGTGGTAGATGTCACGCTGTTAGCTATGAAAAATGGACTCAGATGGGTACTAAACCAGTATTTAAGAAAAAACAAGATGAGTTAGCTTATGATGCTAAAGTTCTTGATTATACTGATAGTTTAACTAAGTATATGGGTAAATTGCCACCAGATTTAAGTATGTATATCCGTTCTCGTGGAGATGACTTCCTTAACAAGCTGATTGAGAATCCTCAAAATATTCTTGGAGGAACTGCTATGCCTCGTGTTGGTGTAACTGCTGATGCAGCTGCTAAAGTTATCGAGCATATGAAAGATGCTGGAGATACTAAGCGTCACGAAAGAGAATCAGTTGGTAAAATGGTTATGATATATATCGTAATCTTTGCTATCTTTGCTATTCTTTGGAAAAAAGAGGTTTGGAGAAAGTTAAAATAATAACTGAATGAACTTCATAAAAGGCTAAGACTTTCGGGTCTTAGCCTTTTTTTTTGCTTAATTTTTACTTGACATTGGTAATCTCTTATGTTACTATTATGTTTGTAATGCAAGGTTTAACTCCTAGTTATAGATGACTACTATAACTTATTGGAAGAAATTAGGGTAGCTAGATTTATTTCTAGCTACCCTTTTTTTTTGCTTATATCATTGAAGTGGGTGTATGTTGGGTGGGAATTCAATATAAAGGAAAAGCCTTGCATGCAAAAATAGTACTAATGCTATTAATTTTTTCGTTCTGCTGTGTAGTTCGTTTATATTAATAAAAGAGGGACTAGTCATCCCTCGCATCAGTACTACCCCTTAACCCCAACAACCATACTCCGACTCATCAAATCATGCAAAGTTTTTTTATCTTTTCTAAAGTAGGGCATAAAAAGTCCTAGGAGCGTAGTTGCTGTAAACAAAAAAGCAAGAAACCTAAACAATGCTCTAAAAAATCCTATATGTTCCCCACTTTTAGCATCTACGACTTTTAGCATATAAGCTTTTTTACCAGGAGTTTGTCCCCATTTTGATATAAGAACTCCATAGATAAGTCCATAGACTAGAGTTCCAAGAAATGGAGCAAGTCCAGAGGAGAGAAAATCATCCTTGCCATTGAACACAAGATATGTCACCACATACATAATAGGCATATATATCATAAACATATCAGTTATAAACGCTTTTATCCTATCGGTAATCTTTGGATAGATATACTTAGGTTTAACTTTTTTCTCAACACTAGTTTTTTTCTTTTTTATATCTCTAAATCTCATCATATGATTATAACAGATAAATTATTTGCTATGTATTTAACTATCTTCTGTGCAAAATGCTTAAAAATAGCCCAAATTCGACTAAATAACAGATAAAACATATAATTTAAACTTAATTTAAAAATTACATCTGTACAATGTGGAGTCATTAATGTATCACTGTATAGGAAGTGATAGTGAAACAACAGTTGGTGTTGTTTTGCTATCACTTTTTTAGATGGTGAAGATATTACAAAAAAACAGGAGAATGAATATGAAAAAAACAATGGTTTCTTTAGCGGCAGCGTCGTTAATCACAACTTCAGCAATGGCTGCTGATAAGGGTATAGATATCGTAACGACTGGTCAAGCAGTAATTTACTATGAAACACACACGAGTGGTGGAGATAATGCACCAGACATTTTTAGTAAAGAGGCTTCAGCTGCAAATGTTGGTGTTCAGTTAAACTTAGGTTCTGATCTTGGTAATGGTATAACTTTTGGTTCTCAACTTTCTTACTTAGGTACTGCAGGTTTAGAAAAGAACCTTGTTAGTGGTGTTAAGCAAGATCCAACTCAAAGTTTAAATACTGATTTAACAAGTCAACTTATGCTAACTAAAATATTTGTTGCTAAAAAAATTGGTAACTCTACACTTAAGATTGGTCGTCAAGAACTTCCTAAATCACTTTCTCCTTTAGCTTTCTCAGAGGGATGGAATGTTTTCAAGAATACTTTTGATGCAATCCTAGCAGTGAATAGTGATATTCCAGATACAACTTTGGTTGGTGCATATGTAAGTAAATCAAATAGTACAGTTGGTGCTAATGGTTATGCTAATATGACAAACCTTGTAGGAAAAACTGGTCTTGGTAATGTATATGCGTCTGGTGGTGCTTTTTTGTTAACTGCTCAAAATAAATCAATTCCAATGACTACTTTAACAGGTTCATATTACCATTTATCTCAAATTTCTGGTGGAGACCAAGATTTTTGGGCAAATTCAGATAGCTTAGGTAATGCTGATGCTTACTGGATAGATGCTAAGGTAAAAGGTAAAGATATGCCTCTAGGTCTTTGTGTTGGACTTCAAGTTGGTAGCATTATGCCAAACCTTAAAACTCCACTTAATGACTTGGATGATACAATGGCTTATGGTGTTAAAGTTGGTATGAAGCCAATGGATGCTTTAGCTCTTTCTGTTGCATACTCTTCAGTTGATGATGGTGCTGTAGCTATTAAGAATACTGGTACAGGTGTAAAAACTCCATTATTCACTCAAATGGTTTATAACCAAGATGCTATCGCTTTATCTGCTGATACATTTGTAGTAAAAGGTGCTTTTAATACTGGTGATTATGGTAAAATTATTGCTCAATTTGGTTTAACTAACGGTAATAATGATTCTGATGCAAAATATAATGAGCTTGACTTAATCTACAAAGTTAAATCTGGTGGAATTCAATATTTTGCTGCTTTAATGTATATTACTGCTGAAGATGGTGCAAGTATTATTGGTGACGGTGGTTCTTATGCTCCTGGTGCTAAAATGGATGACACTAAACTTCGTATTTGGGCTCGTTACGCTTTCTAGAGAGCATGCTGCTTAAAAGAAATACAAAAAACTCTACCTCATTCCTAAGCTTCGGCTTAGGAATGCAGACTTCTTTCCATCAAAATTAATAAAAATCAGAAAACTTTATGATATAATCTTTTTAATTAAAACAAAGAGATAATCCCAATGAAAAATATTCAAAAACTTCTACTAATAGTAGTTCTAATCTTACTGAGTGCATGTGGAAGTAAAACTCCATTTAAAGTTCAAGAACCACTTGAAAATGCAGCATTGGTTTATATATATGCACCAGATAATATCAACTCTAGTGATGGTAGTGATTACAGCAATAGCTATAGTATAAGAATAGACAATAAACGATACATGCAAAGAGTTATGCAGGGTGAATATGTTGCTTTGAATCTCAAACCTGAACTTATAAAGATATCTGTTACCATAAAAGCAGTTCAAGAAAAAGCTATAAAACTTGACTTGAAAAGTACAAACAGATACTATCTTAAAATCACTGATGACATTGGTGGTGGAGATTTTACATTTGAAGAGATGGATGAAACTATCGCTTTAAAAGAGATATCTACAACTGAGCTAGCAGGTTCATATGAAAAATCTAAGGATGATATAATAAGTTCATTAATAGATTCTGATGATAATGAATCTGAAGTTAAAGAGACAAAAAGAGTAGAAGTGCCTCAAGAAAATAGCGCAAAAATAGATGAGATTCAGAAGGCTTATGAGATGAAAGAAAAAGGTATCATAAGTGAAGATGAGTTTCAAGCCTTAAAAATGGATATATTAAAAAAATAAGAGAATGAAGATAGAAGAGCTACTAAGAGAAAAACTTCGAGATATATCAAATGTTAAGTTTGCATATCTTTTTGGTTCTTACGCAGATGGTAGTTTTCACGATAGAAGCGATGTTGATGTGGCAGTCTATCTTGATGATGATAGTTTTGATGAACAACTAAGAGTTAGTTATGAACTTAGTAAAGTTGTAGAAAAAGAGGTTGATTTAGTGCTACTCAATAGTGTTAAAAATCTATATCTTTGCGAAGATATAATAACCAAAGGTATATTACTCAAAGATGCTGAAAAACGGATAGATTTTGAGCTTAGAAAACATCATCAGTATTTAGATTATATAGAGTTTAAAAAGAGAATTGATGCGGCGTAATATAGAACTGAAAATACAAAAAATATATGACTATCTAGAAATACTTGATGATTATAAGGTAGATTGTAAAGAAAGATTTTTAAATGATACCATGTTTGAGGGTGCATTATTGCATTATCTTTATCTAGTTAGTGATAGCAGTATCTCTCTTGCTGAGATGATGATAAAGTATAAAAATCTTGGTTTAACCCAAAGTTATTCAAACAGCATAGATAGACTTGGTGATAAAGGTATATTACCAAGAGAGTTTGCTTATAATTTTGTTAAAATAGCATCATTTAGAAATTTTTTAGCACATGATTATGAAGATGTTGATTATTTGAAAATTTGCGATGAAGTTCTTGAAAAGTTAGATGAAATTAGACAATATTTAAAATACATAAAAGAAGCGATATAAAATGTTAATAGATAGTTATGATAGAGTAGTGGATTACCTGAGAGTTTCAGTTACAGAGCGTTGTAATTTTAGATGCCAGTATTGTATGCCAGAAAAACCATTTTCATGGGTTCCAAAAGAAAACCTATTAAGTTTTGAAGAGCTTTTTGAATTTATGAAGGTTGGTATAGATGAGGGTATTAATAAGATTCGTATTACTGGTGGAGAGCCACTACTAAGAGAAGATTTAGACAAGTTTATCGGTATGATTTATGATTATGAGCCTAGTATAGACTTAGCTATGACAACAAACGCTTACCTACTAAAAGGCACAGCACAAAGACTCAAAGATGCAGGTCTTAAGCGGATAAATGTAAGCATAGATACCCTAAAGCCTGATGTAGCAATAAAGATAGCCCAGAAAGATGTTTTAAAAGATGTTTTAGAGGGCATAGAAGAAGCTAGAAAAGTTGGACTTAAAGTAAAAGTAAATATGGTTCCTATGAAAAATATGAACGCTGATGAGATTGTTGATGTTTTGGAGTATTCTAAAGAGCGAAATATGACAATTCGCTTCATAGAGTATATGGAAAACCAATACGCTTCAAAAGAGATAAGCGGTCTTAAATCTCCTGAACTTTTAGCTATATTAGCCCAAAAGTATAACTTCACAGATGATGGTTTTGATGGTTCTTCTCCATCTCATTACTATACAATGGATGATGGTTATAGATTTGGAATCATTGAGCCTTATGGTGATGACTTTTGTAAGCAATGTAACCGCATAAGACTAACAGCAGAGGGTAATCTTATCCCATGTCTTTACTTTGATGAAGCTATGAGTATATCAAGCGCTATCAAAGAGGGTAAGATAAAAGAAGCTGCTGAAGTTTTAAGAGAGGTTGTGAGAACAAAACCAGAAAAAAATAGATGGGGAGGAGATGAAGCCGAGGTTTCAACTCGTGCCTTTTATGAAACTGGTGGTTGATAGTTGCTCTATTTAGTAGAACATTTTTACTCCATCCAAGGAGAGGGCAAATATACAGGAACTCCATCAGTTTTTTTTAGATTTGGTGGGTGCAATATGAAATGTGAGGGCTTTGGATGTTTAGAGATAGCATCTAATGGTACAGAAGTTTTAGGATGCGACACTGTTTATGCTGTAAATAAAGAGCATTTTTCACATAGTTGGATACCCATAAATAGCTCAAATGAACTTCTACATGTAATGAATCAGTATGAACTCCCACAAACCCCAGTAGATATAGTTTTAACAGGTGGCGAACCACTTATATATGCAAATGATGAAGTGTTTGTAGAGTTCTTAGAAGCTCTACATGCAAGGGGTCATCAGATTACATTTGAGACCAATGGATCTTTGCATGTAGATTTTAAAAAGTATCCCATTTATAAAGAGTGTATCTTCGCTTTGTCTGTTAAACTCTCAAACTCAAATGAGCCACTTAGAAAAAGAGTAAATGGTGATGTTATCTACTCCATAGCGACAAATGCAGCGGAGGCTTTTTTTAAGTTTAGCATCGATGCAGAGTCTATAAACTTAGGTTTAGAAGAGGAGATTGAGAGTATCATTATGCACTCTCCTAAAACAAGGGTTTATTGTATGCCTTTGGGTGGAAATAAACAAGAGGTAGAGGCTAATACTGAGCCACTTATAGAGTTTTGTAAAGCTAAAGGTTATAACTTTTCTGATAGACTTCATATAAGAGTGTGGGATGTTAATAAGGGAGTTTAAAACTTATGGTATAATTTCGATACAGGAGAGAGGCTAAAGCCTCTCAACTTTAAAGCTAACTTTGAACTTGAGAAATACAAAGTTAAGCCTTGGTCGAAACTTATGCATAAGTTCCTCCTAGTATCGAATTGTCCCACCTTATGGTGGGAACACTGCAATTGTATCAAAATAAGCTTATGGTATTGAAATGATAATCAGAAAACTTTTTAAATTTGAAAATGCTCACATAGTCCGTGGTTGTTCAACCGTAAAGTGTAGAAGTTCTTTGCATGGACACTCATACAGAGTTGAGCTTCTTTTTGAATCAAACTTTTTAGATAATGGTCAGATGGTTTATGATTTTGGGCTGATGAAGCAAAATATGAAAGCTCTTATAGATAGTTTTGATCATAGTATAGCTATATGGAGTGGTGATTCTAAAGAGTATAAGCAAGATATGAAAAAACATTCTAGCAGATGGGTTGAGCTTCCTGTTTCTCCATCATGTGAGCAGTTCTCCCGTGTAATCTTTATAATGATAGATAAACTTCTAAAACTCACAACAAGTGTAAATGGTGAAAAAGAGGTTAAACTAAACAGTGTTATAGTTCACGAAACAGCAACAGGATACGCACAAGCTTTTAAAGATGATGCGTACTCTACTGCTATGGGCATAGTAGATTTAGAGAACATAATCTTTTCAGATGAAGTTAGAGATGATTGGGGAGATAGTGAACTTTGGGAGAAGATAAAAAAAGGGGAAAGCTTTTTAAATCCTCATAGTGTTTAAATAGTTATGGTATAATTCTTTTGCGAATATTAGCTTGGTATAATTTATGGGGCTGTAGCTCAGAGGATTAATTACCCTCTGAGCTTTTTTTTTGTCTATACAAAATCAGTCCCCAAATTATATCAAGGGGATTTTATGGATAGGTTAATATTCGCTATACTGCTTATTTGCATTTTTGCAACTAGGCTTTCATAGCTTATTCATTGAGGGCTTTTGCCCTCATCCCCTATGGTTTACTAACTAAACCAACCTCGCTCTCACATGTAAAACCAAACCTAATCGGTATAACTTTAACCATACTATCTTTACTTATAAACTCCACACCCTCATCAACCATAATAAAAGAGTTTGAAGATGCTAGTGGGCTTACCATACCAGGTGCAAACTTGTTACATGTAGAAAATTTAGTTCCATCAAAATAGCCAGGTACTAGAGTTATACGACCCTTTTTTAGTTTTAAATCATCACCTAGTTTTGTTTCTATTGGATTGAGATATTTTGCAGTTTTACCACTTAAACCTAAGATGATACTTTGTCCAAATAGTTCAAAGTTTAGTGCAGCTGCTAGAGGATTTCCTGGAAGATTTAAAACTAAAGTATCTCCGATACGACCAAGCGTTGTAGGCTTACCCGGTTTTATCTCTACCTTGTCAAAGTATGTTTGCATACTAAAAGCACCAAAAGCTTCTTTGGTAAAGTCAGCATCACCAACACTTACGCCACCACTTGTTATGATTAGGTCACTATTTAAAGCACTCTTTACATGTAGCTTTAAATCTTGCAAAGTATCTTTAGCAGTTCCTATAAAATCAACCTCACAACCTAGCTCTATCGCTCTAGATATAAGGGTAGGTGCATTTGTGTTATAGAGTTGATGCTCTTCTACGGTTTCAAAGTGCATTTTTAACTCACTTCCAGAGGTAAAAAGTGCTATAGAAGGTTTTTTATATACTTTTATATGGCTTACTCCCTGTGATGCTAGGATTGCTATTTGGTAAGCTTGAAGCAGTTCACCATCTTTTAAAAGTAGCTCTCCCTCTTTGATATCTTCGCCACAAAGACGGATATGTTTGCCTTTACTAAGGTTAGATGGTAGTTCAACTCCCCCTTTACATGTAGAGGTGTCTTCCACTGGAACTATGCATTCACAACCATCTGGAATCTTTGCTCCCGTCATAATCTTGATACCTACATGTGAAGTTAAAACTTCACTAGAATTATCTCCTGCAAAGATAGTATGAGAAACTTTTACACACCTAGAAGCATCTTCAACTTTTACAGCATAACCATCCATAGCAGAGTTGTCATAAGGAGGTAGATTATGAGTAGCTACAATATCTTGTGCTAAAACATAGCTAAGGGCTTGTTCGATTGGTAAGATAATGAGTGATTTTTTTGTCGTGTTGTTGTAAATAATCTCTAGTGCTTCTTTGATAGTTACTTGCATAGCTCTTCTTTTAGTTAATTTGTTGTAGTATTTCACTATGAATGAAATGTATAATATGAGTATTGTAACACATAACTATGGTGTTATTGGAATTTTAGTGGTTATTTTAATCAATTTTATCATGCTTCAAAGAGCAAAAGATGCTAGAACCTATCAAAGAAGTGTTTCTATCTTTATGCCTATGGGTATGACAATTATCGGTTTTGTTATCTTTACTGGTGTTGTTATGATGGCGGCAAAGCATCTTGATTTTACAATTGAAAATATTTTGATGATACTGTTTGCTATTGTTTTAATAGTTTTAGAAAACAGACGCTCAAAACTACTTCAGCGATTAAATAAAAACAGAGATGATGCTCTACAAACCTATAAAACCGATACCTATAAGATCTATATCTATGAAGTTATAACTGTGTTAAGTATATCTATATGGATGTGGATTTGATATATATCATAAATAATGAAGCTGGTAGTGAGTCTTTTCATGTAAGAGGTGAGCAACATCGCTATATAGTTAAGGCAAGAAGACAGGAAGTTGGCGATATAATTCACTTTAGAAATCTAGATGATATGAAGATTTTGTATGAGTATGAGATAACAGAAATAGATGTTAGAAGTGTAAGTTTTACTATAGTAGGATCCCAAATAAAAGAGGTGAAGAGTAAAAAAGAGTTACATGTCGCTTGGTGTGTGATAGATACCAACTCTATAGAGAAAGTTCTTCCCTCTTTAAGTGAGATCGGTGTTAGTCGCATATCTTTTATCTATTGTGATAGAAGTCAAAGAAAAATCAAACTAGACTTTAAGAGATTTGAGAGAATATTAGAAGCCTCTATGCAGCAATGCGGAAGAAGTGATTTTATAAAATTTGATACTTACAATCATCTAAAGGATTTTGTTGTTGAGTATCAAGATGTTAAGGTTTTAGACTTGTGTGAAAATATTTTAGACAAAAGTGCTGAGTTGCAAAGAGTTCTCGTTGGCTGTGAGGGTGGTTTCTCAGATGAAGAGAGAGAGTTTCTTAAAACTCAAGAAATTTTTAGGCTAGACACTCCAATGGTTCTTCGTTCCCAGAGTGCTGTTATGGCGATAGCATCTAAGATTTTGTTGTAAACCCAAATAATTCCATAAGAATAAAAAATTTAAACTATCATTGCACTCAAGGCA
>JAYEGN010000014.1:0-5728 GCA_034659115.1 Campylobacterota bacterium
TGCCCATTGTTTTATACCCTCAAGGGCCACCCCATCTTTTTATTGTATTATAGTTTATAAAAACCTTGGAGTGTAAAAACATGTCATATTGTCATTTAATTTCATATTGCAGTATGCATTCCCACGTGCAACGTGGGAACGAGGAAACTCTTCAACTCTTAAAGATAGAGTTAGGTCAATCTATTTTTTATCTCTTTAAATTGACTGAAATTTTCTGAAAACATATCAAGTAGTTTAGGATCTAGCTTTATACCTTTTTCTCTCTTCATCACTTCTAATGCATCTTCACAACTCATAGTTTTATTGTTGTAGTTTCGTTTGACTGTTAACTCATCGTAATAGTCAACTACGGCTGTTATTCTTGCAAAGATTGATATATCCTCACCTTGTGTTCCATTAGGATAGCCACTGCCATCCCAGTGTTCATGATGAGAAAGAGTGATAAGCTTTGCCATTTTGATAAGTGTAGTCTCTTCAAGCCCATCAAGAGCCATAAGCCCTAGCTTTGGGTGGTTTTTGTAGGCTTTACTATCTATATTTGAAAGTCCATCTTTTGGAATACGAAGTAGACCAATATCATAGATAGACATAGCATAAAAGAGATCATCTATCTCTCTTTTTCCTAGTCCATAGAGCTTAGAGAGTAGTGCCACATATTCACCAAGTCTCTTAGGTGCATCATTATCTTTATGACCATTTTCATGAGCCATACTTCCTAGCTTTGCAAGGAGCTGCTTTTGAGAGTTGTCAGCAATCTTGAGTGCCTTTTGGAGGTTGCATAGGTGGTCAGTTGAGCCTGCATCATCACTTTTTACTCTCTCACCTATATCAGCAACTAAATCACAAAACTTCTTTATCTTTAGATTATTTAAAACACGAAGCTTTAACTCTGTTGGATTATATGGTTTGGAGATAAAGTCATTTGCACCTAGCTTGTATGTTCTTTTTTGTTCATTCTCTTCTGAAGTGACTATGATGACAGGTATATCAAAATAGTTATCATCATTTTTTATCACTTCAAGTGTCTCGAAGCCATTCATCTTGGGCATCATTAAGTCCAATAATATAATATCTATTGTATTACTTTCAATTAAATCAAGAGCCTCTTTACCATTGCTAGCTTGTAAAACATCAATATTTGAAAACTCATCAAATATTGCAGAAGCTAACTCTTGATTAAACCCATCATCCTCAACACTCAAAATAGTCACTGACCCAAGAGATTCAAAATCCATCATTTTTTATATCCTTATACTTTACTAGTAGCTAAAAGTAGTTTAAGTGACTCTACTAGCTTATTTTTAGGCTCTAGCAGCGTTAAGAAATTACCACGCTCAGAGAGTTTCTGTAGTGACCCTGCGTCATCTGCAATCTCTTTGAGACCAATGTTGGAGCAAACACCTTTAAGAATATGAAAATCCTCTATAAGAGCAGGAGTATCTTTACTTGAAAAGTTTGTCTCTATTCGTTTGACATATTCACCGATACTCTCTAGGGCTTTAAGGAAAAGTTTATTACTTGTTTCTGCATTAAAGTTATTCTGTAGATGATCAAATGCCATCTTTTTCATCTCTTCACCTGTGATTTTTGTATTTATCTCTTTTGTAGTTTCATTTTGAGTCTCTTTGGTTTCATTAAACTCATTATTGATAAGCTTGATAAGTTTATTTTCGATATCAAGTTTGGATAGCGGTTTTTCTATGAAATCATTCATACCAGACTCTTGGGCAGCTATTTTGTCCTCTTTGTAAACATTTGCACTCATACATATAATAGGTGTGGCTTTGTCAAAGGCACGAATGGCTCTTGTGGCATCTAGTCCATCCATTACAGGCATACGCATATCCATCAAGATAGCATCGTATTGATTGGTTTTTGCTTTACTTACAGCCTCTTGACCATTGACAGCCGTATCACAACTAATAGCAAAAAAGTTATTTAGCATCTCTTTTTCATACTCTCTGTTGAGCTCAACATCTTCAACGATAAGGATATTTAGATCAGAATAATCTGTCTCTTTTACTTCTCCAAAGAACTCTGAAGAGTAGATAGTTTCCATCTCTTTAACAAATCTTTGATATGCAATAGGTTTGTAGATTACTTTGTCAAACTCTGTAAAGTGTTTATCATTATCTTCTCCTACCAATCCTATAAGTTTAACATCAGGGTTAATAGCTCTTAGTGTACCTGCTATATGACTAGTATGATTTTTGAAAATATCCATATCAAAGACTGCAATATCATAAAATCGTCCACTAACAATCATCTGTACTAATGCAGAGGTTTTATCGGAATTTTCTATACTGTAGTTTTGGAAATTTACACCTAGACCCATAAACTCTTTGGAGATTTTATCCATAAAGTCATCTTTTTGGGCAAACATCATCAAGCTAGCACCACGAAGCTCTTTACCAATCTCTTTTTTATCTGACCTTTCAACTATTATAGTAACACTAAAGCTACTTCCTACACCTTTTTTGGATTCGACACTAATCTCTCCATCCATCAATCGTGCTAACTGTTGTGAGATATATAGTCCTAGACCAGTTCCTTGTGTTTTGTCTGTTGATTGGAAAGGATCAAATAGTGTTTGTGCTATCTCTTCTGGAATACCATCTCCTGTATCATCAACATTGATAACAACTTTTAATTGTCTGTTTTCTAGTTCTTGAATTTCTTTAACATAGAAGCGGACAGATCCTTTTTTGGTAAATTTAGCTGCATTTGAGAGGAGATTTATAAGGATTTGCTTTAGTCTTTTGTCATCAGATATGATAGGATAATCTAGTAGAGGAATATCTGTAACAAACTCAACATCAGGATTTATTTTTGACTTGATGAGATTGGCACACTCATTGAGCATATCATCAAGGTCAAACTCTTTTGGTGATAGCTCTATACGGTTATCTTCTAGTTTGGCAACATCAAGCAAATCACTTATAAGTGCCAAAAGGTGATCTGAACTTTGTACAATATTGTCAAGATACCTTTTTTGTTTATTGTTGAGTGCTGTATCATCTAGTAGCTCACTATATCCAAGTATTGCAGTAAGTGGCGTACGCAACTCATGACTCACTGAAGCGATAAATCGCTTCTCATTATCAAGTGAATCCTCAAGCTCTTTATTGACCTTTACCAAAAGGTGCGAGAGGGTTAGTTTGTCTGTATTGGCTTTGAGGTATTTTGCCTCTGTTTTTTTAATATCCCTCTCTAATAGGTCAAACTTTTTTGATAGTAGTGCTTTTCCCTGTGATTCAGGTAGCTTAGCGATAATAGTTTTAACAGGTTTTGTAAACATTGATTACTCCTTTTCTTTTAATAATGCGGTTACAAATGTTTCATTGTGGAAACCATATCCACCAGGAAATGCACCAATCTCTCCATAAACAAAGCAACCCACTAGTGGACATTTTGATGCCTTATATGCTATTTCTATCTCTTGACTAGTGATGGCTCCAAGTACTTGTTTGCGTGAACAGCAAGGAAATACTAGAGCAATCTCAGGCTCAAATCCTTCATGCTCATCAATAGACTTTGTGATACTCTCATCAACATATTTCATAATCTCTCTACCCTGTGGAGCAGAGATGCGAACTTTTGACTTCTCCTCGACATGTCCTGCAAATACCAAGGCTCCATTCTCTTCATCTATATCAAGAACAGCTCTATATACTACTTGCCCATTGCGCATAGTTACTTCCAGGGGGTACTCTATGCCTGTTTGAGGCATATCTATAGTCTCTACTTGTAGATAACTTTTGTAAAACTCTACAGCAGGACGGTTGTCTATCTCATCAACAATATTTTTATGTGCTTTTGTTACTATTTTCTCTTTACCTATACCAATCCAGCCAAAAGCACGAGACCCTACTACTTCTATCTTCTTGTTGTCAAGTGCAAGAACAACTGTACCATGGTCGCTATAGTTTTTTCCAGAGAAGACTAGAGTATCTTTGAGTATGAGGTCATCACCTGCTGCTCCACCAAAAGCATAAGTAATCCCTGTAGATAATATACCTTGAGTATAGGCATCATTATCAAACATTAGTCCTGAGGTCATAGTAATAACACTTACATCTTCAAATTGACTCTTAGCCCATTTACCTACCTGTCCTCCTACTTTGTAGTACTCATCACCCTCAACAGGAAGCATCTTGAGTGCTATTGCTTCAGGAGCAACTTCAACTAGCATACATACTATACTCTCATCTACTTCATTGACACCATGCATTTCATCTGCAAATACTTCGCCTACAGTAGTAGAACCAAATATATGAAAAGGGTATTTGTTTAATTCTGCTACAAGTTTTCGTATATCATAATAGACTGAAGCATATACAAATGCCAAAGAGGGCTTAAAACCCTCTTTTATCTTCTCGTCTACTTCCTCTATCAAATCTTCAATAGTGTAGACACTAATCAATGTACTTTTCATGTTCTTTTCCTTTTTTTGGGTTTAATTTAGTGACTTTTTTGAGTTGTTATTATCTTTTTTCATTATAGTTATAAAACTATTAAAATGTTGCAAAAATATATCAATCAGTCGTGGAGAAAACTTATGACCTCGTTCGGAGTATATTATTTTGTATGCTTCCTCGGGGCTTAGTTTTTTTCTTTTGAGATAGCTCCTATCGGATAGTAGTGCCTCAAAAGTTTCAGCTATAGATACTATCATTGCCTCATCACTTATCTTTTCACCTGAAAGTTTATATGGTATACCTGTACCATCATATCGCTCATTGTACTGTAGAATTATTTTTTTGGTTGTTTTTGAAAAGTTTGTATCTAGCATACCAGAAATCATCTGATAGCCTAAAAGTATATACTTTTGATGGAGTTTTTTGTCTTTTTGGGTAAAAATCTCTTCTTCTTTGAGTGTGCCACACAGCCCTATCAACCCAATATCACGAATTAATGTTGCAGAGAATATATTAGATGCATCATGTTTACCATAGCCTAATTTTAGTGCAAAGCCTTTGGCAATAGTTGCTACAACTTTGGCTCGTCTTCTATGTTTTGAATTCTCTTTTGTTTTTAGGGCAATCATCTTGTGAAAGAACTCTTTTTGGTATATTTCTATCTCAGTTATGCTATATGCAGTATCTTTATCTTTATTTTCATTTTCAATATTAATAATTGGGGCAGAAGAAGAGTCAGTTTCATAATGCTCCTCTTGACCATCGCTCATATCTTCTCTCTTGTCTTTAATATTGTGATATATTTTTGACTCTAACTCTTCGAGTTTAAATGGTTTTGAGATGAAGTCATCAGCACCTTGTTTGTAAAACTCCCGTTTTTCTAACTCATCAGTTGTCATAGCAATAACAGCAATATCATTATATGATTTGTTTTTTTTCATAGCTGCTAGGGTCTCATGCCCATTCATATTTGGCATATGCAAATCAAGAAGTAACATGTCAAGCTTAAACTGTTTTAGTATTTCTAGTGCCTCTACACCATCAGCAGCTTCTAAGAAACTAATCTGAGGAACTTTTTCTAGCAAACTCTTAATTAGTAGACGATTAAAAGGATCATCTTCTACGATAAGCATCTTAATATCATCTAAATCACTCCACAACATAAAATCCCCTGCTATAATATTCATTAATAAATAAGATAATTTTTTAAAAGCTTAGTTTATCTAAAGTATACTTCAGAATAATCTATGATTACTATTCATGCAATCTGTGATACCTTTTTGTTACTAAATTATAATTAATTTGTTACT
>JAYEGN010000015.1:0-5594 GCA_034659115.1 Campylobacterota bacterium
CCCTTTTTAGTAGTTCGTTTTGTAAGCTTAATTACTTAAGCAACTTTCTCTTAAAGTTACTTAAGCTTTTGTGAGCTTAAACTCTAAGACTTTTTGTCTTTGTTAAGCGTAGTATAGGATATATGGAGGTTTCTCATAAGGGCAGATATAAAAAAATTTATTTTTAAATATGCCTATCTTAAAGACCACACCATTAAAAATGTGGCTTAAAGTGAAGAACCTAGAGAACTCATTATTTCCAGAGTTACAGGAAAATTTTTATAGTTCCATTGAGGGTATCAAACCCTTGAGTTTTTAAGTAATCCATGCGCGGTTATATCCTCTTCTAGGTAAGAGGAGTATAATTTTGTAATAATTGTGTAAATTCATTTTTTGGGATAGGTCTGGAGTAATAGTATCCTTGAAGGTAGTCACACTTCATATCTATTAGGGCATCAACATGAGCTTTTGTTTCAACACCTTCGGCTACTGTAGTAAACCCTAGTGAGTGAGCCATAGAGATGATAGTTTGAACAATTATTTTATCTTCGTTATCATGAATCATATCTAGTACAAATGATTTGTCAATTTTGAGGGTATTTATAGGAAACTTTTTAAGATATGAGAGTGAAGAGTAACCAGTTCCAAAGTCATCTATTGCGATATTAACACCTATAATTTTGAGTTCATTTAAAACTCTTAGCGTTGCATCCATATTCGCCATTGAAACGGTCTCTGTCACTTCAAACTCTAATTGGGCAGGGTCAATATCATACTGCTCAATCATGGCTATGATAAATGAGACTAAATTGGAGTCTTGAAACTGTTTAGCGGAAAGGTTAATAGCTACTTTTAAGCCTATTATATTAACTTTTTCCCACTTTTGAATCTGGATCATACACTCTTGAATAATCCATTTTCCAAGATCTAAAATCATACCAGTACTCTCTGCAATATTGATAAAATCATCTGGAAAAACAAGTCCCTTAGTTGGATGGTTCCATCTGATTAATGCCTCTGCTCCTGAAATTTCACCATTTACCGAGTTAATCTTTGGTTGATAATAGACTTCAAATTCATTATGATTATCGATGGCTAATTTAAAGTCCTGTTCAACTCTCATTTGAGTAGATATATAGTTACCCATATCTTTTGAGTATATTTTGTATTGATTTCGTCCATCTTGCTTAGCATCATACATTGCCGTATCTGCATTCATGATTAGACTATCTAAGCTGTCTGAGTTATCAGGATATAAAGAGATTCCAATACTGGTTGTAATGTAGAGCTGATGAGTCTCTATATTATGTTGGCCATTAAATGCAGATACTAATTTATTTGCAATATTTTTTGCAGCCTCAACCGAAGTAATATTTGGCAGAAGAATAACAAATTCATCTCCACCTAAACGCGATAGAGTATCGGACTCTCTTAGTTGTTTTTTAAGAAGGGCGGATACATATATAAGTAGTTTATCACCGGTATCATGTCCGAGTGTATCATTGATAAGTTTGAAGTGGTCTAAGTCAAGAAAGATAAGAGCAATTTTACTCTTTAATCTATCTGCGTTTTGAATCGCTTTATGAATTCTATCTTTGAGTAGAACTCTATTTGGTAGGCCTGTTAAAGCATCATAATAGGCAAGTTTTTCAATCATTTTTTTATTTTGTGTATCTTGTGTAATATCCATGCTTACAGCGGTCATCTTAACAGAACCGTTAGCCTTTTTCCTTACCTTGCCTTTTGTGTGTACTTGAAGACTTTTTTTGTTTTGCAGTTTTATGCAGTGTTGTATATCAAACCTTCCACCTTTTACTAAGGCATCTTTTAGTACACCATAGATGTACTCTCTATCCTTTTTACAAATGAGAGATTGAAACTCTGACCAAGTTAAGGTTCTGTCTCTTTTCATGTTGAGAATACGGTAGATTTCATCACTTAGGAGTAATTTGTCTTCGTTTACTAAATATTCCCAGCTTCCAACATTGGCGATTCTTTGGGCTTCTTTTAGGTGCACTTGACTCTGTAGCAGTTTTTCATTTAAACTTTTTAATGAGTCTAAAAACTTGATAATATTTTTAATCATGATGTTTGCTGAGAGGGAGATTGAAGAGACTTCATCATTTTTGGAGGTATCTAGTTCTAGTAGTTTAGGTTCATTAGGATTGAAGCTTTTTAAAGAGGAGTCAAGAATGGTTAAGTTCTTTAAGGAGTTATAGAGTAAAAATGATAAGAAAGCGATAGATAAGGAAAAGCCTAATACACCCCAAAATAACCAAGTATTGAAATTACTTACATACTCTTCATAAGAATCATTGGAGTAGATAATAGTTAAATCTGCTATATCCTTTTGCATAGCTGGATCAGAAAGCTTTGTGTATGAAAAAAGCTCTCCATCCTTTTTGTATTTTTCTAGCGAGTGTTGATAGTTTGAAAATAGCTGCGTATTGTTATTTTCATAGTTTAGTATCTTTATGAGTAAAACATCTTTGTTTAGCAGGGTTTGGTTTGCAATCTCATTAACGGCTTCATGAAAACCATAGCTGAGGTTTAGAGATAGAGAGGGTACTATATTGTTTTGTATAATGAATATCTTCTCTTTTTCTAAATCCATATAAGCAGTAGCAAATATATTTCTAATTACAAATATAATAAAGAGTATAAACAAAACAGAAAAAGTAAAAATATGGAGTACTGTTCTAAGAGTAATAGAGTTGAAATTAATCTTCATACTTTAAGCTATTCCTTGGGAGTTATTTCTGATGAAATCTAATTTAACTAAAAATATATAGGACATATTCATATTTTTTGACTTCAACTTATCAAGCAGAGAAGTTTCATTATAAATAATGGATATATCTATAAGAACAGGTCGAAAAGTTATGTTGTGAGTTTTTATGGCGGATAAGTTTAGTATAGGTTCTATTTTTTTTGAGACATTAAGAGATATCATAACACCATGTTTTAAATCCTCTTTGAGATACGAGAAAGTTAAAGCACTGTTTTTATTCGCTTGTTTTACGACTTTTTTAATTGTACTGACCTCTGCTGGAAAGATATAGTATATATTTGCTTCTGTCTTTGCTATATCTGAATATGGGACTAATTTCGAGCTTACCTTAAATGATTTAATACCATTTTTATATCTAGTGTCTATCTTCTTTTTTAAAGACTTGGCATCTTTGTATTCGTTGTTTTTATACATAATCGCAATAGTAATAGTGTTGTTTTTTATCTTCTCTTTAAATTTATAGTCCATAAGAGATATTTTTGGGACAAGGGTTGCATGAACTTTAAGCAGTGACTCGTTTATTGTGGTTCCAAAGATTGAACCAACAAGAACTAAGAGTAAAATTAAGGTTTTCATATTAAAACTCCAAAGCCGCGTTTAACATGATAGTTCTACCACCATCGTCAAAGTCTGTTTTATAAGCATTTTGAGGTAGGGTGTAGTATCTACCTTTGTCAAATAAGTCCTTGACTACTACAGAGGCTGTAAAGTCTTGAAAATTGTAAGAGATCGTTTGGTCAAAAATAATACTCTCTGCCATATCATCTCTTGTATCGCTAGCATCGCGTTTGGAACTAGAGACATACTTTAGAAGTGAACCAAAGATTAAACCAGAATCAAGCTTGTAGGAAAGAGAACCTGAAGCTAGGATGTTAGCAACTCCTGCTAAATCATCTCCATTTTCATCGTTGGCATCTATATATGAAGCAATTAAATTAATCTCTGTTTGATTGTTAGGTGAGTAGATATACTCTAGTTCACTTCCATAAAATTCATTTTTAGTCTCTTGTATATATGTTCTAACTTTTGTAATCATATCATCAATCCGACTTGTGAAAAAGTTTATTCTAAGGGTGTTGCTTTGATTTTGTTTAAAAACTAGACCAACTTCGATAGAATCTGATTTTTCAGCTTCTAAGTCTGGATTTGAAGTGAGTTCAACCCAAGATGGGGCTCTAAAAGCATGTGAGTAGAGAGCTTTAAATCTAAGCTTTTCATTTGCTCTATATACAAGACCTAAGGTCGGGGAATAGGAATCACCAAAATCAGAGTAGTTATCGTATCTAAGACCAGCGGAAATATCCAAAGAAGAGTTTATATTGTAAGTATCATTAAGATAGATGGAAAATATATCTCTGCTGAAGTCGGCACCTACAATTCTGTTTGGTAGCTCTACTCCAGCCTCCTTCCAGCCATTTTGCAATTCGTTTGAGGTTTCAAATCTAAGCCCAATAAGGAGTTCGTTATCCTGTATGGTTTTTGAAATTAAACCTGCCTCTACAAAATAGGACTCCTCTTTATAGTCGGAATCTATAGTTTTATTGAGAGCAGGATGGAAGGTTTCGACCTCTTGTGCATATCTACTGTAGCCAGCTTGTAGATTGATTCTGTTCTCTTTAGGGAGAGACTCTTTGTACTCTAGTTTTGTAGTGAGACTTCTATTTGTGTTATCAAACTTGTTTTTATCATCATCTAGTTTTGAAAATATTCCATAGGCATTGCCTATTGTGGACTCTTTTAATCTTGCTATAAATGAGAGTTTATCGCTCTTGAGGTTTATGCCCACTGAGTAATCTTTGAGATGTCTATCGCTATCTCCTGTTTGAGTACTAGGGTTCGCATCTATTTTAATCGTTTTATCACTCGTTTGGTAGTAAGCGTCTAGTGCGATTTTGACACTACTAAGATTTGAAGCGACAAGAGCTCCCGCCTTATAGGAGTCGTAAGTTCCCCCACTTGCAAAAACTAAACTGCCACTCTCCTCTTGAGAAGATTTTGTTATGATATTAACAACTCCACTCATGGCGTTTGAGCCATAAAGTACGGAACCTGCACCACGAATGACTTCGATTCTCTCAATAAGTTCTATGGGGAAATCTAAAAAGTGATAAATTGAACCACGATAAGAGTTGTTTATAGTAACCCCGTCTATCATGAGTTTTACTTCACCTTTTTGGTCGAGTCCGCGAAATACGACAACTGGCACTCCTGAGATTTCTCGTTTGAGTTGAACACCAGGAACTTGCCCAAGTGCTTCAAATACATCTTTTATACCAAGTTTTTGCAGCTTATCACTATGTAAAACAGTAACAAAAGAGGGAGAGTCATCTATATTTAGCTTTGTTTTAGTAGCTATTTCACTCACCTCTTCTAAACTTTCCAAAAAGTCCTCTTCAAAGCTTAATTCATCTTGAACTGTTTCATTTGCAAATAGAAAGCTTGAGAGGGTAAGTAAGATTAGTAAATATTTCATTTGATTCCCTTAGTTGAGTTCTAATTTATATGCTTATTATACTGCATTTAGCTTAAAACCGCTCTTTTTTTCAGATTCCCACAAAAGCAGCCAATTTAATTTTTTAAGAAATTTAACCCAAATAATTCCATAAGGATTTATAAAATTTATCTATGCTTGTGCTTAAGGGATGTTTAGTAAAAATTTTAAGCCACCTTATTGGTGGTGTAAATTTTTAATGAACCTGCCTTGAGTGCAATGATAGTTTAAATTTTTTATTCTTATGGAATTATTTGGGTTTAGGGGTGCCCTTTAGTAAATTTAATGTAAAATACACAGTAGATAAATTTAAGCCATTTTTTAAATCTTAAA
>JAYEGN010000016.1:0-5594 GCA_034659115.1 Campylobacterota bacterium
TTTTTAAGAAATTTAGCGAATTTAGTGTAAAATGTTATAAATTAATGTGGTAGCAGTTTTTTAACGATGAGAAATGACTATAGTGGAATATTAGCTACTTGATGTAATTGAATTTGCAAGTGGCTCATAAGAAACTTTTAAAAGAGTATCACCCAGACAATGTTTACAATAAGGGTGAGTTGTATATTCAAGAATATACAGATAAATTTAAATCGATTCAAAATGCTTATGACTTGATAAGTGCCTAAGAGTGTATCACCACTCTGTTTCTGCCACTCTCTTTAGCTTCATAAAGAGCCTCATCTGAGATTTTTAACATCTGATTTATATCCTTACTTACTCTATAAGCCACCCCTATTGAAACTGTATATTTTATAGTTACATCATCATCTATTACAACTCTATTATTTTCAAATGCAACTCTTATTTTTTCAAATAACCTCTTCATATTTTCAAGTGAAATATCCTCTATTAAAAGACAAAACTCTTCACCACCAAATCGTGCAAATATATCTGAAGCTCTTATGCAAGAGTGAACAACCTTTATAACCTCTTTTATAGCTATATCGCCAATATCATGACCATACTTATCATTTATCAACTTAAATTTATCTATATCTATTGTAGCTATAGCTATAGGTTGCTCTTTTCGATAGTTTTTAGCAATCACGGAACTTGAAATCTCAAAAAAGTATCTTCTATTATAAGCACCTGTTAGAAAATCTTTATTTGCCAAATCTTTTGATTTTTTAAATAGCTCTACAGTATTTAAATTTGAACCAACTCTCACAATAAGTTCATCTAATGAATATGGCTTATGTATATAATCATCTGCCCCAGCCTTTATGAAACGAGTTAAGGTTTTCATATCATCATTTGAACTTATTGCCAAAATACTTAAAGCATCTCTTTTATACTCTTGACGCAACTTTGAAACAAGTTCAATCCCATCCATTTTAGGCATATTATAATCAGTTAAAACAATTACAACTTTGTCCTTGTCCATTTGTTTCATAAGTTCATAAGCTTCTTGACCATCTTGTGCTGTTAATACATTTAACTTTAATCTTTCTAAATCTTTTCTAAATTTCTCTCTATATAGTTTACTATCATCAACAACAAGTGCTGTATATAGTGAATTTCTTAACATTCTATTTGCAAAACCAACTGCATAATCTATACTGTTTGTACTATTCTTTGATATAAAGTCTAAAACACTGTGTAGTTGCATCAACTTACTGTGCATTGTACTTTGCTCATCACCAGAAAATATTATTGTTGGTATATTATGTGAGTTTGTAAGAACAACAGCTTTACCCTCTTTAGTGTCAGGTAAGTTCATATCTACAATTGCAACACCAATATCACTAGAGTACTCACCTATCAACTTCGTAGCTTCTTTATATGTAAGCGCAACAAGTATATCAATATCTTCACTAAAATACTCATCAATTTTAATCTTTAAAAGATTAATAATAACTTTGCTATCATCAATTAAAAGTATTTTTTTCATTAGAAAAACTCCAAGTCTCCATCATCTTCTTCAAACTCATCTTGATTAAACAATAGTTCAATCTCAAGACAATTATTTGCAAATGATGCATCAAAATAGTGAATATCTTCAGTACTTTGATCAATAAATATCGCTTTTATCCAAAGCTCCAAATCACTTCCTAAACCAAGTAAAACTTTCACCAGTAGTTTTTTCTGTACCTCGTCTTCAAGATTTCTAGAATCAAAAGCGGCTAAAAAACTTGTTAACTCTCTAAATGTTTCAGATATGATTGGAAAGGTAGTCATACTATCAACAACATCTGAGAAAGTCATCAATATCTTTACAAGTTCTTGTAGTTTTCCAAGAGAATCTATTGCATTTAAATCATCTACATCATAAAGTAAAATTACATAATTATCCAACTCCTCTTGAAACTCCTCAACTTTATCAACTATAGTAGAGTCTAGAGTTTCCATAAACTCATTTGCTGTTATCTTATGGGATTGATTAAATCGAATATTTTTTAGTTTATTATCTTCTATTCTTCTTTTTTTAACTTGTGGTTCATCAGAAACTACAACTCTATCTATTCCGACAAAAGGTTTTATTTTAGCTATCTTCTGTTGAGGATTTATAATGTTTTCTAAAATAGATATATAAGACTCCATCTCTTTTACAGCTGTTATTTTTTTGAGAAATCTATAAAGAAACTTACTGTGGTATTCAACATCAAGTGGGTAAGGCATAACTGCATCTGCACAATAACAATGATTTTCTACATAATTATGATTCTCTTGGTTGGAGGTAAATGCTAAAATATTTGCAAACTCTTTTGAAGATCTTATATGCTTTAAAAGTTTACTAGCATTGTCATAATTATTTTTTATATGGATAACAACTAAATCAAATCTATCTTTATTAGAATCCCAATACTCTTTGGCTTCTTCATAGGAGTTACTAAAAACAATTTTTGTAAAATTTTGAATAAAATAGAGTTCATGTGCCTCTATCTCTTCACTCTCATCAGCAATCATTAAGATATTTAAATTTTTACCATACTCATTATGTATAATAGATTCTGCTTCAGCTACTGTCATATTTTATTACCTTAACTCATTTATTATATGTGCTAAAGAAACTAAATCTAGGGAGGCTTTTACAGCACCCAATTCAACAGCTTTTTTTGGCATACCATATACTACGCATGACTTTTCATTCTCTGCATATGTTGGTGCACCTGATTCTTTCATTGCTAAAAGTTTACTAGCTCCATCATCACCCATCCCTGTTAGAATAATCCCAACACCTTGTGATTTAACCTCTTTTGCCATTGATGAAAACAAAACATTTACGCTTGGTTTATGGGAATTTACCTTAGGATAATCTTTTAAGGCAACAGAGTAAAAGAACCCATCTTTTTTAACCTCCATGTGAAGATTTCCAGGAGCTATAAGAACTCTTCCTGGAAGTAGTTTATCACCCTCTTGCGCCTCTTTTACATCAGAATATGGAAGCAGATGATTTAATCTAGCAGCAAAAGAGTTTGTAAACCCTATTGGCATATGTTGCGCTATTACAATAGCTGCATGATTTGGTTTTAGATGTCTTGTAAGCTCCTCTATAGCTTGAACCCCACCGGTTGATGCACCAATAGCTACTATTTTTTTTGAGGTTTTTAAGGCTGAATTTTTACCATATTCATCTTGATTTAGAATATAAGTTTTTGTTGGTACGCTTGAGTTAAAACGAACTTTTGCTTTTGAAGCTGCTCTTACTTTATCTAAAAAAGATTCTGTATTCTCATCAAAGAACTTACCTAGGTTTACATTAGGCTTATGAAGAACATCGACAGCACCCATACGCATAGCATCAATTGCAGCACTACTACCATTAGAAGCCATAGTAGAACACATAATGACAGGTATTGGCTTTTGTTGATTGATCTGCTTTAAAAACTCCAAACCATCCATCTTAGGCATCTCAATATCAAGTATAAAAACATCAGGAAGACCAACTTTTTTAAATACACCAAATGCATCAACAGGATTATTTGCTGTACCTATAAGTACTATATCTTTCACTTTTTCAAAAATCTTTGTAAATCCACTTCTTACAACAGCACTATCATCAATAACAAAAACTTTAATCATTAAAAAAACTCCAATTCACTATCATCTTCACCTTGATTATCTGAAGCAAGAGCATCTATCATAAATTTTAAATTATTTTCAAATGAGTGTTGAAAGATATATACATCTCTAAAAACTCTCTCAACAAACATCTCCATCATATATGTATTTGTATCATCAATCATTGCACACAAATAATTAAAAGCATGTAAAGATGATGGTGTGATTGTTGATAAATCTATAGTTTTAAGGTACTGCTCAAACTCACTAAATACATCAACAACATCAGCCGTGTCTTCATTTTTAGAAAATATCTCTGCTAACTCTTTCATTTTCAATGATACATCATTAAGTATCTCAGCTGATAAATCACCAGCTTTTAATTGCTTATTTAACTCTATTAACTCATCAACAACAAAAAGTGTACTACCCTCATATGTATCAAAAAAATTATCCAATTCATCACTACTCTTAACATTTCCAGAATCAATCTTCATATCACGAACAGTTATCGATTTTATTGTATAAAATATACTTAAATTTACAAAAAGTTTATCTTTTAATTCTTGGGTAGAAAAATCTTCAAATAATATACCATCAAGAGTATCTAATGTATCTACAAGTTCTGTTATATTTTCTTTTTTTAATAAACCTATTACTACTATTCTGTCATTATAGTTTTTAACTCTATTTTGAAATTTTTTAGCAAGTTCTATATCTTGAGTAAAATCTATAATAACTATATCTATACTGTTTTGCATAAGAGTTAAGGTAAGATTATCAACTTCATCTTCATTTATAGCTCTTTGAATACTCAGATCAAACTGACCTATCAACTCATTAAATTGTTTAAAACTACTGTTACTTAACAACAATGAATTATGCCCTTGTGCTAAGAATTTTAGATAATGGCTATGCTGTTTTGTTATCATTATTTTCCTCCAATATGGAATCGATTTTACTAAATACTGGAACTAAAACATCTTCATAGTAACTTTTAGATGCTTTTTGTATATAGTTTTTAAAACTTACTAATTTAACTTTTTGTTCATGTGTAGAGTTTTTCATATCTGTCTTAAGCTCAGAAACAAAATCTTTATTCTGCTTTGCAATCTCATATATTGTTAGCCCAAATCTTCTAGAATATTTGATGATTTCATCATCTAACATCACAGCATATCTATCTATATCATCATTAAATAGATAATTTTTAACTGAATTGTTATCATTAAATATACCTCTAATGTCTCCAAAATAGTTATCAAATTGATACTCTATATATTTACTGTTTTTTGCACGATTTAGGATAAATAAAAATTTTAAATCGGCTCTCATATCTTTTAAAATAGAGTAAATTATACTAGCATTTACCCCATCTTGCTCACCATCTAAAAGAGGAATTACTACTAAATCGATAAAGTGAATCATCCCATTTTGCGACAGAGCTTCCACAACAGTGGTTGTCGTTTTATTACCACCAATATCAAAACAAGCAGACTCATCTTTTGCAATAATATCTGTAATCTTTTCTCTTAAGATATTTGTAGAAACCTCTACAACTTCTCTTGATGTAAGTTGTGAGCCACCATAACTCAAACAATCACTGTTCTCATCATCAAATTCATAAAATGCAACTTTTTTGTTATCTCTTTTATAAAGATATGGTGCAATTAGTTGCATAGTAATAGTACTTTTCCCAACACCACCTTTACTTGATAAAACCATTATTTTTAAATTTTTCACTATCTCTTAACCAATCTTTTTATATATTGCAGTTTTTACTTGCTCTAATTTAGAGGTATCTATCATATTTAAATTCTCTGTATGAGATATAAAAAAATAACCACCTGGTACTAAGTTATCTATAACATTATCTACAACTTTTTGCTTTGTCTCATTATCAAAATATATAAGAACATTTCTTAAAAAGATTAGATGAAACTTACCAAATTGCTTATTTAACTCTAATA
>JAYEGN010000017.1:0-23517 GCA_034659115.1 Campylobacterota bacterium
ATTTTTTATAGTAGATTGTATCAAGTTTATCTGTTCCTTATATAGAATGATAGTAGAAATTGTATAATAAATTGATAAAGTC
The DNA here is from genome assembly GCA_034659115.1 of Campylobacterota bacterium. Lineage (GTDB taxonomy): Bacteria > Campylobacterota > Campylobacteria > Campylobacterales > Sulfurimonadaceae > Sulfurimonas. Next base: position 83 of record JAYEGN010000017.1, read on the forward strand.
TTTTCTTGGTGTGCAGGAAAACCTAAAACCCAAATAATTCCATAAGAATAAAAAATTTAAACTATCATTGCACTCAAGGCAGGTTCATTAAAAATTTACACCACCAATAAGGTGGCTTAAAATTTTTACTAAACATCCCTTAAGCACAAGCATAGATAAATTTTATAAATCCTTATGGAATTATTTGGGTAAAATAGATGGATTCTTAATTAAGTCTAAAATAGATATAATGAACTATGATAATAAAAGCTAACTACATAGATATTAAAAATAAAGTTATATTTCCTTCTCGTGTTGTTATAGAGGGTTCAGAGGTTATTAGCGTTGATAAGATTGAAGATTTATGTGATACATATATATTGCCTGGTTTTATCGATGCACATATTCATATAGAAAGTTCTATGCTTGTACCATCTGAATTTGCTAGAATAGCAGTCAATCATGGAACTGTTGGAACTGTTTCTGACCCACATGAGATAGCAAATGTTTTGGGTGTTGATGGCATAGAGTTTATGCTTGAAAATGCAAGTGCTGTAAATTTTAATTTTAACTTTGGTGTTTCTCCATGTGTACCTGCTACAACTTTTGAAACAAGCGGTGCTACACTCGATTCTAGCGTAGTAAAACAACTTTTAAAAAACCCTAAACTCAATCATCTCTCAGAAGTAATGGCATTTCCTAGTGTTATAGGTGATGACCCTGAGATACTAGCAAAGATTGCAGCTGCAAAAGAGTCCAATACCCCCATAGATGGTCACGCTCCCCTTTTAAGCGGAGATGATTTGAAAAAGTATATAGATGCAGGTATATCTACAGACCATGAAGCGAGTAGCTATGAAGAAGCGAAAGAGAAACTAGATTTGGGGATGAAGATACTTATAAGAGAGGGTTCTGCTGCTAAGAACTATGAAGCTCTCTCTCCTTTGATAAAATCTTATTCAGATAGATTGATGTTTTGTTCGGATGATAAACATCCAGATGATCTTCGAAATGCTCATATCAATGATTTGGTAGTGAGATCAGTAGAAAAAGGATATGACCTTTTTGATGTCTTAAAGATAGCATGTATAAATCCTAAAGAGCATTATAACCTAGATATAGGAGAGCTAAGAGTTGGAGATAAGGCTGATTTTATTGAGGTTAAAGATTTAAAATCATTTGAGATAATGAGAACATGCATCGATGGTGAAATAGTAAGTCAAGACTCTAAAAGCAGAATCAAATCTATAAAAATAGAACCTATAAACAAGTTTAACGCTTTAAAAACTTCACGCGATGATTTTATATTTAATACTGAGTGTGATGAGATAGAGGTCATTCAAGCGATAGATCATGAACTTTATACCTTAGAAAAAAAATATCACATAGATCAAAATGGTTTTTTTAGTGTTGATTTGGATGAGGATATTTTAAAGATAGTAGTTCTAAATAGATATGAGCATACTAAACCTGCTATCGCATTTGTAAATGGGTTTAACTTGAAAAAGGGAGCGATAGCTTCATCTGTTGCTCATGATTCTCATAATATTGTTGCTGTTGGCTGTAGTGATGAGGAGATTTCAAAGGCGGTCAATATACTTATAGAATCAAAGGGTGGTATATGTGCGGTTGATGGCGATAAAATTTTGCATCTTCCTCTTGAAGTAGCAGGTATTATGAGTTTAAAAGATGCTTTTGATGTGGCTTCAAAGTATGATGAACTAAATAGTTTTGTAAAAAGCTCCCTGCAAAGTAGCTTGAGCGCTCCCTTTATGACACTGTCGTTTATGGCACTTTTAGTGATTCCTGAGATTAAACTAAGTGATAAGGGGCTTTTTGATGGCAGAGAGTTTCATTTTATACCTACATGTAGTAGCTTTGCATCACATCAGATACGAAATATCGCCTCCATAGGTGGAAATATAGGAGATGACACAGATGAAGAGTTAGGAAGATATTTTGGTTAAATTATTTATAGCATTTTTAGCACTCTTAGCTGGAATAGCTTCAAGTACTCAGGGACTTTATAATGGGTACTGGAAAGATGAATTGGACTTAAAAACTATTTTATTGGTAAATTCGTTAGTTGTTTTTGGATTTGTAGCTATTTTTTATCTTTTATCTTCAGGTGATGGGATTAAATTATCAATGGATAAGATAACTCCATCTATCTTAGTTGGTGGAATTTGTGGATTTTTTATCATACTGATTTTTGCTATATCTTTCCCATCTATAGGGGCATTAGCAACATCTTTACTTTTTATCATAGCTTTTCTAATCACATCTATTTTTTATGATAATATCGGTGCATTAAATTTAGTTCAAAGACCTATAACTATTGAAAAAATCATAGGTGTTGGTTTAGTAATTGTTGGAACTTTTTTAGCTCTTAGAGGTTCATTTGAGTAGATAACTCTGTCATGAATGATGCTTAATCACTCCTCTTTTTACTCTTTAGCGTAAAGTAAAATATAGCTACTATTACAACAAGTACAGCCATTCTGATTGTTAAAGTTAGACCATCTGTTTCAGGCATTTAGTTTATCCTTTGAATTTTGATAGAATAATACTATAAATTTCAAGTATATCCTATTTTTTAATACTTATGTCAAGTTTACGAGCCTTCCCTTCACGGCTGATTCATACAGATTCGACCGATAAAAAATCTTCATTAATCTCTTCCTAATAGATTTTGGTTATAATTACGCGATTATATAAAGGTGAAAACTATGACTTTTGAACCATATCCGTTTGAAAAACTAAACAATTTACTAAAAAACATTATACCAAATAAAAACTATGCACCATCTGTTTTGACTATAGGTGAGCCGCAATTTGAAACACCATCATTTATACAGAGTTCCCTTTGCGAAAACTCTGCACTACTGAAAAAGTATCCAAAAACTTCTGGTGAACCTAATCTGCGTGAGGCTCAAAGAAATTTTTTAAAGAAAAGATTTAGCGTAAATATAAGCGATGAACAGATTATTCCTACTTTTGGAACGAGAGAGGTTCTCTTTAATTTTCCTCAGTTCTTACTTTTTGATAAGCAAAATCCAACGATGGCTTTTACAAATCCTTTTTATCAGATTTATGAGGGTGCAGCGATCGCAACAAAATCAAAGACAATACTTCTAAATTTAGATGCAAGTAACGATTTTAAACCTCAAATAGATGAAACACTCTTGGCTACATGTGAGCTTGTTATTATAAACTTTCCAAATAATCCAACAGCATCAACGCTTACGCTAGATGAATTAGGTGAGTGGGTTAAACTAAGTTTGAAACATGATTTTGTTCTGTTAAATGATGAGTGCTACAGTGAACTTTACACATCTAAACCTATTCCATCACTCTTAGAAGCATCTGTGCATGTAGGCAACTCAGAGTTTAAAAATATATTGGTAATAAACTCTATATCAAAACGCTCATCAGCGCCAGGGCTTCGTTCAGGGTTTATTGCGGGTGATGAGAAGATTTTAAAAGAGTATATGAAGTATAGAACATATGTTGGCTGTGCCTCACCTCTTCCTCTTCAAAGTGCGGCTGCTCTAGCTTGGGATGATGAGTCACATGTAGAGGTTTCAAGAGAGGTGTATAGAAAGAATTTTGAGATAGCTCAAGAGATATTAGGCATAAAAATTCCAGATGCAACATTTTATATCTGGCTAAAAGTTGATAGGTCTTTGGCTTTTACAAAGAAATTATATGAAAATTATAATGTCAAAGTATTGCCAGGAGAGTATCTAGCTAGAGAAAATTCTGATGGGCAAAACCCAGGAAAAGAGTTTATAAGAATCGCTTTAGTTGAAACGGCAGAAAAAACAAGAGATGCATTAAAGAGAATCAAGGAGTGTATGGATGAGTAATAGTGTGCAAGATTTAAAAGCAAAGGTGTTGGATGCCCAACAAAATTCTGATATAGCTTCACTCTATGTTTTAGAACAACTTGCATGTGATACATTTGATGATAAGATGCTGCAAGGTTTTTATGCAAATATACTTGACATGGCATTGGAAAGGCTCACTGATACACTTGAGTCACATAGAGTTATGGATATGGGTGAGGTTCAAGATTTTGCAACTCTGAGAGCTCTATATGAATATGCGATGGAGCATTACCATTCTAACAGCATTACAGATGCTAGTGCTCTTTTTGAAGTTTTGAGTGGACTTAGTAATGATGATAAATTCTCAAATGCTTTAAAGTTTCACTGGATAGCTTCTAAAGAAAATATCAACTTAGATGATTTTATGATTAGAATAGCCGATATAGATGCAACGCAAGATGCAGGCACATTTTACATAAGTGCTTTTACAAAAGAGGCACGAAAATTGCTAGATGATTCCCAAGATAAAGGGGCGTAGTATATGAATATTCATTTTATTGGTATTGGTGGTATAGGTATCTCAGGTTTAGCGCAGTATATGCACTTTAAGGGTCACACCGTGAGTGGATCAGATATATCTGATACTGTTATTACTAAAAAACTTCGTACTTTGGGTATTGAAGTTACAGTTCCTCATAGTGGAGATGCTATCGATTCTCAAGATTTAGTAGTTCACTCAGCAATTATTCGTCCTGATAATCCTGAGATAGTAGCCGCGCGAGCTAAAGGCATAGAAGTTTTAGCTCGTCGTGAAGCATTGCCGCAAATCTTAGAGAGTTCAAAGGTTTACTCTGTTGCTGGAGCACATGGAAAAAGTACTACAACTGCAATCTTAACGGCTATTATGAATGGTTCAGCAATTATCGGTGCAGAGGCTAAGGCTTTTGGCTCAAATGTAAGATATGATGAGACAAATGATATTATGCTTTTTGAAGCAGATGAGAGTGATGGTAGTTTTATAAACTCAAATCCGCATTGTGCGATAGTCATAAATGCTGAGCCTGAACATATGGAGTATTATGATTATAACTATGAAAGATTTTATGATTCATATAAAACCTTTATAAATTCTGCCACATGTCGTGTTTTGAATGCAGAAGATCCATTTTTAGCTACCTTAAGAGATGAGGTAAAAGCTCATTGGCTCTATCCTAGTAAAGATATATCAAACCTAGAATTTGTCCTTATAGATGATCAGCCTCATACAAGATTCAGTTTAAAAGGTTTTGGTTCATTTGATGTTTGGGGATTTGGAAAACATATAGCTCTTGATGCTTCACTTGCTATATTGGCGGCAAATGAATCTATGGATATAGAAGATATTAGAAAAAATATCTTATCATTTAAAGGTATTAAAAAACGCTTTGATATAGTTGGCTCTCAAAAAGAGAGTGTGATTATTGATGATTATGGTCATCATCCAACGGAGATAAAAGCAACATTTGAATCTGTTAAAGAGTATGCGAATCTTAAGGGTTTTGATAAAATTACTGCTATTTGGCAACCTCATAAATACTCTCGTACTATTGACAACCTTGAAGAGTTTATCAAATGCTTTGATGGTGCTCAAGAGCTTGTGATTTTACCTGTATGGTCTGCTGGAGAAGCTCCTAGAGATATAGATTTTCAAGAGAAATTTAAAAGATACAACCTAACGATGGCAGACAATATTAAAAGAGCAAACAACACCATAACGATATTAAAAGATAAGGAAGCCTTGAAAACTTTAGATAAAGGTTTAATCATAGGTTTTGGTGCTGGAGATATAACTTATCAGATACGAGGAACGGCATAATGGCATATATAGCTGGTCTTGTTGTTGTAGGGCTTTTCTTTTTGGCTCTACACTACTTCACGGAATTAACAAAACACCAAAAAGCAGTTGTTACTGCTATAGTATTAGCTATAGTGTTGGGTGCTATAGCTTTTAATGCATACAGTAGTGCGCAAAGAGATAAGATGCTCAATGTTGTTATGAAATTTAATCAAAATAAAACTGTTACATGTGATGGTGTTGAGGTGGATAACTCTAAGTACACTATCAGTATAGGAACCTATACCTTCATAGGAAAGGAAGATACTCCAAACTATGGTCAGATGATTAGTGCTTCTACATGTGAGTAGATTTTACCTATTTTTAACCACAAAATTGATATAATTTGCAAATTTTAAATTCTATGACAACTAGACTCCAGATTAAGTCACTCTCAGCTTGTGCCTCAAGGTATACATTTCATAACTGGGAGTCTAGGTTGTATATTTAACTATAGATTAAGGATAATTATGAAGATTCGTAAACGCGCCCTGACATTTGAAGATGTACTTTTAGTTCCACAATATTCTGAAGTATTACCAAAAGAAGTTTCTTTAGAAACAAAACTTACGCGGAATATCAGACTTAAGATTCCTATGGTTTCTGCTGCTATGGATACAGTAACAGAGTATAGAGCAGCTATAGCTATGGCTAGACTTGGCGGTATTGGGATTTTGCATAAAAATATGGATATAGAAGCACAGTGCAAGCAAGTAACTAAGGTAAAAAAGAGTGAAAGCGGTATTATTATAGATCCTATTTTCGTTCATCCTGATGCAACCCTTGCTGATGCTGAAAAACTTATGAGTGAGTATAGAATATCTGGTGTTCCTGTTGTTGATGGACATAATAAACTTTTAGGAATCCTTACAAATCGTGATATGAGATTTGAAAAAGATATGCGTAAACTTGCTAGTGAAACTATGACAAAAATGCCTCTTATAACTGCTACGAAAGGTATTTCACTTGATGATGCAGCTGATATTATGCATAAAAATAAGATAGAAAAACTTCCTATTATAGATGAAGATGGATTTTTAAAGGGTCTTGTAACTATCAAAGATATTAGAAAACGCATCGAATATCCAAATTCTAATAAAGACGATTTTGGTAGACTTGTAGTTGGTGCAGCTATCGGTGTTGGTCAGTATGATAGAGCAAGAGCACTTGTTGACGCTGGTTGTGATGTTTTAGTGCTAGATTCTGCTCATGGAGATTCAAAAGGTATTTTAGATACCGTTAAAAAGATAAAAGAGAGTATGGAGGTTGATATAATCGCTGGAAATATTGCTACAAAAGAAGCAGTTGAAGCACTTATTGAAGCTGGTGCTGATGGGGTTAAAGTGGGGATAGGACCAGGCTCAATCTGTACTACCCGTATAGTAGCTGGTGTTGGTGTTCCTCAAATCTCTGCAATTGATGAATGTGCTGAGGCTGCAAGACCTCATGGTGTTCCTATTATAGCTGATGGTGGTCTAAAATATTCCGGAGACCTATCAAAGGCACTTGCAGTTGGAGCTTCATGCGTTATGGCTGGTTCACTTTTAGCTGGAACAGAAGAGTCTCCAGGAGACACTATCATGTTTCAAGGAAGGCAATACAAATCATACCGTGGTATGGGAAGTATCGGTGCTATGCAAAAAGGTTCAAACGACAGATATTTCCAAGAGGGAACAGCAGCAGATAAGCTAGTTCCAGAAGGGATAGAGGGTCGTGTTCCATTTCGTGGAAGTATCTCTGGCATAGTTCATCAGATGATGGGTGGACTGCGTGCATCTATGGGCTACTGTGGAAGCCAAGACATAGAAACTTTCTGGGATAAAGCAGAGTTTGTTGAGATAACAAGTGCTGGACTTAAAGAGTCACATGTACACGATGTAATAATTACTCAAGAAGCACCTAACTACCATGTATAAGTAGTATAGATGAATTTCAGGGATACTATTTTGGCAAAGCATTAGAGTTTGTGAAGATATAAATATGATAAATGATATTAAATATGCAGGATTTTGGATTCGTTTTCTTGCCTCTTTTTTAGATACTCTTTTTCTCGCCCTTCCTGTAGCTATTATCATCTATTTTTTAAGTGATGGCAACTGGTTTGACTTTTCACAGTATCAGCAAAATATACAGATGGCTATGAGTGGAAATGTAAAAGCTCTTAACTCTCAACCGCAAATGTCTATGAAATGGGAACTTCTTTTTGAGGTTGCTGTTTTACTAGTTACAATTGTATTTTGGAGAAAATGGCGTGGTGCCACTCCTGGAAAAAAATTTGTTCATATTAAAATAGTAGATGCTAAAACACATAAAGATATAACAAACCAACAAGCTATAACTCGCTCCATTGGCTACATTGTATCAACAATTGCTCTGCTTATAGGTTTTTTAATGGTTGGCTTTAGAAAAGATAAAAGAGGACTTCATGACCTCTTAGCTTCAACAGTTGTTATCTATGATGAAACTGATACTACCCAAATAATTCCATAAGAATAAAAAATTTAAACTATCATTGCACTCAAGGCAGGTTCATTAAAAATTTACACCACCAATAAGGTGGCTTAAAATTTTTACTAAACATCCCTTAAGCACAAGCATAGATAAATTTTATAAATCCTTATGGAATTATTTGGGTACTAAATTAGAGAAGAAAAAAGAGTTTTCTTGATATACTAGCAGGTAAATCTTTCTAGTTTAGTTCAAAAATCTTTTCATCTACCTGCTTTTGGCTAAGAAATTTTTTTATTTTGATATCTACCTCTGTTATATGATCCACAAGTGCACGCTTTGCTAAAACTCTCATCTTTGTTTTGACAATATCTAAGGTTGCAGGTGTAGAGATTACTTTGTTGAGTGTTTCTATTATATCTTGATGTATCTGTTTGTGCGTATCTAAGTCAGGATATTTTATCGATAACATGTAAGCTTCCTCACTATCAAAGTGAGTTTTTACATACTCGCTAAATTTATACAAAATAACTCTTAGCTCATCCTTTGTGCTTTGTTCATCCAAATCATAAAGTTTATTTACTAAATCAAAAAGTTTTTTATGTTGAATATCGATAGTTTTAATACCAAGTTTATAGTTTTCATCCCAAGGTATTTTATTGTTTGAATGCATCAATAGCTCCCTATCTGTAGTTTATTATCAGTGTTGTAAGTTTTATTAAGACAAATAGTTTTAATATATATTAAATTTAATATGAAATAGGATATTATAAGACAATAATTATTATAAGTGCCTAAACATTTCAAAAGGAGAATTATGAAAGCGGAGTATTTACCAAAAAGTGAGGGTCTTTACGATCGAGAATTTGAGCATGATGCTTGTGGTGTTGGCTTTGTTGCACACTTAAAGGGTGAGAAATCTCACAATATAGTACAAAAGGGTATAGAACTTCTTATAAACCTTGAGCATCGTGGAGCAGTTGGTGCTGAGAAAAATTCAGGTGATGGTGCCGGAATACTAACGCAGATGCCTGATAAGTTTTTACGCAGAGTATTGAAAGAAGATGGTATAACTTTACCTGAATTTGGTCATTATGGTGTAGGTGTTGTGTTTTTGCCAAAAGATCCACAGGCTTATGCGGAGTGTAAAACTATCGTAGAAGATTGCATTGAAGAACTAGGACAAGAGTGTCTTGGATGGAGAATAGTTCCAACATGTAATGATTCTTTAGGGGAAACTGTTAAAGCTATAGAGCCACATGTACATCAAGTTATAGTTAAAAGAGATCCAGAATTAGAAGATGCAGAAGCGTTTGAGCGTAAGCTTTTTGTAATCCGTAAGTATGCACAGGCTCAAGTGACAGCTTCACCTATCAATGGTACAGGTTACTTTTACATGCCATCTATGAGTCATAAAACGATCTCATACAAAGGGCAGCTTATTACTGAACAACTTCCCCTGTTTTTTGCAGATTTAGGTGAGAAAGATTACGAATCAGCAATCGCTTTAGTTCATAGTAGATTTTCAACTAATACTTTTCCATCTTGGCCATTGGCGCAACCGTTTCGCTATATCGCACACAATGGAGAGATAAACACACTTCGTGGCAATATCAACTGGATGAGAGCAAGACAGTCTATGCTTAAATCAAAACTCTTTAGTGAAGATGAGCTTGATAAAATCTATCCATACCTAATCAATGAAGCAAAGGGATCGGACTCATCTGTGTTAGATAATGTTGTAGAACTCTTAACATTGGCTGGTCGTTCTCTTCCACATGTGATGATGATGATGATTCCTGAAGCTTGGAAAGATGAGGAGATGGATGAATCTCGCAGAGCTTTTTATGAGTATCATGCGACATTTATGGAACCTTGGGATGGTCCAGCTTCTGTAGCATTTACAGATGGCAAGATAGTTGGTGCAACGCTAGATAGAAACGGTCTTCGCCCATCAAGATATTTTTTAACTAAGGATGATGTTTTAGTTATGGCATCAGAGCAGGGTGCATTAGAGTATCCAACAGACGAGATAGTTCTAAAAGGAAGACTGCAACCTGGAAAGATGTTTGTAGCAGATTTAGAGCAGGGTAGAATTATTGGTGATGATGAGATTAAAATAGAAACATCATCTGCACATAATTATGAGTCTTGGATAGAAAAACAGAAAATCAACCTTGATGATTTAAGCCTAAATAGCGAGATAAAACAGCCAAACCATAAAACTGTTTTAGTGCGTCAAAAATGTTTTGGTTATACGCAAGAAGATCTGAAAATAGTCTTGACTCCGATGGCAAACACTGCATATGAAGCAACCGGATCTATGGGTAATGATGCTTCCCTTTCAGTTTTATCACATGTATCCATAAACCTGTATAACTATTTTCATCAACTGTTTGCTCAGGTAACAAACCCACCAATTGACCCGATTAGAGAAGAGTCGGTAATGAGCTTGACCTCATATATTGGACCACAGGGAAATCTGTTCCAAGAGGCAGATGAAGATAGAAAGTTTATAAAACTCAAATCTCCAATACTGACAAATGAACAGTGTGAAAAACTCAATAGCATAAATGAGTTTAACTTTAGTTCTCAAAAAATTAGTATACTTTTTGATGCAACTAAAATAGGAGATATGAAACAAGCACTTGATCTGGTTATAAAACAAGCAAGTGATGCTGTTAGAGAGGGTGCTGAGGTTATCATACTCTCAACTCGTGGAACTGGCAAGAAAAAAGCGGCAATTCCATCACTTTTAGCTGTAAGTGCTGTTCATCATCATCTTATCTCTAAGGGTATCAGAACAAATTGTGGTTTAGTCATAGAAACAGGTGAAGCTAGAGAGATTCATCATTTTGCTACCTTGATAGGTTATGGTGCTAATGCTATCAACCCTTATCTAGCTTTTGAAAGTATTGAAGATATGAGAAAAAGAAAGATGATAGATGAGTCTATCTCTCATAGTGAAGCTGTGCAAAACTATATCACTGCTATCGGCAAGGGTATATTTAAGATCATGTCAAAGATGGGAATTTCAACAATCCGTTCCTATACTGGAGCCCAAATATTTGAGGCTGTTGGACTTTCACAAAATCTTGTTGATAACTACTTTAAAGGAACACCGACACGACTAGAAGGTATCGATATAGCTACCTTGGAAGAGGAAACTCTTATGTGTCATAGCATAGCATACCCACAAGAAATTATAGAAGCAAATGACCTACCTGTGGGTGGAGAGTATGCATATAGACAGCGTGGAGAAAATCATCTTTTCACTCCTGAGACTATATTTTTACTTCAAAACTCAACTAAAAATAATGACTATGCAACATACAAACAATATGCAAAACTCATAAATGAACCACAAGAAGCATTTGTTACTCTTCGCTCTCTTTTGGACTTTAAAAAATTAGACCCTATAGATATAGATGAAGTAGAATCTGTTGATAGTATCATCACTCGTTTTGCAACTGGAGCTATGAGTTATGGTTCTATCTCTGAGGAAGCTCACACAACTCTAGCAGTTGCGATGAATATGATAGGAGCAAAGAGCAATACTGGCGAGGGTGGAGAAGATGCTTCAAGATTTGGCACTAACAAAAACTCTAAAATCAAGCAAGTTGCATCTGGTAGATTTGGTGTAACTGCTAACTACCTTATAAACTCTGAGGAGATTCAGATAAAACTAGCTCAAGGTGCAAAACCTGGCGAGGGTGGACAACTCCCAGGGCATAAGGTAGATGAGATAATTGGGCGAACTAGACACTCAACTCCAGGGGTTGGACTTATCTCACCTCCACCACACCATGATATCTACTCTATAGAAGATCTCAAACAACTCATTCATGACCTTAAAAATGCAAATAATCAGGCTAGAATCAACACTAAACTTGTTTCAGAAGTAGGGGTAGGTACAATCGCAGCAGGTGTGGCAAAGGCTCACTCTGATGTTGTTCTTATATCTGGGTTTGATGGTGGAACAGGAGCTTCTCCACAAACATCCATCAAGCATGCAGGACTTCCATGGGAGCTTGGTTTAGCTGAAACACACCAAACGCTTGTTAAAAATGGTCTTCGCTCACGCGTTATTGTTCAAACAGATGGACAGTTAAGAACTGGGCGAGATATAGCCATAGCAACTCTTCTAGGTGCAGAAGAGTGGGGAATAGCAACAGCAGCTCTAGTAGTTGAGGGGTGTATTATGATGCGTAAATGTCACCTTAATACATGCCCAGTTGGAATCGCTACGCAAGATAAAGATTTAAGAGCAAAATACACGGGTAAAGCTCAACATGTTGTAAACTATGTGAAGTTTATAGCTACAGAGTTGCGTGAGGTTATGGCTGAACTCGGTTTTAGAACTATTGATGAGATGGTGGGTCGTACAGATAAGCTTAAAGCTAGAGAGGGTGTAAAACATTGGAAAGCAAAACATCTTCAACTTGATAAACTGCTTCACCGTGTACACCTTAGAAGTGATGATACAGCGTACAATACAACTACTCAAGATCATAACTTAGGCATAGCACTTGATAATGAGCTTATAAAGTTAGCAAAACCAGCGCTTGATAACTCTACGAGTATAAAAGAAAATATCAAGCTAAGAAATATCAATAGAACTGTAGGAACGATGCTCTCAGCTGAGATGACTAGAAAATATGGCGAAAATGGTTTAGCAGATGACACTATCTATTTTAAAGCTACTGGTAGTGGTGGACAAAGTTTTGGTGCATTTGTAAATAGTGGTATCACATTTGAGATAGAGGGTGATGCTAATGACTATATGGGTAAAGGTCTTTGTGGTGGTAAAATCATACTTTACCCTCCAGCAGATGCAACTTACAAGGCAGATGAGAATGTTATACTTGGTAATGTTTCTTTTTATGGAGCAACAAGTGGAGAAGCATATATCTACGGTTTAGCTGGAGAGAGATTTTGTGTTAGAAACTCTGGTGCTAAGGTGGTCGTTGGTGCTATAGGTGACCATGGCTGTGAATATATGACCGGTGGACGAGTAGTAATTCTCGGAGAGATTGGAAAGAACTTTGGAGCTGGTATGAGTGGAGGAATCGCTTATATATATGATAAAGATAAACAACTTTCAGTTCGTATAAATAAAGAAAGCGTTGATTTAGATAGAGTTGAAAATTCTCAAGATGAGGTAGAATTAAAGGGTATGATTGAAAAATATATCGGTTATACAAACTCAAAAGAAGCACAGGCTATTATAGATAATTGGGAGAGTTCTAAAGATGATTTCATCAAAGTTATGCCAGTTGATTATAAAAGAGTTTTAAAAGAACAGTCTCAAAAAATGGGGGAGGTGTAAGATGGGAAAAGTTACAGGATTTAGAGAATATAAACGCCAAAACTTCTCATTGGCACCAGTTGCTGAGCGTATAAAGCATAATGACGAATTTACCACTCCACCAAGTAAGGCTGAGTTGCAAGATCAAGCAGCTAGGTGTATGGATTGTGGTGTTCCTTTTTGTCATAGTAGCTATGGTTGTCCCATTGGTAACCTTATTCCTCAGTTTAATGACCAAGTTTATAAAGGAGAGTGGGAAAAAGCATTTCGTACTCTTATGAGTACAAATAATTTTCCAGAGTTCACAGGACGAGTTTGTCCAGCTACATGTGAGAGTGCATGTGTGCTTGGTATGAATGATGATGCTGTGAGTATTAAAGGTCTAGAGTACTCTATCATTGAAAAAGCTTATGCAAAAGGTTGGATGAAACCTCAAGTTCCTAAGATGAGAACAGGTAAGAGAGTAGCTGTTATAGGTTCTGGACCAGCTGGACTTAGTGTGGCAAATCAACTCAATAAAGCTGGACACAGCATAACTGTTTATGAGAGAGATAAACGAATCGGTGGTCTTGTTCGTTACGGTATACCCAATTTTAAACTAGATAAGAAAAAAGTGGTTCAAAGAAGAGTAAATCTTATGAGTGAAGAGGGGATAGAGTTTAAGACAAATGCTCATATCGGTGTTGATATTCCCCTTAAAACTCTTCAAGATAGATATGATGCAGTTGTTTTATGCGGAGGAGCTTCACTTCCTAGAGATCTACCTATAGAGAATCGTGATGCAGATGGTGTTTATTTTGCAATGGAGTTTTTATCTCAATGCAATAGTCGCATAGAGGGTGAAAAAATCCCAAAAGATAAAGAGATTTTAGCAACCCATAAGCATGTTGTTGTGATTGGTGGTGGAGATACAGGTAGTGACTGCGTTGGTAACTCTGTAAGACAAGGTGCAGCATCAATAACTCAGATAGAACTAATGCCAAAGGCTCCGCTAGAGAGAACAGATGCGATGCCGTGGCCTCTGTATCCAAGAATTTTTAAACTATCAACCTCTCAAGAAGAGGGTTGTGAGATGGATTTTAACATACTTTCAAAATCATTTATAAAAGATGATAATGGTAATGTTACCGGTCTTAACTGTGTGAAAATAGAGTGGGGTGACAAAGGCTTCAGTGAGATAAAAGGTACAGAGTTTGTACTAAAAGCAGATTTAGTTTTCTTGGCTATGGGGTTCCTTGGACCTGAACAAACAGGTGTTATCCAGGAGTTGTCTCTAGATACAGATGAGAGAAGTAATATAGCAACGAAAGATTATTTAACATCCGTTGATGGTGTGTTTAGTGCAGGTGATATGAGAAGAGGTCAATCACTTGTGGTTTGGGCTATATATGAAGGTAGAGAGTGTGCTATAGCAGTAGATGAGTATCTGATGGGTAAAAAGACTATGCTGAATGCTCGAAGTAGTTCTTTGTATGAAAAGTAATTTTATATACTTAGGATATTGAACTTTTTGCATAAGTTAGACTACGGAGTGACAGAAAATAAAAACTTCTGTCACTTTCAACTTGGCTAGAAGTCCTAATGGAAGAAAGAGATTAAAAAAGAGTGAGTATGAATATAATAATAAATGGTGAAAAAAAAGAGTTTGACAAAGAGATAACTCTCCAAAAGCTACTTCAAAAGTTATCCTTAGAAGGTAAGGTTATGGCTGCAGCAGTCAATATGAATATTGTTAAGCAAAGTGAGTGGGAGTCCTATATCTTAAAAGATAGTGATAAGTTAGAGCTTCTTGATTTTGTTGGAGGTGGTTAACCACTTTCTATTGCTACTACAGCAATAGCATATTCCCCATCATGAGTTATAGACATAGATGTGTCTTTTATATTGAAGTTTCTTATTAGTTTTTGAGATAGTTCAAGTTTTGGGGCGCCTTTAGAAGTTTTTGAGATTATTATATCCTCAAATAGACACTCTTTTCCTATTCCAACTCCAAGAGCTTTTGAAACAGCTTCTTTAGTAGCCCAAAAACCTGCTGCTGTTTTTGGATTTTTCACAAGTTTAATTTCTTCATAAGACAAAAATCTAAGTAATGCTTTTTCGTCGAATCGTTTTATTAAACGATCCATGCGACAAATTTTTATAATGTCTATACCAATCATCCTTAAAAAGTCCTCTTGTTTTTATTTTAAAATCCGCTCCATATTTAATAGAATTTTAACACAATTTTAGAATAACAGTATTGAAACTTTGAGTAATAATATAAAAAAAGACTTAAAAATAGAAAAAGTGTCGCATATTGTCACAAAAGGAACTTTGAGATAAAAAAGTTAAATAAGAATGAAGAAGCCTTATTTTAATTAATGATTTAAAGTAATTAACTGCAAAGATCTGATATACTAAGCTCGAAATAAAAGAAAAAATAAAGAGTAGAGAATGATAAACTCCACAGAGTTATTGGCATATACTAAAAAGCTTGATGTTTTATTTGTTGAAGATTGTGATGGAGTTGGATATAAAATGACTCCTTATGCTGATGGTTAATATTATGTTTGAAATTATACTCTTAATTATACTTTTGGCGATATTTATAACACTCTATCGCTTTTTAAAAGGTCCAACTCTTAGTGATAGAGTTGTTGCATTTGATGTTATTAGTATACTAAGTATTTCACTTTTAGTTATTCTATCCCTATACTTTGAACGCGCTATTTATCTTGATATAGCATTAGTTATTGGGCTTATTAGCTTTTTGGGTACGGTTTTATTTGGCCGTTATATAGAAAAGGGTATTTAAGTGTTTGAACTCTTAGGTTTTTTATTTATCACTCTTGGAGTTATGGCATTCTTAGTCAGTGCGATTGGTCTTATTAGAATGCCGGATGTTTACACTCGTATGCATGTTGGAGCTAAGACAACAACCATCGGAACTCTTTTAGTGCTCATCGGTGCTTGTTTCATAGAACCAAGTTGGAGTCTAAAGTTGATGCTTTTAATGGCTTTTATATTACTAACAAATCCCCTCTCATCATCGGTAATAGCGAGAGCTTCACACAAAGATGGGAATACTTTAGACAGAGATGATATGAAGGGTGACGAATGATAGGTTTTCTTATATTAGTTACTTTTATCGGTATTATTGTTGTCGCATTCAGTTCAATTATTCAAGCAAGACTTGCTGACTCTATAGTTCTTTTTATGGGTGTAGGTCTCGGAAGTGTAGTTCTGTTTTTTATTTTTAAAGCTCCTGATGTCGCACTTACTGAAGCCGTGATAGGTGCGGGGATAAGTTCACTTATATTTTTAATGGCACTAAAACATCTAGGAGAAGAGGCATGAGTTTAAAAAGAGAACTCCCAACTTCTACTATAAGCGGTTTTGCCCTAAGTGCTGTTTTGATTTTAACTATTTTGAATATTTTACTTCAAAATATTCCTCAGTTTACACAGAGTGTAGGAGATGAGTTGTTACATGTAAATGCGCAAGAGGGGGTTGCAAATGCAGTTACAACCGTTGTAGTTTACTTTCGTGGTTTCGATACTCTTGGTGAGATAGCTGTACTTTTTATAGCTTCACTTGGTATCGGTTTGATGCTTCATACAAACTCTACATGTACTCTAAAAGCACAGAGTAATTTTATGCTTCGTAGCGCATCAAAACTTCTCTTTCCTATCATAATGCTTTATGGAGTTTATGTAATGATATATGGTCACTTAAGTCCTGGTGGTGGTTTTCAAGGGGGTGTGATTATCGCTAGTGGAGTTCTGCTGCTACTTGTTTCGTACCAAGAGTATGAAGTTCCACACTCGCTTATAGTGGCACTAGAGACTTTTGCAGGTGTCTCATATGTTCTGATAGCTCTTATCGGGCTTTTAACTTTAGATGTTTTTTTAGGAAATTTTTTATCTCATGATATATCTGAAATGGGAATGCTTATGAGTGGTGGAATTATCCCTATTATATACATCATAGTTGGTATAAAAGTTGGTAGTGAGATGAGTATGATAGTCCAAAACCTTATCAAAAGGGATGAAGATGTTTGAGTTTTTAAATCAAGAACAGAGTATTAAGATGATTGTAACTATTGGTTCAATGGCTCTGTTTTTTGTTGGACTGTTTGGGCTTCTTACTCGTAAACATATTATTAAAATATTTATGAGTATTGCTATTATGGAGACATCTGTTTTTCTTTTTTTTATAGGGCTAGCATATAACACAAAGCTTGTAGCACCTATTATAACCTCTCTACATGTAGACCCAAAAATGATGAACGATCCAGTTCCTCATGCTATGATACTTACTGCCATAGTTATTGGGATGGCTGTTCTGGCTCTTGGGGTTAGTTTTGCCATAGAGTACTATAAACTTACGGGTAAAACTAACATCGATAAGATGAATGAGTTGAGGCATTAACATGAGTAGCATACTTTTTGTAGCCCTTCCGCTTCTATTTGGATTTGCGACACCTATTCTCTCTAAGTTTGGTAAAAATGGTGTTGTTTACAGCTCAACATTTATGCAGGCTTTTTTACTCTACTTATCATTTTCACTCCTCTTGAGAACTACTCTACATGTAGAGGTGATTTCAATAGCTCCTCCTCTTGGCATATCCTTTGTACTTAACAAAGTCTCTCTTTTCTTTGTAGCACTTTTTACTTTTTTAATGACACTCTTTTCACTCTACTACATAGTGCATAGAAAAGCGAATGCTTATGAAAATGAGACAAAGTTTTTTATACTTTTAAATATGCTTTTAGCTTCATCTATCGGCTTAGTTCTAAGTTCTGATATCTTTAATATTTATGTTTTTTTTGAGATAGCGGGAATTTCGGCTTACATTTTATCTGCATATAAAAAGAGTCCAACGGCATTGGAGGCAGGGCTGAAGTATATCCTTACTGGTGCAGTTGCTTCTGTATTTCTACTCTTTGCTATAGCTCTTATTTATTTGCATATAGGCTCTTTAAACTTAGCTGTCATAGCTCAAAATTTTGAAACACTCTCTTACGATGTAAAAGTTTTAATCTCCATTGTGCTTCTTGTAGGTTTTGGTTTTAAAGTTGAAATTTTTCCATTTAATTTCTGGGTTACAGATGTTTATGAAGGCTCAACTTCTCTTATAAATGCACTCTTCTCAGGGGTAGTTGTAAAAGCTTATCTTTTTGTCTTCTTTCATATTGTTTATCTTTTTTTACCAAGTGGTGAGTTTTCAGTTTTCTTAATCTACTTAGGTGCTATAAGTATGTTAGTAGCAGAGATAGCGGGACTTCGCCAGACAAATTTAAAAAGATTGTTTGCATACTCCTCTCTTGGTCAGGTAGCTCTTATTTTTACAGCTTTTGCTCTACAGAATCAAGATGCTATTCAAGCGGCACTATTTATAGTTTTAGCACACTCCTTAGCAAAGTTTATAATATTCTTAGCATTAGCGATAATATCTAAAGAGTACAACTCTCTACATGTAGAGACTCTTAAAGAGTTAAATTCTCCATTTTTAAGAGCTGTTATGCTTATCTCTATGCTCTCACTCTTAGGTATTCCACTCTTTGCAGGGTTTATTGGTAAATTTTTAGTTCTTAAGAGTTTGGTAGCTAGTGGTTTCCTTGCTGTTTTAGTGATTATCGTTTTTGCATCACTTTTAGAGTCAGTTTATTACTTTAAACTTGCTGGATTTATGTTTGCAAAAAATGCAAGAGATAAAAAAATAACTATTAATTTTACACAAAAATTAGTTTTTATCTTACTAAGTTCAACTCTTATCATCATAGGTATTGCACCATTTTTAATCTCGCTATTTTTAAATGACTCGGCACTCTCTATGCTTGATACACAGACTTATATAAACTCTTTAACGGGAGGGAACTAATGGATTTTTCAACCTTTGGTTTAGCGGATATAGTACTCTCTTTAAAGGCTACACATCTAGCGAATTTTTTTGCAATGCTTATAGCCTTTTCGTTTGTAATGGTGACTTTTTTAAGTAGAAACTATAAGTTAACAAAGAGTTTTTATGCTCTTTTTTTACTTCTGAGTGCATCTCTGTTTTTAATAGTATATGCAAATGATTATCTACTCTTTTTTATAGGTTGGGAGATTATGAGTATCTCTACTTATTTTCTACTCTCTTTTTCGCTTAGTAAAGAAGCACTGCATAAGTACATCATCTTTGCAATGACCTCTGCACTGAGTATCTTTATAGCTATCTTGATACTTTATTCGGGGACTCATAGCTTTTTATATGCAGATGCTCATAGAAGTTTCGCTGCACTTGGAGACACAGAGGGTGTACTTTTTGCCACTTTTATGCTCTTTGGAATTTTTGTGAAACTTGGAACTATAGGTTTTCACTACTGGTTGGTAGATGCTTATGAAGAGTCGCAAAACTTTTTTACTCCCTTCCTCTCGGCAGTTTTATCAAAGATGGGTATCTATGCACTTATAATTCTTACGACTCAAGTTATAGAGTTATCATATACCTTGGCGATTATAGGTGTGATTACCTCTATTATAGCTACTTTTAAGGCTATCCAAGAGGATTCTGTAAAAAGATTATTGGCATATTCAAGTATTGCTCAACTTGGTTATATAGTGACCATTTTAGGGGTTGCAGATGGTATGAGTGGAGCACTTTACCATGCACTTATCCATACAGCTGTAAAACTTCTGCTTTTTATAAATATTGCAGGAATAATTTTCATAACGGGTAGAGGTAAGTTTAGCGAACTTGGTGGGCTTATATATAAAACTCCACAATCATTCGTGCTTCTTCTAGTCGGTATCATCACCTTAGCAGGTATGCCTCCTCTTGGTGGATTTGCTTCTAAATTTATGATTTACACTTCACTTATGGATGCAAAACATCTTCTAATTCTAGCAGCAGTAATGTTCTCTAGTGCAAGTGCTTTTCTCTACATATATAAGCTGATTTATGGAGTATATTTAGGACATCCGACAAACAAACACTTAGAGAGTATAAAAGAGGCTCCATGGAGCTTTCTGGTACCACAGTATATTTTAGCACTACTGGTGATTATTTTAGGAACTTACCCAGCCTTAGTTGTTCCATATTTCAATAAGATTCTCCAAGAGTTATCTCTACATGTAGTAAATTTTAGTGACTATGCAACACTTAGTAGCTCTTTTGCAGAGTATAATGGACTAGTTGTAATGTCCGCTTTTGGAGCGATATTTGTGTTGGTTCTTCTACTTTTTGTATCTCTTCGTTCACGTGCTAAAAATGTAAAAGATAGATTTGACATAGCATATTGTGGGGAAGAGCCAAATGAGTCAACACATCTTCACTATGGGTTTAGTATGGGTAAAGAGTTAAAGAGAGTGGGCTTTATAAACACTATATATAAAAACTCTGTAAAGCCATTTTATGACTACATAGCAGATCAAACACTCAGTTTTTCAGATATTTTTAAAAAAATATATAGCGGAAATTTAAGAAATAATTTCAGTATTGCAGTTATCTTTGCAACTGTTTTGTTGTGGTGGAGTCAGAGATGATAATATTAGATCTACTTGGGATGTTTACTATAGCATATATAACAGGTTTTTTATACTATGGACTCTACAGAAACATAACTGCAAGGTTTCAGCGCCGCTTCGGTCCTCCTGTTTGGCAATCATTTTTTGACTCTATAAAGTTCTTTACAAAAAATGATAGTACTTCACACGGCTGGATGTTTTATCTTGGTCCTATCATTATGATGAGTGGGGCTATTATGACACTTTTCTTTATTCCATTTTTTAGTTCAGGTGAGAGTTTTGTTGGCTTGAGTGAGTATGGAAACCTCTTTTTAGTCCTCTATCTTTTAGTTTTGGGACCACTAGGAAATGCTCTTGGAGTCGGAACTGCTGGAAACCCTTTTGGGGTTATGGGTGTAACACGCGGACTCTCTCGCCTTTTTGCTTTAGAGATGCCGTTTTATATAGCTGTTATCGCTATTATGAGTCTTAGTGGGAGTGCTGATATAGGTACCATAGCATCACAACAGACAGGTTTGAATGCTATCGCTTATCCTCTTCTTTTTATAGGTGCACTTTTCTCATTTATAGGGATGATGGGGCAGTCACCATTTGATGTAGTTGGTGCTCCTGTTGAGGTCTACTCAGGTCCAGCTTCAGAGTTTAGTGGAAAGTTTTTAGCACTTCTGATGAGTCAAAGTGCTATTTTTACTTTTGCAAAACTGGTACTTATGGTGCATCTGTTTTTAGGTGGAGCGAGTAGTTTTGCAGAACTGCTTATAAAGACTTTTATACTCTTTGTATTTGTCATCGCATTTGGCTCAATGTACGGAAGATTTAAAACACCGCAGAGTATAGACTTTTTGCTCAAAGTTCCAACTCTCATTGCAGTTGTTGGACTTATCTTAGCGACTTGGAGTTGATGATGAGTGATTATAAACCACCCTATACTATTACTAATAAAATATTAACTCTTTCAAACAATATTGTAGAGTTGCTTACAGAACTTAAACATATAAAAAAAGAGTTAAACACTCCTAAACTTCGAAAAAAAAATAGAATCAAATCTATAACAGGGACTCTTCAGATAGAGGGAAACAGTTTTGACCTTGAAAAAGTCACCAATCTAATCAATGGCAAAACAGTTTTAGGAACTATGAGAGAGATAGAAGAGGTAAAAGGAGCTATAGCAGCTTATGACTACTTAGAAACCTATAACTACAAAAATGAGAAAGACTTACTAAAAGCTCATAAGTTTTTAATGCAAAATCTTCTCAGCAATGCAGGAGCTTATAGGCACTCTAACGTAGGTGTAGGAGGAGCTGATGGTGTTACGCATGTCGCACCCCCACCAAATATGGTTCCAGAACTTATGGGAGAACTTTTTACTTGGTTAAACACTACCGATGATAATTTACTCATAGCTTCTTGTGTATTTCATTATGAATTTGAGTTTATACACCCTTTTAATGATGGCAACGGTAGAGTCGGAAGACTTTGGCAGTCTGTCATCTTAAATCAGTATAAAAACGTATTTGGTTCCATACCTATAGAGAGTGTGGTAAGGGAGAATCAAGAGGCTTATTATCAAGCTTTAGAAGATGCTGGAAGCGTAGGTGAGAGTACCCCTTTTATAGAGTTTATGCTTGGTATTATTTTAACAACGCTGGAACAAACAAAAAAAGAAAATGTCCCTAAAAATGTCCCTAAAAATGTCCCTTTAAAAAGATTAGATAAAGTCTTGAAAATTATAGCTAAAAACAGAGATATAACTATACTAGAGCTCTCAGCTCAATTAAACGTTACCGATAAAACGATTAAAAGAGATATAGCAAAGCTAAAAGATGAAAACAAGCTTATAAGAGTGGGAAGTTTGAAAAGTGGCCACTGGGAGATAGTTAATGAAGTTTAACAAAACAAAAACCATACTATGGAGCTTAAAATGACTGAGGGATTTTTACAAGAGCAGAAGACTTTGGAGGGTGATTTAAACTCAGAGACTTCACACCAAAATAGTGTAGATTTTTTAATGAACTGGTTTCGTAAACGGAGTATATTTGTATTGGCTTATGGAACGGGATGTGGGGCTATAGAGATGCCTCCTACTTTTACATCGCGTTACGATGCAGAACGTTTAGGCATACGAGGGGCGGCAACACCAAGACAAGCCGATGTTATTATCGTCTCTGGATACTGCTCTTATAAAACTCTAAGAAGAATTATTAGAACCTACGAGCAGATGTCAAATCCTAAGTATGTTCTAGCACTTGGTTCTTGTACTGTAAACGGTGGGATGTATTGGGATTCATACAATACTATAAAAAAACTTGAAGATTATATGCCTGTCGATATGTATGTGAACGGCTGTATGCCAAGACCAGAGTCTATTTTAGAGGGTTTTATCGAGTTACAAAAAGAGATAGGCGAAGGCAAGGCAAGTTCTTGGCAGAAGTACGAAGATAACTATGAGTTTTATCGAAAAAATCAAGAAGCTGTTTTGGGTGAAAAGGTTGAACCTAGCTATGAA
>JAYEGN010000018.1:0-23503 GCA_034659115.1 Campylobacterota bacterium
AATGCCTTTGAATATAATCAAAAGAACTCTGCTAGCACCTCTAAAACTGTTTAAACAAGAGGAGTAACTCTATACCCAAATAATTCCATAAGAATAAAAAATTTAAACTATCATTGCACTCAAGGCAGGTTCATTAAAAATTTACACCACCAATAAGGTGGCTTAAAATTTTTACTAAACATCCCTTAAGCACAAGCATAGATAAATTTTATAAATCCTTATGGAATTATTTGGGCTATAAGTTACTCATTTCTTAATACTGTTAGTATATCAACTTCACTAGCTTTTTTTGCTGGATAATATGAAGATGCAATAACAATTGCAAATGCTCCACTTATAATCAGGATAAAATCTTTTATACTCAAGTCGAGAGGAAGTGTTGTTGTAGGATAAACATCTTTTGGTAAAGACACAATATCAAAACTGCTTAAAACCAACAAACCACCCATGCCAAGAATCGTTCCAGCTAAAATTCCACTCACACCAATCACTATGCCAAGATATAAAAATACCTTTTTAATTTCAATAGTCGTAGCACCAAGAGAAAGTAAGAGAGCTATTTCACTTCTTCTATTCATAACGGTCATCAAAAGTGAAGAGATAATATTGATTGATGCTATCAAGATAATAAGCATCAAAACAATAAAAAGTGAAGCTTTTTCTAATTCTAGTGCGGCAAAAAAATTAACATTATCTTCCCACCATCCTTTTATTGTAACATTAATCGGAATATTTTCTTTGATTTTTAATATATCTTGATGCGGATCATTTGAAAAAATATGAATCCCATCATATTGGTTTGAAGGTATGTGCAGCATAGCTTGCATAGATGAGAGGGTTGTATAGCTATATGCTTTATCATAAGCACTAAGCCCTGAATCAAAAACACCCCTAACCTTAAACCTCTTTATTTTTGGTGTTATAGATAATCCCCCTGGTTCCACATGTGTGAAGATATACATAAGTCTATCATCAATATAAAGGTTAAATTCCTCTTTTAAATTTTTACCGATAAGTACATCAAATTTTGAAAATTTATTTTGACTTATGGCATCTGCTAAAACAGCATTAACCTTCATCTCATCTTTAAAATTAACTCCAAAGATATACCCGCCTTCTAGTTTTGACCCACTCCTAGCCATTACAGCTGATTGAACGAATGGACTAAAATGCAAAGATGGAAATTTTGTTTCTAGTTCAATAAGAAGATCTTGATTTACTGCACCATAAAACTTTGGAATAATAGTAAGAGGATAGTTCATAATAGTTAGTTTTTTCTTAAACTCTTTATCAAAACCATTCATAAGAGCCATAGCAATTAAAAGTACCATAACACCAAGTCCAATACCTAAAAAAGCGAGTAGTGCAGATAAAAATATAAATGGTTGATCACTATCAAAACGCAAAAAGCGTTTTACTAGATATGGTACTATTGATTCTTTCAAGATTTCAGGGTACCGTTTCGGGCAAACACCCCCTTCTTGGGACCACTTTTTCCACAGCATTGTTTATATTTTTTACCACTTCCACAAGGGCAAGGCTCATTTCTTGCAACTTTTTTAACACTAGGTGCCTCATCCTCTGCAAGTTGATTGTTGAGCTGTCTTGCTGCTTCATCAAATTTTCTTTGAAGCTCTAATTTTTCAGCCATTTTAGCGGCCTCATCTTCAGCTGATTCCATTTTAAATTGAATAATCTGAAGCGTTTTAATAGTGTTAAATTTAATATCTTTAATCAACTCAGTAAAAAGATTGAAACTCTCTTTTTTGTATTCAACAAGAGGATCTTTTTGATTGTAAGCACGAAGTCTAATACCGGTTTTCATAGTATCCATAGCATAAAGATGTTCTCTCCAAGCATTATCCAACTCTTTTAGATAAAGTTCTTTTGCTATTTCATGTTGAATTTTTTCTTCTAAAACACTCATTTTATCATCGTATGATTTTTTAATGGTTGCACTTAAGTTATCTAGTAACTCTTCATAATCTAAATCCACAAACTCATCTACATGTAGATCAAGATTAATCTCCTCTTTTATAATTTCAATTAGTTTTTTAAGATTGAAGTCTTCACCTGCTCCACCATTAAAAATATCGCAGATATCTAAAAGGTTTTGGACATACTCAACTCTTACTTCATCAATTTTTGACACTATATCAAACTCTACATCAAGTAGTTGGTTTCTAAATCTATAAACAATCTTTCTTTGTTCATTTGCAACATCATCATACTCAACAATCTGCTTTCTACCCTCATAGTGCATATTTTCCACTTTCATCTGAGCTTTTTCAACTGCACGAGTAACCATTTTTGACTCTATATATTCACCATCTTCAACCCCAAGTCTTTCCATAATAGATTTGATTTTATCACTTCCAAAAATACGAAGTAAATTATCTTCAAGAGATAGATAAAACTGAGTAGTTCCAGCATCACCCTGACGACCACTTCTACCACGCAGTTGATTATCTATACGACGATTTTCATGTCTTTCTGTACCAACAATATAAAGACCACCAAGCTCTTTAACTTCATCGTTTACCTTAATATCAACACCACGACCAGCCATATTTGTAGCGATAGTCACAGCACCTTTAGCCCCAGCAGACTTGATGATTTCACCCTCTTGCTCATGATTTTTAGCATTTAAAACAGTATGAGCAATCTTTTCTTTTTTAAGAACCTCATGCAGGACTTCTGATTTTTCAATAGAAGCAGTCCCTATCAAAACAGGCTGACCAGTTTTAGATAATTTTTTAATAGTCCCAATAACAGCGTTAAATTTTTCCTCTTCTGTTTTGTATATAAGGTCGTTTAAATCTGCCCTTGTTATAGGTATATTAGTAGGGATAGAAACAACATCCAAAGAATAAATTTGAGCAAACTCAGATGCTTCAGTCTCCGCTGTACCAGTCATTCCTGCCAACTTATCATACATTCTAAAATAATTTTGAAATGTAATATCGGCAAGAGTTTGTGTTTCCTCTTTTATCTCTACTTTTTCTTTTGCTTCAAGGGCTTGGTGAAGTCCTTCTGAAAAACGACGACCTTCACTAAGTCTACCTGTAAACTCATCTACAATAACAACCTCACCACTATTTACAACATAATCAACATCTTTTTCAAAAAGATAATTTGCTTTAAGAGCTTGATCTAGTGCATGTGGAAGAGAGGCATTTTCAACACTATAGAGATTTTCAACATTAAAAAGCTCTTCAGCCTTAGTGATTCCCTCTTCTGTAATAAGAACAACTTTATCTTTTTCATCTACTGTGAAGTGTTCATCCTTAACTAATTTCATCGCTATACCATCGGCATCTGAGTAGTCTTGAAGAGTTCTATTTGTAGGTCCAGAGATGATAAGAGGTGTTCTAGCTTCATCTATCAAGATACTATCAACTTCATCGACTATTACAAAACCATGACCTCTTTGAGCCATCTGATCTGCTGAATAGCTCATATTATCTCTTAAATAATCAAAACCAAACTCATTATTTGTCCCATAAGTTATATCGCATTTATAAGCCTCAATCTTTTCTTCTGGTGTAGAGTTACTCTCTAATACAGTGCCAACAGAAAAACCTAAAAAATTGTACAATACTCCCATTTCACTTGCATCTCTTGAAGCGAGATAATCATTTACGGTTACAAGATGCACACCTTTTCCTGCCATAGCATTCAAGATAATTGCAAGAGTAGCAACAAGTGTTTTACCTTCACCTGTTTTCATCTCTGCTATTCTACCCTCATGAAGAACCATTCCACCAATTAACTGAACATCAAAATGCCTCATATGAAGAACTCTTTTACTGCCCTCTCTTGTAATAGCAAAAGAATCCTCTAACGCTTCATTTAAAGTTTTTTCTTCATTTAAAACACTATTTTTGAGTTCTAAAAATGCATTTTTAAGTTCTTCATCACTTAAAGCCTCATATTGAGCTTCCAATGCATTGATTCTCTTGACTCTTTTAATATATTTCTTTAATTCACGATCATTTGATGTACCAAATATCTTACCCATTAATGCTTGTAGCATCTTCAACCTTATATATAGACTACGAGTAGTCATTGAAATTGTTCTTATTTTAACATACTAATAGTTACAATTTGCATAAATCTGACAATGTAATATCTATTGAATCATATTAACTAATATGTAAACAACTGCTTTGATATAATTTCTAAAACAAGGAAAAATATGAAATATTTATTTATACTACTTTTACTGCTTAGTACAAGCTATGCTTCACTCAATAGATTAACATCTTTTAAAGCTGACTTCACACAAACCATAACAGATGATAAAAATAAAGCTTTAATCTACACAGGGCATATCGTAGCTTCTAAACCACAACATGCTTTATGGAACTATATTCAACCAATAAAAAAAGATATATATATCAATATTTCTTCAGTAACTATCGTGGAACCAGAGATAGAACAGGTTATCATCAGAAGAATAGAATCAAATTTTAATTTTTTTAATATGATTGAAAATGCAAAACATATAAAAGAAGATATATATGAAGCAAATCATAAGGAATCAGTTTTCACCATAAGAATAAACAACAAGCTTATAGAGTCGATTTCATATATAGATGAGTTTGAAAATAGAGTAAAAATTATATTTAAAAATCAAAAGCAAAATGAAAAAGTTGATTTAAATATATTTACACCAGATTATCCCTTAGAATTTGATATTATCAGAGATTAGAGAGTTTTTTATTAGGTAGTGTTTATTTTACTCTACCTCTAATGAGATAGAGTAAAAAGTGATCTACTTGATCATTGCAGTTAGTTCTTCTTTATCTACTTTGTTGAAGTTAAGATATTTATAAACTTCATCAGTCATCTCTGGCGTAATTTTATTTGCAACTATATCTAAGTACTCTTTAGCAGTTGGCAATGCACCTTTAAGAGCAACAACAGCAGAAAGCTCAGCACTTCCAAGATAAACTTGAGAACCTTTTCCTAGTCTGTTATCAAAGTTTCTAGTTGAAGTTGAAAATACCCATGCATTTTGAGCAACAGCAGCTTGATTACCCATACATAAAGAACAACCAGGAATCTCAGTTCTAGCTCCAGCCATACCAAATACAGAGTAGTAACCCTCTTCTTGAAGAGTTTTCTCATCCATTTTTGTTGGAGGACATATCCATAGCTTGTTAGCAACAGCACCCTCGCCTCTTAAAATCTCACCAGCAGCACGGAAAAGACCGATATTTGTCATACATGAACCAACGAATACTTCATCAATTTCTGTTCTAAGACCAGCAGCATGAATCTCTGTTAAAGTTTTAACATCATCTGGATCATTAGGACAAGCTAAGATAGGCTCTTTAATTTCATCAAGGTTAATGTTGATAGTTGCGATATATTTAGCATCTTTATCAGCTTCCATTAACTTTCCATTTTTAACCCATTCTTTCATCTTGTCAGCTCTTCTTTGAAGAGTTACTTTATCTTCATAACCTTGAGCTATAAGCTCTTCGATTAGAACGATATTAGACTCTAGGTACTCAACAACTGGCTCTCTGTTTAGTTTTACTGTACATGCAGCAGAACTTCTCTCAGCAGATGCATCAGAAAGTTCAAATGCTTGCTCACATTTAAGATCTTCTAAACCTTCAATCTCTATAACAGTTCCAGCAAAGATATTTTTCTTACCAGCTTTTTCAACTGTTAAAAGACCATCTTTAAGTGCTTGATGAGGGATAGCGTTAACTAAATCTCTTAGAGTGATACCTGGTTGGATAGTTCCACTGAACTTAACAAGCACAGAATCTGGAACAGTTAGAGGCATCATACCAGTAACACCAGCAAATGCAACAAGACCAGAACCAGCTGGGAAAGAGATACCTATAGGGAAACGAGTGTGACTATCAGCACCAGTACCAACAGTATCTGGAAGACAAAGTCTGTTTAACCATGAGTGGATAACACCATCACCTGGTCTAAGGATGAAACCTTTTCTACTTGTCCAGAAGTCTGGAAGAGTGTGCTGTAGGTTAATATCTGCTGGCTTAGGATAAGCAGCTGTATGACAGAATGATTGCATAACCATATCTGCACCAAAAGAAAGAGCTGCAAGCTCTTTTACTTCATCTCTTGTCATTGGTCCAGTTGTATCTTGACTTCCAACAGTAGTTGCGATAGGCTCACAATACATACCAGGTTTAACACCCTCAACACCACAAGCACGACCGAGCATTTTTTGAGCTAGTGTATAACCACTACCATCATCAGCAGGTTGCTCTGGAGTTAAGAAGATATCTCCAGCGTCCATACCTAAAGCTTCTCTAGCTTTAGCAGTAAGACCTTTACCGATAATAAGTGGAATACGACCACCTGCTCTCATCTCATCTGGAAGTGTGTTTGGAGAGATTTTAAACTCAGAAACAACTGAACCATTCTTCTCAATAACACCATCAAATGGCTTAACAGTGATAACATCACCTGTTTCTAAATCTCCAACAGGAGCTTGAAGAGGGATACAACCTGAATCTTCAGCAGTGTTAAAGAAGATAGGAGCGATGATATCACCGATAACGATACCGCCAGTTCTCTTATTTGGGATACCTGGAATATCTTTACCCATGTGCCACTGAACAGAGTTGATACCTGATTTTCTTGAACTACCAGTTCCTACAACATCTCCAACATAAGCCAAAGGGTTGCCCTTTGCTTTTAATTCTTCCATAGTTGGAAGTGGATTGTCCATTCTGTTTACTAAGAATGAGTTTGCATGTAGAGGAATATCTGCTCTTGTGAATGCTTCAGAAGCTGGAGAAAGGTCATCTGTATTTGTCTCACCTGGAATCTTATACACAGTTACTGTAATCTCTTTGTCCATCTCTGGCTTGTTAGTGAACCACTCACCATTTGCCCAAGACTCAATAATCTCTTTAGCTTTAGCATTTCCAGCATCGCTTAATGCTTTTACATCATTAAAAGAATCATATACTAAAATAGTGTTTTTAAGTTGTTCTGCCGCTGCGTCTGCTACAGCATCATCAAGCTTAAGTGCTTCTACAAGTGGAGTAACATTGAAACCACCAAGCATAAGACCTAAAATCTCACATGCTTTAACAGCATCGATAGCGTCACAAGAAACATTTCCCTGAACAACATCATTTAAAAATGCAGCTTTTACATAAGCAGCATCATCAACACCCGCAGGTATCTTATTTTCAAAAATTTCCATCGCATAATCTTGTTCCGCGATTGGTGAAGCTTTTAGTAGCTCAACTAACTC
The DNA here is from genome assembly GCA_034659115.1 of Campylobacterota bacterium. Classification (GTDB taxonomy): domain Bacteria; phylum Campylobacterota; class Campylobacteria; order Campylobacterales; family Sulfurimonadaceae; genus Sulfurimonas. Next base: position 7,256 of record JAYEGN010000018.1, read on the forward strand.
TGCTGTTTGCTCTGCTGTTAAAGCTAGTGCTGGAACATTAAGTTCTGCTCTGTCTTTTGTATGTGCTTTATAGTCATCTAAAAATGCCATAGTTATTCCTAATTTTTAATTTCAGAAGATTATATCTAAATATAAAAAATCAAAATAAACTCTGTTACCATACTAAACATTTACTAGTGGTTTTATTTTATATATGTTTATATTTGTAACAACTATAAACTTCTCTTAGCCAATTCAACCTCTAAAGAGTCTCTATCTTTTCCTTGATAATTATTTTTTAACCATAAAAGATATGAATCTGGAATATCTGAGTAAAACATCCCTTTATACTTACCAAAACCAACCCTTGCTTGATACTTTTGCTTTATAATGTTTTCTTTACATGTAGTATCGATACCACACTGAGCTAATAATGAAACAAACTCATTGAACTCCAATCTTTTTTGAATGATAAATTGATAGTTATTAAAATCAAAAATACCATTTCTAACCCTTACAAAATTTTCAATCTCTTGTATCTGTTTAACCGAAAGATTTTCAAGATTTTCAATCTTAACATTAAAAGAATTATTATACTTTGTAAATATAAACTTGGCTTTTTGCATTATAAAATTTCACGAATACCTTTTGAATTTGCAGATGACAAGACACCCTCACCTTCAAGCTGTTCTATAATTCTTGCAGAACGATTGTAACCAATCTGTAGCTTTCTTTGCAGATAGGAGATCGATGTCTTTCTATCTGTCAATATTACATTTTTAGCATCTCCAAAGAGTGGGTCTAACTCTTCATAACTCTCACCATTTGATGATCCCTCACCCTCTGTATCTTCAACTAAAAAGCTTTTATCATAGTTTGGCTCTCTTTGAGATTTTATAAACTCAACAATATTTTCTATCTCCTGTTCTGTAGCCCATGGAGCATGCAAACGAACTAATGCTGGCGCACCAGGAGGAGTAAAGAGCATATCGCCACGACCAAGAAGTGACTCGGCACCCATCTGATCTAAAATAATTTTAGAGTCGATCTTCTGCCCTACCCTATATGAGATTCTTGATGGTAGATTTGCTTTGATTAGCCCTGTAACAACATCAACCGATGGTCTTTGGGTTGCTACAATGAGGTGGATACCACATGCTCTAGCTTTTTGCGCAAGCCTTGCGATTGAGAGTTCAACATCCTTTCCGCTTGTCATCATAAGGTCAGCAAGCTCATCAATAACAACTACTATATATGGGAAATGCTCACCACCCTCTTTATCAATCTTCTCATTATAGTTTTCTATATTTTTAGTTCTTGTCTCAGCCATAAGTTCATATCGTCTTTCCATCTCCATAACCATGTTATTTAGGGCTACGATAGCTTGTTTAGGTTTTGTAATAACTGGGGTAAGAAGGTGTGGTATATCGTTATATGTTGAAAACTCTAGCATCTTAGGGTCTATCATAAGAAGTCTAAGTTGATCTGGTGAGTTTTTATACAGAAGCGATAGTATCATAGCGTTTATACCAACGCTTTTTCCACTTCCTGTTGTTCCAGCTATCAAAAGGTGAGGTAACTTTTTAAGATCGGTTACAAATGGGTTTCCAACTATATCTTTACCTAGTGCGATAGTTAAGGGCGAAGATGAATCTTTAAAAAGTTTAGAATCTAGTAGCTCTCTTAAGTAGATAGTATCAACAGTAGCATTTGGAATCTCTATCCCCACAACATTTTTCCCTGGGATCGGAGCTTGAATACGAATAGTCTCAGCAGATAGTGCCATAGCAAGATCATCTTGAAGATTCGAGATCTTACTCACCTTCACATCTGCAGCTGGCTTAAACTCAAAAGTAGAAACAACTGGACCGGCATAGGTTCTAATAACATCACCATTTATCTTAAAATGAGCAAGTTTTTCTATAAGTTGCCCTATCTTATCATCAAGTTCACTTTCATCAACACTGTGAGATTTTGTTTCACCCTTTTGCAAAAATTTAACCGATGGTAAAATGAAATTTTTTGGTTTTTTAACTTCACCCTTCTCTATATTTTCCAGCAACTTAGTATTTTCTTCCAGTTCATCAACTATTAAAGCATTTTTTTTCTCTTTAACTTGTGATGCTATATCTAAAAGATTATTGCTCTTTTTGTTATCATCTTCTACTTGAGCGATAGATTCAGATTCAAATTCTGGCTCCCTCAGAACCTCTCCCTCTACTTCCCAAGCATCATCTTTTACAACTTCGAGTGAATCTACTTTTTCATCTTCTATCAAAGATACCACTTCATCAGTTTCTTTAGCACTTTTGGATCTGTTTGATTTTTTTGTTGGATTAACTTTTTTGTTTTTTTTCGGTTTTGGTATCAATTTTTTTATAACTTCACCAAGTTTATCTGTAAGCTCATTCATACTTTTATCTAAGAGAATAAGAATGGAAACAGATGTAACTATAAACCAAAAAACCCATATACCAAATATACCGATATATGGAGATATAAAATCAACAAAATCTCCACCAAGTTTTCCTCGAAGATCACCCTCTACAACTATAGCTTGAGCCAAAAGAAGAGAAAATAACAATAAAAATGAAGATATTGAAACTTCTACTTTACGAAATGAAAAAGAACTATTTTTATATAAATGGTATAATGGTATCAAAAAAAGAAATAGATATAGATATGAAATGTACCCAAAATACAGATGATTATAGAGAGCAAATTTAGCACCATAACTTCCGATAAGAGCACTATCGCCCAAAATAGTTGCAAAACCTAAATAGATTAAAACACCAAAAACTACAATAAATAGGGTTTCTTTCAAATTAATTTACCTTTATTATTTTATAAATGAAGTATAGCAAAAAATACTATACTATCGTAGCTATTTATAAGTAGTTTACTAAACTTAACTTAGAAACTCTACCGACAGTCGATAGCATAGCTTCATAGTTAAGGGTCAGTTGAGCTAATTTCAATGAAGCCTCAGCTAAATCAGTATCTATAATAGATGAGCGAAGTGTCATTGTGCTTATCTCTAAAATTTGTGTTCTTTCTAATGCTCTATTGAATGAATTTGATTGTGCTCCAACAAGAGCATGTGATTTTGATACATGGTCTTGCAAATCATCTATCGCTTCTAATGCATTTTCAATACCTATATTTCTAGTATCACCCATTGTAGCATCTGGATAGGTCTTATAATTTTCTACACTCTTGATAACCTCATCTATTGTTTTAAAAAAATCTGTTTTTGGATCGCTAATTGTCAATGCATTGTTTGAATTAAATGTTAGCACAGACGGATTACTGTTGAAGTTTCCAGCATTCGCATCATATAGTGATATACTTGCTTTAGTTGTAGATGATAGGAGGTCTTTAAACTCTATCTTTCCATCATAACTGATGGTAGTGCCACCCTCAAAATTTGATGTACGAATTGCCGCATCATAAGCCAGTGACTCTGCACTATCATCGCCAGCAGTATTGTCAAGAGCAGGTAGATTAGCAGTTAAAACCATATTCATAACATCCATAAGTTGCTGATAGGTTATCTCATCTGCATCTACTGCCGCCCTTGGTGAACCGGTATTAAAAATATCATATGTGGTATCAACGGTACCATTACCTGTTGTATCAACAGAAAAAGTAGAACCGGCACTTGCTAAATCTATCTCTACATAATATGTAGAAGGTGTACTAGCTGAACTAGTTGCATCATTTCCAGAAAAGATAAACTTTGTGCCATCTAGAGTATTTACAGTTCCTTGAGAGAGATCAGCAACTTCAAATAGTTTTGTAGAAGAGGATGCAAACTCATTTGTATGCTTAACGATTTGTGGAGTTTGTGATGATACAGTAATTCCATCTCTAGAAAATGGGAGTCTATCATACACTAGTGTATCTAAACCTATAAGAGAGGTATCTAACACTTCTGATCCAACTGTAACAGCACCAACACCACTTCCATCATCATTTGCTAAAGCAACATTCACATGTGCGCCAACATTTAGACCTTGAGCTGTTGTGTTAAGTGTCATAACATCATTAGGAGCATCAACAACTACGCTAAAATCACCATCAGTTTCAATCTGAGCTTTTAAATTAGCATAAGTTGTAGCAGCATCTATAGCAAAAGCTTGAGTATATGTTGCAGTGTAATCATCTTTATTACTCAGCGTAATACTTAAGGTATCCCCAGCTTCAACAGCTCTGCTCATTGAATATTGAGCACTTTTATATTCACTAGTAGAGGATTTAACGAAGTTTTTTACATAGAGGTCACTATTTTCAGCTACACTTGCTCCTTTGATTATCAAATCAAAGTCCGTTTCACCAGCATTGAGATTATCAATTAATCCAGCCGTAGCATAGATGGCATCACCAATATCACCAGCATCATTTCCATCAGTATTATCATAATCAGTTGCACCCACCATATGAAAATCTATCTTACTAGAACCTCTAACTTTATCCTCAATAACAATTTCTCCATAATCATTTAACGATACATTAACCATATCTACAGCGGTTGTGTTTCCAAATGCGATACCTATCTGGTTTAAAAGGTCTGCTATCTTATCATTAGAACCCATTGTTATATGTTTATTGAAAGCTGTTCCATCACTTTGTGTCCCGTTTATATAGAAGTGACTTCCATTTGAATTGCTAGGATCATCATCATTATCACCCATAAGATCACGAATAGTATCATCTGCAGTAAGAGTTATCTCCTCTTTAACATTTGTAGCATCACTAAAATCTGGATATTTTAAACTTAGGTTATATTGCGGTACATTTGTAGTTATTTTTCTATTTACACCAAGTTCTTCACCTAAAAATAGAGTGCCGCCATCAATATTATGTGCCTGCTTTACACCAGAGCCTAAAAGAGAGTTCATAGAGCCATCATTGCCCATATACTTTCCATCGATGATAGGTTTAGTATCTACAGCTGTACCCGAAAAGAGGTATTGACCATTAATCGAGGTATTTGCTAAACTTGTAAGATGTTCCTCTAAGCCTCGTAGTTCCACAGAGATAGCATCTCTTGATATATCACTACTAGCATCATTTGAAGCTTGAATCAGCAAAACCCTCATTCTATCCATAGTTGTCGTGAACTCATTCATAACACTATCGGTCTGGGTTACTATTTTTGCACCATTTTGTGTACTACTCTTAATTTGATTTAATGCAGAAATCTCATTATCAAGTCTCATAGTCTGGGAAAATGCTGCAACATCATCTTTTGCATACTGAATCTTTAAGCCAGATGCTATCTGTTTGTTCACATCAAAAAGTTTATCACTTAGTTTAGTATTGTTAGTTCCATATAAACTCTTATAATACATGTTAGATGTAATTCGCATGACGCACCTCCAATTTAGTGTTATTATACCTTTTATTTTAAAATAGCAATAAAAGTTCCATGCGATAGTATCGTCTAAATCTTATTTACTCTAAAGCGATATGATACATTATTAAGAATAAAAACTAGGATAAAAATGAATTCAACAGTAGATGCAGAAACGCTAGATCATATAATGGAACCAAAAAACTACGGAAAGCTTGAAGATGCCAACTGTGTTGGAGTAGCACTTGATGAAAAAACTAAAGAGTATGTTGTTTTCAATGCTCTTTTAGATGATGACAACATAAAAGATATAAAGTTTGCAACAAATGGCTGTCAAGATACGGTTATTGTTGGCTCGATGTTTACAGATATGATTAAGGGTAATAATCTAGAATATGCCAATACAGCTATACAAAAGATCATTCAGAAATTAGGAGCACTTACTGCTGAACAAAGAGTATGTGCAGATATAGTATTTACCGCTTTTATAGCATCTGTAAAAAACTTCAAAAACAAACAAAATGGAGCAGATGAAGAGCTACATGTACTAAAAATGAAAGAGAGCTGTGAAGGAGCAAATATGGATGGAGATACAGATGAATAAAACATATCAAAAAAAACATGAATTATGGTTAGGTTTAACATTCGCGTCATTTGCTATAAAAAATGAAGAGATTAAATCTAAACTTTATGACTTTGCTCAGATAGCTTTTAGACATATGAAGTGGATAGGCTCACAAACTCTAGAAGAGGGCGATAGTTATAATTATGATAGAGATATGATGCTTTATAAGAGAGAGAATGTTTTTGATATATTAAAAGCCTTGGTAGATGAAATTCAAGATATTCAAACTATCTATGGAGATAGTATCTTGGCACAAAGAATAAAAACAGATGATACATATCTACTGGAATATCTATCTCAACTCTTAAAAAATGATTCAAACAATAAAAAGATAACAGCCTTTAACATGAAGAGAGAGTGGCTAGATAAAAATTTAGAACAAGACCAAATAGATGCACTTACACTCTTTTTATTTGAAGAATCATATAAAGAGTATGAGCTTATATTGGTATATGCATATATGCAAACAAGAACAGAGGATATAAAGCAGTTTGATGTTTATCAAGATCTTATAGATGAATCACACTTTCATCTAAAGTCTTTTGGTAATATGATGGCTACTATGGGCATATTAGCCCTGCCAAGAGAACTGCATGAGATGACTTATATCATCAAAGATTTGGAACAGTTCATAGTTGATGGCATCGCAGAAGAAGAGGCTGCAAAAGTGATGTGTAAAGAGTTAAGTGATGCTATAAAAGATGAAGAATTATCTAAATTTTTTGACTTTATAAACTATCAAGAAAGTTATCACATAGAATTAATGAAAAAACTATTATAAAAGTAAAAGATGATTTTTAATCTTTAACCATACTCCATAAAATCCCAAAATATTCATGAATGGCTATTTTTGATGCATAAAAATAGCCTATTCGTGGAACTCTAAAAAAACCATCAAACTCCTCTTTATAAAAATTAGTTGGTGCTGGAACTGGGTTTAAACCAAGCTCCTTAAAAAGTTTCATCGACCTTGGCATGTGAGTTGCACTTGTTACTAAAACAAACTTTTCATCACCTAAAATCTTTTTTGTAAAGAGAGCTTCCTCTTTTGTGTCTTTAGGGAGTGGGTTTACAATTATATCTTCCTTTTTTACACCAAGGGATATTGCTAGTTTCATATTCATCACTGCATTTGATATATCAGTATTCCCCTCATAACCTGTGAAAATCAACTTTGAATCTGGGGTCTTTAGATGAATAATCACACCTTCTAAAACCCTTTTTATGCCACCGTCACCTATCTGAGAAGAGATTGGCTGTGAACTGTCAGTATTGTGTCCATTTCCTAAGACATGTATATATTTTATATTATGCTTATAGCTATATTTTGGATATTGGTTTTCTAAATTTGAAACCAAAAAGTTTGAAAAAGGCGGATAAGCAAGCAAGAGCATAAGTCCAAATGTTAAAGATAAAAATATCTTTGCATAACTATTTTTATTTTTCACTAAGAGATACAGACTAAAAATAAGAAGTGAAAGAACCAGCCCAAAAGGTTCAATAAAAAAAGTTATAAATTTCTTTAAATAAAACCCAAACTCCATCAACAAACATCTCCATCTTTAATCTTTTGAAAATCCCCATAATGTTTTCTAATCATCTCATAGATAATAGTTTTATCTTCTGTGTAACGATAGGTAAACACAATGACTCTTTCTTTTGAATACTTAAGTAAAAGTTCTTTCATAATATTTAAACTGTTGTCCTCGCTATTGCTTAACAGCAGTAGCGTAAGGTTAAAACCAACTGGAGAATGCATCAAACCCTCTAGCTCAAAACCATCCTCAGCTACTATGCTCACATGTTCAAAACTACCATAAAGTTTATCTCTGTAATAATTTCGCCATTGAAAATAGGTAAAAAGCAAAACTAAAAATGTAATAAATAAAAAAGCTATATAAATCATACCGATAATTATAGTATAATTCGCTCAAATTATAGAGGTAAACATGCAAACATTTGGAATATTTTCAACAAACTTTGACCACGAGTATTTAACAAAACACTATATCTACATCAACGAAAAAGATGACAAAAGAGAAGATATAAAAATAGAGATAAAAGAGTTAAAAAATATGCTCAAAAAAAAGAGTAAGAGCGTAGCAGGCACTATTTTTCTATACAACCCCACTCTCTCACCTCTTGGATATAACAACAACTCACCACTCTGTGAACAAGGCTTTGAATTTAATGATAATTATCATGAGTTAAATTTTAATGACATGCTCAATATTTTTTCAAAATCTATTAGAGATGGTTATAGAGGTAAACTTATAGAGATTAAGTACCTCTTTAATCTCAATAAAGACAATATTGAACCAACTCCTATACTAGAAGAACTTGATGCGGATCTCGATAGGTATAGCTCAACTCAGCTCACTCGTTATGACAAAAAGATGAACTATCAAGACTACTTAAACATGAGTCTGAATGGAAAATTTGTTTATTTTGCAAGTACACACAAACATGATAGACATCATAAAGAGATAATTGCCTATGCTAGAAATATTGCTGCTCAGGCTGTAAAACTTGGCAAAGAGGTCTATTTTACCCATGACAACAATTATGATGCAGATGAGTGTATAGAAAAAGCATACTTCTTATCTCCGCTAGCCTCTGGTAAGATAAGGGAAAAACGGGTAAACGCTTTTAAAAATGCTTTTAGAACAAATCCTCCAACTATTCAAAAACTTTAAAGTTTTTTAGCCCACCTAGCAAAAAATCTAGCTGGGCTTAGTCTATCACTTATCTTTTTCCCACTTAGTATATGTTGAGATAAAATTTTTGCTAAATAGGGTGCTAAAACAAAGCCATAGCCACCATTGCCATTTATCATATAAAGATTTCTATAGTATCTGTACTGATCAAAATTTGGCTTTTTTACTTTAAACCTAATATCCCTGCATGCTAGAGTCTCTTTTGATAAAACAAGGGAGCCAATAATTGGCATATAATCAGATGAACCGGAACGCAATCCCATATAGTCTTTGACAACCTCAACATCTTCTAAATCTATACTCATAGCTGCTTTTTGCAGTAATTCCACTCTACCCTCCTCTATATCATAAGGCTCTAAAGTAGTTTGTGGATGATAGTGAACGCTATGTGTTGCCCCTATCGCTAGTTTTTTATCTTGACTTGGAGAGATAGATACATTTTGATGAAGACTGTATGGGTTTATAGTTGATGTTTTTATATCTATTCGATGTCCCCAAACACCCCTAAGTTTAATATATGGCTCATTAATAACAGGTAGATAAGCCCCTGTAGCCAATAAAACACTTTTAGCACTATGCGTTTCATTTATTACCCACATGTCACTCTCATAAACTAGTGATTGAACTTTTTCATTTATAAACTTAGCGCCATTGCTCATCGATTGACATGTAGCTTGAGCATCAACTACTCCTGCATCTAAACATATATGTTCAAACTCTCTTGCTTTATCTTTTAAACCATCTAAATACTCTATGGATGGCTCTTCTAATTCTAAGGGAGTGTGTTGCTTATACTGTTTTAGTATCGCAGAAGATTCCTCATCTTTTGCTACATGTAGAAGTTTCGTTTTTGTAAAGGTGTTGGGGAAATTTTTCTCATAAAACTTCATACTATAAACAAAAGCATCATGAAGCAGTTCTTTTAACTCTCCACTTTTTGAAAATTTAGGCGCTATAAAAGCACCAGCTGCCCCACTTCCACCACTAGCAATCCCACCCATATCAAAGATGATGACTTTTTTATCAAGTTTTAAAAACTCATACGCTACACTTGTTCCATTAACTCCTGCTCCTATTATGGCTATATCATACATCATAATTTTTCACATGCTCAACCTTTTTAAGATTCTATCTTGTTTTAGGTACAAAATAAAGAACACTCTCAAATATCCCCTCCATGTAGTGACGAAGGTACACCTTGTACTCACTTTCAATAGCCAAAACTTTTTGAGGAACTCTATACCAATCTTGGGCTTTATGATAGATACAGATAGCTAGAATAGGTTTGTATTTTTTTATAGTTGCACACATGCCATCTATGGCGTCTTGTTCTGCACCCTCAATATCTAGCTTAATAAAGTCCACTTTTTCATCTATAATATTATCTAAACTATCTACATCTACACTCAATTCTCCTCTGCCATATATACTTGAAAAAGATTTCTCTTCATTAAAATAGAGTCTATCTTTCTTGCTTGATAAACCTAAGTTTATATACTCTATATTTTCATATTGCGCTAAATCTCTCTTGGCAATTCTAAGGTTCTCAGCTATAGGTTCTATAAGGTATATTTTTTTAAAGTCAGGATAATTTCTTATCACTCTAGCGGCAGTATCACCAACATATCCACCACCATCAACAAAGCATATATTTTGCACATGCGGGATTATATCTTTGTCAAAATACTGCCCATCATGGTCATTTGAAAAACCCTGCATAAAATCAAAATCAAAACTAATCTTAAAGTTGATGAGCTTAGTGAAGATATCTCTTGATTTATCATCTTCAAGCAGCTTATACATGTAAGCATATCTATCACGGTTATCTCTAAAATCTTCTTTAAAATCTAAGATAAAAGGAGGTGCAACTAAGTCAAGGTTTGCATATCTATAGAAAGCTAAGTAGTTAAAGTTTACTATACCCATAGCATCGAGCTTATCTTTTACCTCAAGAGGACTTCCAGTTGAAACACTCAAAACTACACAATCTTGAGATATCTCATCGATCTTTAAAATCTCTTTTTTTCGTGAACGCTGAACTCTGGTAAAATCATCTATAATGGCATCAACTTTTATATGTTTGAGTATGGATTTTGTAAGTTTATTTACACCAAGGATATATCTCTTTGTGGAGGAGTCTGAAGATGATAAAAAGAACTCTGTTAGCTTTTTATCATTCTCATTAACATAATTAGAATCTACGAGGTTAAACACTAACTTCTTTTATATCTGCAATATTTAAAATACTCTTATAGATAGATGAAATCAAGGCTTTTCTATTGTTTTTAACTGTTTCATCATCGGTATTTACCATTACATCCTCAAAAAACTTATCTAGTTCTGGTTTAAGTCCTAATAGTGCATCAAGCTCCTCTTCATAAGAAAAATACTGCTTTGAAATAACCTTGATGTAGCTCACATGTAGTGATTCCTCTGCCTGCTCTTGAAATAGTGATGTATCTATACTCATAGCCTGTGAAAGGTCTATATCTTTAGTTATGTTAGCAACACGCTTAAAGGTTGAAAAAGATTCGCTAAAACCTTCTGAGTTTACAATAGCATCCAAAGCTTCTATCTTTTTTCCTATGGCTACTAGTTCTCTTTCACCAGATGCTAAAACTGCTTCAACTATAGATGGGTTTACTTTATAGTACTGCTTTACTCTTTCTAAAAAGAAAAGCTCTAGCTTTTGCATATCTATATCTGCATATTCTAAACTCAAGCTATTTAAACTCTCAATAATGTCAAACTCTAGATTATGCTCTGCTGTTATGCGTATTAGACCATTTACAGCGCGACGAAGAGCAAATGGATCCCTTGAGCCTGTTGGAATCTGATTTACACTAAAAAGACCTAAAAGAGTATCTAGCTTAATACTCATAGCAACAATAGCACTCAGTGGAGTTGATGGTAGGTCACTATCTTCTCCATCTGGCAGGTATTGCTCCTTAATTGCGGTAGCAACTATCTCATTTTCTCCCGATTCCAAAGCGTAATAATAACCCATAAGTCCTTGAAGTTCAGTAAACTCATAAACCATCTCACTCATAAGGTCAGCCTTTGCTAAGTTTATAGCTCTGCCTAAATCCTCTTTATCTGCATCTAGCTTATACATGTCAAACAGAGTATTTGCTATTTTTGACTCTCTGAGTATCTTATCTTGAACACTTCCTAAGCCCTTGAAAAATGCAACTTTTTCAAGTCCATTAGTGCTAAGTCCATTTTTTAAATCATTATCATAAAAGAAAAGACCATCTGCCAATCTAGGTCTTAACACTCTCTCGTTACCCTCTATAACCTTTGAATAATCATCTGTTAAAGCGTTTGAAACAACAACAAATTTATTGATAAGCTTTGAGTCTTTAAAAACTGGAAAATATCTCTGATGCTCTTTCATAGATGTTATAATAACTTCAGGTGGCAATCTTAGAAACTCTTCATCAAATGTACCCAGTAGTGCTGTAGGGTGTTCAGTAATCGCTATAACCTCGCCCAATAAATCATCATCAAGTTCAATATCAACACCGTGTTCAACTTCTATGCTTTTAAAATCATTTAAGATTTTAACCATTCTATCTTCTGCAAACAGTGTTACACCACCATCTTTTAAGATTTCAAAATACTCTTTAGCACCAGCCACATCTGTCGACTCAAAACTGCTGATGCGATGCACAAAGGTAGTTTTAGCAGATGCTACACCAAAAACATCCAGATCAACAAGCTCATCTCCTAGCATAACATTCACCCATCTAATAGGTCTTATAAAACTCTCACTTAAACTTCCCCATCTCATAGATTTACCAAACTCTAATGATCTGATCCAGCTATTTATTATTTCTGATAAAAGTTCTGTTGAATCTCTACCTTCAATATCTTTTTTATAGTAAAGAACCTCTTTAGCACCCTTTTGTATTGTACTGATTTCATCAAGACAAACACCACACTTTTTAGCAAATCCATTTGCTGCTGGTGTAGCTACGCCATCCTTATATGCAACAGCTAATGGAGCACCGAAAAACTCCTCTATACTATCTGCTTGCTTAGTCTTAAACTCTCTATGCCAAATCACTAAACGACGAGGGGTGTAATAAAACTCAAACTCACCAAGAAGTGAGTGTTTTTCTAAAATATCAGCATACTTTTTTTCTATATTTTTAAGCTCTTTTAAAAGCGCAACAGCAGGAAGCTCTTCAACACCTATCTCTATCAGCAGTGGTTTTAACATATTTGTTCTCTTTTATTAAATTGATGCGATTTTATCCATTTTTTGGTTAAAAGGTTCTTTATGTCAGAATTGAGATACTATTTCTTTAATAGAACTTAAAGTATAATTCCAGTAGCATTTGGTATAAAATAAGTTATAGGCATAAATAATGGTAGCAAGTTTAAGAAAATTCAAAATTAGCGCAGCCTTTTCTATAATAATTTTTATCACAATGGTAATGGTTACAAGTGCTGCTTATTGGAAACTATACAGTGAAAATAAAAATGAATATAACAACAACCTAAGAACGAAAGCAGAGTCTATCCTTAATTTTGCTGGAGTTCTTCTTGAGAGTAGAAACGAGAAGTTTTTTAGTGGTGAATCCCCAGAGATTCCCCAAGTTATTCAAAATGAAATATTTCAAAAATTCACAGATGTCTCAGAGGGAAAAGTATTTTTTAAGCAAGCTTCAAGAGAACCTACTTTAGAAAGAAACAAAGCTGTTGATTATGAAGAAACTTTAATCGATTACTTTGCAAACAACAGAGATGTAAAGCAAAAAGAAAAATTTATAGAAGAAAATGGAAAAGATTTTTATATATTAGCACGACCCATAGAAGCAGAAGATAGATGTAAAATGTGTCATCCTACATGGGTTTCTGGAGCTATTATCGCTGTTGAAGATGTTAAAATTGATCTTATTGACTACAACAATGCACTAGATAACAATCTTTCTCTGATGGTGCTAAATTGGTTTTTAAATATTATACTTGTTTTAATCGTTATTCAACTATTTTTTAAATTTGAAATTACCAAAAGGGTTCAAAGAGTCCTAAATATCATATTTAAAATCGAAAATGGTAATTTTGTATTAGACAAAGAACTTGAAGGTGAACTAACCTCCAAAGGTTCATCTCAAAATGAGTTTGATAGAATTATTAGACACCTAAATAAAACTGCACAAAGTTTACAGCCAGTTATACAAAATGTTGTGCAACAATCAAAATATATAACCTTCAATGCTTCATATGCCACTGTGAAAGTTAATGACAATTCCACTATGGTACAAAAGCAAAATACAGTAGTAGAAGAATCCATAATACACATAAATAGCGTTAGCCAAAGCAATGAAGAGTTACTAGAAAATATGAGTAATTTAAAAAATGATTCTCAAAAGTCTATTCAAAGTATAAAAAACGGTAAAGATGTACTAAGCTCAAATATAGAAGGTACCGATTTGGTTTATCAATCTCTTGAACAAACAGTAAACTCGGTTGATGGCTTAAAGACTTTATCTCAAGAGGTATCTATCGCTATTGGAGCCATATCAGATATAGCTGAGCAAACAAATCTACTCGCACTCAATGCTGCTATCGAGGCGGCAAGAGCAGGAGAGCATGGAAGAGGTTTTGCAGTTGTTGCAGATGAAGTTAGAAAGTTAGCTGAAAAATCTCAACATAGTGCAAATGATATAAAGGGTGTTATAAACAACATAGAACAAAGCATAAGCGATGTAACAAGCGACACAGAAGATACAAAAAAAATCTTTAACGAGCTACAAGAAAAATCCCAGCAGCTTGAAAGTAATTTTAACTCTATAGAAACCACTCTAGACACAACGGTTTCATCCATAAATATTTTTCAAGAAAAATTTAATATACAGTCTGAGCAATTAAAATCAGTGTTTAATGGTTTGAATGAAATTAGCGAATACTCTCACCATAGCTTAAAAAATTCTGAAGTACTTAATGAAACTATTACAGAGATTATGGATGAAAGCACAAAACTAAAAGCTTTAAGTGATGGTTTTCAAGCTGTATTAAATGCAAGGGCTATAAATAGAAGTATAATTTCACCTCCTATGAAATGCCAAGTTAAGTCTAATAGCTTTAGAGAAGATGGCTATATATTTGATGCTAATCACGGTGGTATCGCTTTTTATTTCATAGATAAAAAAATATCACCAAATTCGCTAAATGGCATTACAGTCAATATTAAGTCTCTTGATGGTACGCACAAAGAATTAGTCAAAGAGAGATATAAAGTTGTATATGCCATAGATAAAGGTAAAAATCGAATATTCTGTGGAGCTCAGGCGATTCATTAATTAAATATTTCTTAAATAAGACAAATAAACTCTTATTTATGTTTTACATAAATGATAATAAAGTTACAATACCGTCATAAATTAAGGGTACCTCTAAAAACCCTTAAGTACAAAAGGAAAGAAAATGCCAAAGATTAATAAATATGTAGATATAGACTCAGTTGAGCGTGAAGCTAAAAAAGATTTAATAGATCGTCACTCTCCATTTATCACTGTAGATGGTGAAGCTAAAGTTGGTGAGATGCTATCTGTGAATGTAAAAATGGGTAACGAATATACTCATCCAGATGATTTTGATCACTTTATTGAAAGCATCACTCTTTTCAACGGTGAAACTAAACTAGCCAATGCTTCGTTTGTTCCAGGAACTCTAGGTAATGAAAAATCACATGCACAAGTAACTTTCAATATCAGACCAATGGGTAAAAAACTAAATTTAGTTGCTCATGGCTACTGTACTAAACACGGTATTTGGGAAAGCACTGCTGTTGCTGTAGAAGTAGCTCAGTAGTAATTAAGCCCTAAACATAGGGCTTAATGACTTATTTCCACTCCCTCTATTTTCTAAAAAGTATCATCAGAGTTCGTTTATGAGTACAGATATTTTAAATAACGGACAGCCTGAACCTTAGTTGTTTTTCTGAGCAACTCTACAGGGCTATACTAAAAATATTCTACTCTATTTCTTCCACTATTTTTAGCTTTATATAGAGCTTTGTCAATTCTATCTAATATGGAAAAGTAGGTATCACCATTCATTGTTGATGTTATCCCTAAGCTTATTGTTAAAGAGATGATCTCACCATTAAAGTTAAACTTATGCTCCCTAACAGCTCTACATATTTTCTCTGCTGTTTTCAAGGCACCATTAAGTTTTGTTCGAGGTAGAAGAACTACAAACTCTTCCCCTCCAACTCTTGCAAATATATCACTATCTCTTAGTCCATTATGAATAAGTAAGCTCATCTCTTTTAAAATAAAGTCACCTGCTAAGTGCCCATACTTATCATTTATTTTTTTAAAATAATCAATATCTAACATAATTGCTGCAAAATTTGATCCAGAATATCGTTTCTGAGTTGATAACATTCTCTTTATGATAATCTCAAACTCTTTCTTATTGTAACAGCCTGTCAAATCATCAATACTGACTTGCTTCTTGATATTTTCAATCATACTTAGATAATAATTATTCGATTCAAAATGGTATATAATAAAGCTTTTCGCCACTTTTCTTTTTACAAGATAACTTATATTATT
>JAYEGN010000019.1:0-5570 GCA_034659115.1 Campylobacterota bacterium
AGTAGATGTTATAGTACTCTCATCATCTTTTATTCGCATCATTTTACTGCTATCATTGTAATCTACAGTTATCTCATCTACATACATATATGATTTAGCCTGACGAATAGAGAGTTCACCTAGTTTACGCAGTGTTTCATCTATCAAGATAGCCACAGCATCATCATTGAGTAAAATTCCATTCTCTCCCTCTTCAAAGATTGTTCCATTTCTCACACAATTTTTATGAAAAGTTGCTTTAGGGCTACGATTCTCATCTAAACTTTGAATATACGCTTCTATAAGTTTCGCTACCTCTTCACCCTCTCCCTCTTTAATAGCCATCGCTTCTCTATCAAATTTTTTATCTAAAGAGATAAATTGAAGCTGTTCAATGCTAATAGAACCATAAGAGATATACTCTGTATCACCAAAAGTTGTTTTAGAGTAAAATGAAGAACTATCTCTCTCCCCTGCTTGTCCAAACTGTTCGAAGTTACCATTTCCTAGTTGGTCTACAAAATCTTCAAGTAGTAGTGGGCTTGTTCTTTTGTTTTGTGTAGCAGGTACTACAAATCCACGAACCAATCCTGCTAAAGAAGCCAATACCTCTTTTATGTTTTTAGCATTTGCATAGTGTAAGTCAAAAGCTTGTTCACGAAAGAGATGATGACGAACACAGTTTTGACTGATATACAAAGGATTCACTTTAAAGTCTATATCGGTTGCATCTTTTTTATATTTATATCCTGTCCCATCTTTTATTTTTCCTGTTAAGTTTGTATAACCACGAAGTTTTGGCATGGTATGGTTATCAACTGTTTTACCACCCTCTCCCAATAGCGTAGTTGGTCCATTCCAATTCACAACACCATGACCTTTAGCCACTATCTTAAAATCAACACTTTTTATACCTGTTATCTTTTCGCTTTTCATTCTCTATTTCCTTTTAATTTTGTTTTTGTAATCGTTGTAATGATAGTATACCAATAGGTTGTTTTAAACCCATAGCATAATATTGAGCATGTTCATGAGGTTGGCAATTGACCTTACTCAACCCCTCTAATGTATAACTTAAATAAATGGGTGTACTTGGGTCTCTTGCTTGACTTCTAAATTGAGCATCTGTAGACTTTTTAATACCTTCGTCTTTAAATATAGTGTGATGCTTCTGCACCATAAAAGAAAGTAAGTTCTTTTGAGAGTCAGGTTTTCCATCAAAACCATGTCCTTCAATTATAGAATTTTCTAAAGTAATTGCATCTTCAAACTTTTCATAAGCATACTCTTCTAAAATCTTAAAATCATCAGCACTATTTACTTGACACTTCGCCATCTGCACAAACAAGCTGTTACCTCGCAGTGAATTCTTCTTTATTTTTACCCCTCCTTTATCTTCTTTTTTAGAGTTTGGAAAACTTTTTGGGTCAAGTATGTTATCTTCTATTATTTCGACACTTTTTTTAAAAGCCGAAATCAAATCTTGTCGTATAAACTCTTTAGCATGTTCATCTTCATAAAATTTTTCATAAAGTGCATATACTTCATTGATGGTATAGCTATCATTGGTTAAATTATTCTGCAAAAACTCATACCACACTTTAGCACTCTGTAAAGAATCTAACTTATTTAAAAATCTTGAACTACTATCTTTAGACTTCCCACTCTTTACCCCCTCAGTAATAGCAATAGTATAAACATTCACTCCATCATTCTCTCCAAATCTATCAAGCCTTCCAAGTCGTTGTAAAAAGTTCTCTGCATGGGTCATTTCGCTTATCATCTTATCACAAGTGATATTGAGTGAGGCTTGTACCACAGGACCACTTCTTAGTACATCATACTTTTTTGTACCCTCTTTTTTAAACGACTCAAATACCTCTTTAAATAAGTACTCTTTGTCTTTTTTGATAAATTTAGAGTGAAACAAAATAGCACTCTCTTTGGCTTGATACTCTATAAAACTTCGTTGTGCCATAATGGCTGTATTGCTAATAACAAAAGTGTTTTTATCTTCTTGTTCCATCATCAAAGGATTGCTAGACTCATCTTTATCATCATACTCTACAAACTTGATTTCATAAGAAGAGTTGTTAAAGCTCTTCATACCTATGATATTCTCTTCATCTAATCTCAAAAACTCTTTTATAAACAGAGGATTAGGTGTAGCAGAAACAAGTAAGGTATTGGGGAATGTCTCTTCTGTTTGTTGATATTTTTTCGCCTCTATCAGTTCAGCAAAAAGTAGATTAAACCCTTGCATTGTAATATACTCATGATACTCATCAAAAACTACATGGGCATTCATAAAGTCCATGAGTGTTGTGATATGCTTGTGTGTTGTAATGCTATTAACTATCTGGTCAATAGTTGTGATAATAATATCAGAAGAGAAAAGTTCATGTTCAGGTGTATCCTCTTTTTTGCCATCTACTCTACGCTCTTTTATCTCTCCTGTAACTATCTCTATATTTGCATTTGGCAGATACTCATTTGTAGATAAGTCATTATAAATCCCCTCACACACCTGAACCCTTGGACAGACCCAATAGATTTTTTTAGCCTTAGTAGTTAATGCCCACTCCAGAGCTATCTTTGTCTTTCCACACCCTGCTGGTCCATTTAATACACCTACGCTTATATCTTCTTCGTCTGCTAGAGCCTCTGCTGTCTCTTTTTGCTTTTTGTTTCGTTCACTATTTGGATAGCTCTTCTCAAAACCATCTAAACACTCTTGTATATGAACCCCTAAACCTCTCTCTTTTTCTAAAACATCAAGTAGTCTATCTAAGGTTTTTTCAGAGATATGTGAGTCTAACTCCTCTGCTGTAAGCCTAGATATTAATCTATCTGCTGTTACGATGGCTGTTCTTGCAAGATTATTTTTCGCATTAAATCCTATATTTAATTTATATCCGTCTATAGACTCTTTTTGTGAATATCGTTTATAAAGAGGTAAATCTATTCCCTCTAACTCTTCTTCTATATCATCGAAACGAGGTATATTTATCTGATATACTTCACTCTTCTCTTCATCATATTCACTTGCCATCTCATCAACAGAAGCCAATAAACCTTTGACATTATCAATAGTATCACTATATTTAATCTCAAAGTCTGTAATCTTATTGTAGATACCTACTAGATTTGTAATCTCCTCTTTTCGTATGGGCTTTGCATGATGCCAATAGATAGCATGTTTTGCTCTAGCCAATGAGTCTTTATTGAGTTTAGAATGAAAGAGTATTTCAAAAAGAAGTAAAGAGAACTCATTATGCCGTGGATATTTTTGCCATGAGAATTTTCCTTTATCAACATGTTCACCCTCATCGGGAATATCTTTATACTTTTTTTGTTTTTTCAACGCTTTAACAAGCCAAGCTTGAAAACTATCATCTATCTTCCCTATATCATGCCAACACCCAGCAACATAAACAGCCTCTGCAAGGTTTGGCTCATTTAGTACAGTTTTTTCTATCAACAACTTAGCCAAATACCCCACAGCAAAAAGGTGTTGGTCAAGTCGTTGTCCATTTGTATTCGCATAAACCTTTTCTAACATAATCTCTTTCTCTCCTATAAATCTTTTAGTAACCCCATAGTTTACAGCCACCACACCATTCTCATCAAACTCATCTTTGTTTCCAACTACCCATAAGAAATCACTTCTACTCCGACTACGAATCCAATGACAACTCACAGCCGTACTTTTAGAAGCTGTTTTTTTAAGTGATTTCTCAACTGCATTCAACCCCTCTTGCGTAATGATAGTCTGCCATGTATTATCGCCTATTCTGTTGGCAAAAGAGTCTAAAACCCTTCTTGTTCTTTTAAGTGCATTTTTCTCACATTGCGAGATGAAAGTTACCATCATGATAGTTCTTTTTCTTTATAATACAACGCAGCCTTTTTGACCTCATCAAAAATAAAATCCAAAGCCTTATGTTCTATAAAGCTTTGTAAAATTTGCGAACGAAACTCTTTTTCACCCTGTTTCTCTTTGGCACAAACAAAAGCCCACGGTAAAACAATAGCATCTTTTATGAGGTCTGCCACATCAAAAACCAAAGCCCCTCTTCTAGTCTTGCCATGCATCACAGCAAAACCATGAGGAATACCTAAAACCCAAAGTGTTGTAGCACCTAAACCATAAGCCAAATAATTTCCATGGTCTAAAAAACCATTAGCATTCTCAGCCTTAGCATGTTCACGTATAAAACCCAACTGATTACTCTTTTTAGCAGCATATTTATAAAGTTTTTTAGTAAAGTCAGCTTCTAGTTGTAGAAGTTTACCTACACTATAAGCATTGGAAATATTTTCTAATACACCTGAAAACTCTTTTTCTAATTCTAAGATATCAAAACCTTCAAGTTTAAGTTCTCTATCTTTTGACCACACTTTTTGTATAAATCCTATGCGTGCTATTTGAAACCTTTTGGCAGTTTCTAGTCGTTTATTCTCATCAAACCAAAATACCATCCATCCTTGTATATACTTTGTAGGTCTATATTCATTTTGAGGAGTAAACCATTCTATTTCATTTGCCATAAAAAGTGGTGTTCCTCCTCCACCAACAAAACCAACCAAGACACCAGCTTGTGCTAACATTCTCATAGCAGGCTGAGTGATAGAAGTTCCTGTTCCTAGAAGTAAACAAGTGGTATTGGCAATAGGAATATTCCAATATTGGTACTCTTTTTTATTTTCAGAAAGGTAAAGCACCCTTCCATCTTTTTGCATAACACGACAATATTCTAAGTAAAATATATTAGCTCTTTTTGAATGTAGTATTGCTTTTAAATCAGTTAAATCTTTCAATCTGCATATGCCTTAAAAATATTGATGAATTTTTTGAAGTAAACATATAAGTTACAACTCCTTCTACCCCTCTAAATATTCAGATCATTGTTTCGAGATTAGTCTTCTAGCTCTTTAGTAGTTATTTCAAGTATTTGAGATACTTGAACGAAAATATCTTTTGCAATTTTATAAAACTCTTCGGCATCTTTTATTGCTGGTTTTCCGTGTGGAAGAAGTCCCATATCCCCTGGATAACGAGACTCAATATATAATAAATCTAATGTCGCTAGTATTTCAAAGTTAACTTCTAGTTCTGCATTAATCTTGTTTACTAGTGTTTCTAATTTATGTACTTTAGGAACAGATATTGACGAATTCTCCATAATTGCTTTAAATGATTTTTCAATAGCTTGCTGTGCATGAAAAGCTACTACATGCGTTAAAAATGAGTCACTTATTATATGCTCAATATTTCTTAAATCACTATAAGCTGCCCTCAACCACTCTTTTGCTTGAAAATTAGCCATAAATTTTCACACCTTTACCTAAAATCTCTTTACTAAACATACTGTCCATTTGAATGAATTTTTCATTCATTGCTTTTGTATGCGTTATGGTGTCTATTGGAATGATTTTTTGAAGGTCTCTTATTGCTCTTGATACTTTAAGTTTTATATCCATATTTTCTTTAAAACTTTGAGGGATAAATTCATCTTTAGTTACAACATATAAATCAATGTCACTATTTTCATCTGGAGTGCCATAAGCATAACTACCAAAAAGTACAA
>JAYEGN010000020.1:0-5560 GCA_034659115.1 Campylobacterota bacterium
TTACTAGTACATTTGGTACTCTTGAAATCTTTGTAAATTTATTTATTTTTTCATTTTTAAGTAATAGCTCTTTACTTTGTTTGAGAGAAGTTTTTAACTCTTTTTTTTGTTTATTAAATGCATTAAATATCTCAATAGTTTCATCACTCTTTCTTCCTAGTGAAACTCTTTTTTTAGTATCAAGACACTCTTTAAATAGGTATTCTTTCCCTTGAGATTTATTCCAACCCATCCTAAATCTAAATGATTTATTATATCTTATCTGCTTTTGGAGAAAGCTCTTGTACTGCATCTCTGAATTAATATATGTTTTTCTTTGATCATCACTATATTCAATAAAATAAAATTCCATATATAACCCTTAGCGTAGACTCTAAAAGAAATATTGTACTATTATTTTAGTTTTTTAGCAATAATAGTACAATAAATATACTTTCTAATTAAACAATCTATGAAAAAACCCTTTGCCCTTCCCTATCTCTTTATCAATCATTTTAAAATAACTATCAATTGCTAGTAGCCCTACTTCTGCTTTCTTAACCATCTTATCTTTTCCAATAACAACTGTTAAAGGTACACTTCTAACCATAAATTTATTTGAAAGTTTTGGATTATGTACTGAGTTTACTTTTAGTATGATTACTAACTTAGCTAGTGCCTTGCATCTTCCACTAGAGGTTTTGATAAATCTACCTAAAAAACCTATATCGGTCTAATTACTTAGCAACTCTTACCCATTCACATACTTGTTTAAGCAAACTGAAATAATAATTCCCCTACCCTACTACAAATTAAACATTAGAGAATAAACTATGCCAAACAGATTAGAAAAAGAGGATAGTCCTTACCTGCAACAACACAAAGAAAATCCGGTTGATTGGTTTTCTTGGGGTGATGAGGCATTTGAAAAAGCGGAGCGTGAAAATAAAGCTATTTTTATAAGCATAGGTTACTCATCTTGTCACTGGTGTCATGTTATGGAAGAAACTGTATTTGAAAACAAAGAATGTTCAGATATATTAAACAGATATTTTGTCTGTATAAAAGTTGATAGGGAGGAGCGTCCCGATATAGACAAACACTATCAAGAGGTTCACATGCTGCTTAACAATCGTCCAGGTGGTTGGCCTACATCTATTTTTTGTACTCCACAAAACAAACCATTTTTTGCAGGAACATATATACCACCTGAGTCACAACAGGGCTCTATTGAGGGAATGGGATTTATAGAACTCTCAAATATTATAGGAAGTAAAGTCTCGCAAAATGATGAACAGATCTATAAAAATGCTGATGAAGTTGAGGATTTTTTAAGCAACGAGGTGCATCCAAAGGAAGCTACTGTTTTAAAAGAGGATTTTACTAAAAACTTTATACTTCAAGTAAAAAACAACTATGAGACAAGAGATGGTGGTTTTTCTGTTGCACCTAAGTTTCCACATGTATCTACTCTTACGACACTCTTAAGCATAGATAAACTCTATGATGACAAAGCGGTAAAAGCTATGCTGACTCATACACTAAACTCCATGAAAAAAGGTGGCATGTATGACTTAGTAGATGGTGGTTTTTGTCGTTATAGTGTTGATGAAAAATGGTTGGTTCCACATTTTGAAAAGATGCTTTATGATAATGCCCTGCTTTGTGAACTTTATGCAAACACATATCTTGCATACGCTATGAGCGATAGCGAGGAAGCACTCTTGGGGTGTAGGGATGAAAACCATCTAAAAACTGCCAAAGATATTGCAGATTTTTGGTATAACTTTATGAGTGAAGATGAGCTTTTTTATAGTGCAAGTGATGCAGACAGTAAGGGAGGAGAGGGAGCTTACTTCACATACACTTATGATGAAGTTTACGATACTTTAAAAGATAATGGATATGAAAACATCGATTTGATGCTAGAAGAGTTGCAGGTAACAAAAGAGGGAAACTTTGAGGGTAAAAATATCATCCGCTTTGAAGATGCTAAAACTCCAGAATATTTTAGTGATATTAAGATACTGCTGCAAAAATTGAGAGCTACAAGAAAGTATCCCTTTATAGATAAAAAGATTCAAACCTCTTGGTCTAGTATGATGATAAAAGCTCTTTTTACTCTTGGTGCGATTGATTCTACTTATAAAATTAGAGCGATAAAGAGCTTAGATGCACTTTTGAAGACTTTGTATGTTGATGGTAAACTATACCATTCAACACTTATACATAAAACACCTAAAGTAGAAGCATTTTTAGAAGATTATGCATACTTAGCACAGGCACTTATATCTGCTTACAACTCAACACAAGATGAAACATATCTCATCTACGCCCAAAGATTTGCAAATGAAGCACTTGAGCGATTTTACAACAAAGGCAGTTGGAATTTTAGCGATGGAGAGTTTCAAACCAAAGCAGATATAGCTGACAACACCTACACAAGTTCTGTTAGTATTATGCTTGATGTTCTTCTCTCTCTTACCACCCTAATAGAAGATGATAAATATGCACATTTTGCCTTTAAAACATTGGAGTACAACTCTTATGAGCTAGGAAGAAGACCTGTTGTATATCCATACATGTTAAGAGTGATGTTAAGATATCTAAAAGGAGATAGAGTTATCAAATCAAATGCAGATAACTTAACTCTATCTTCTTATGAACTAGCTATTTTGAACTATCCTTTTATACAAAAAAAACTTAGTGATAATAATAGCTATATGGTATGTGGAGATAAAAGCTGTTTTGCAGATACAGAAAACATAAACAAAATCGATGATATAATAAACAAAAGTTTTTAATAAAGGTAAAAAATGAAAGCGATAATAGTAAGTTTAATATTGGTCTTTGGAGCTATGACTCTATTCACCGCATGTGAGAGAAATGATTATCAACACCCGATGCATAGAAATGGTAGTAAATAGTCATAGATGATATTAAAAGAACTCGGTAAGATTATATTTATGTCCGAACTCGGATATAAATATATTAAGATCTTCAAAAGAACTTATTTTCATCCATTTATAACTCTAAAATCTGCATATAAAGATCTTTCTAGCGATAGACAATCTTACTCAAACTCTGTTTTAGAATTTTTAAATCTTGAGGTAGAGCTTATAGGTCAAGTACCTGAAAAAGACAAGGTATTATATGCTATAAATCATCGTTCTCTGCTTGATATTATCGTCATGGAAAATATATTTTCACAGCACAATAAAAATGGAACTTGGATAGCCAAACAAGAGCTTTTTGATGCTTTTTATGGTGATTTTTTCAAATATAGTGGATGCATTAGTGTTGATTTAGAAACAGGAAAGGGTTTATTAAAGTTTTTTAAAGAGATTAAAAAAACACTCTCTAAAATCGATGATTTTAATATATATATATTTCCAGAGGGTGAAAGAAATAAAGAAGATACAATACTAGAGTTTCAAAGTGGTGCACAAAAAATAGCAAAAGCAAATAAGCTCGATATTGCTCCTGTTTTTATAAATGATACGCTAGAAAATGTATTTAAAAATGCTCCATATAAAGAAAAAAAGTATATTCAAGTACATATTGGCGAATTGATAGAACATAAAAATTTAGAAGATGATTATATAAACTTTGTTAAAGAGATAAAAGGAAAAGATGGTGAGTAGTATGAAACTAGGTGTAAATATAGACCATGTAGCTGTTTTAAGAGAGGCTAGACGCGTAAATGATCCAGATATTTTAAATGCTCTTTTTGTAGCATGTACAAATGGTGCAGACCAGATTACAATACACCTTAGAGAAGATAGAAGACATATACAAGATATAGATGTAAAAAATATTATGCAACACTCACAACTGCCAGTTAATCTTGAATGTTCTATAAATAAAGAGATTTTAAACATAGTAAGCGGTCTCAAACCTCACCGCGCAACTTTGGTTCCTGAAAAAAGAGAAGAGGTGACTACAGAGGGTGGACTTGACCTCTCTAGCTATGAAGATGAGATATCTTACGCTATAGAGCAGCTCCATGACTCAATAATTCCAGTTTCACTCTTTGTTGATCCCAGCATAGAAGCGATGGAAAAATCAAAAGAGTTGGGTGCAGAGATGGTTGAGTTACATACTGGAAGTTTTGCAAATATTTTTGCTATGCTTAACTCCTCGCTAGTCCACTCAAATCACTCAATCAAGGAGCTTGAGCTTCCACGATATGAGCTTACAGACAAACTGGAAAAATCGATAGAAGATATAGTAAGCTCTGCTAAACATGCACACAAACTTGGACTTGAAGTAGCAGCAGGTCATGGACTAAACTATAACAATGTATCTTATATGATGAATATTCAAGAGATTACAGAACTCAACATAGGTCAAAGTATCATAGCAAGAAGTGTTTTTAGTGGTTTAGCTGAGGCGGTCAAAGAGATGAGAAAACTAACACTTAGAGATGTCTAAACAAAACATAGCCGTAAGTGTTGGCGACCTTAATGGTGTGGGCATAGAGATAGTTCTAAAAGCCCACGAAGAGGTCTCTAAGCTTTGCAACCCTATCTACTGCATAAACCATTACATGTTAAACCAAGCCATAGAACTTTTAGAGATTGAAAAACCACAGGACATAGAGCTACATGTAGTTGATGGCGGTTTTGATATTGAAGTAGGTAAAGTTTCTAAAGAATCTGGAAAATACTCCTATGATTCCTTTATGAGTGCCATAAAACTATGTGAAGATAAACAGGTTGACGCAGTAGTTACTATGCCCATACATAAAGAAGCTTGGATGATGGCAGGCTTGGATTATAAGGGTCATACAGACCTTCTTCGACAATATTTTAACAAAGATGCCATTATGATGCTTGGATGTCAAAAGATGTTTGTAGCTCTATACACAGAACATATACCACTCAAAGATGTCGCTGCATCTATAAAATCAAAACAGTTAGTTAAATTTTTTTTAGACCTAAACAATGGCATAGGTGATGAAAAAGTAGCAGTCCTAGGTTTAAATCCACATGCGGGTGATAACGGTGTTCTAGGTGATGAAGAAAAAGAGATAGAAAAAGCCATAGAAATAGTAAATCACAAGATAGGAAAAGAGCTGTTTTTTGGTGCCATTGTGCCAGATATAGCCTTTACACCAAACTTTCGTAAAAACTACAAATATTTTGTGGCGATGTATCATGACCAAGGCTTAGCACCTCTTAAAGCACTTTATTTTGATGAGGGCATAAACATCTCTTTAAATCTACCAATAATAAGAACATCAGTAGATCATGGAACCGCCTTTGATATAGCTTACAAAGGCGAAGTTAAAACATTAAGCTATCTTAATGCTCTAAAGGGTGCCATATCATAATACGCATGTCTCTTTTTTAAAATACTAGAAAGTTTTACACATATTTTGAGGTTTTATTGCTTCATTAATATATATAGCCAATAAAGAAGATATAAAGAACATTGTGAGTATCGATAGTGATTTTGATATATATAGAACACTAAAAAAACAGAATTTAAATAACTTATTGAGATAAAATGAAAAAAGCAGTACTAATAGAAGATACGAATGGCTCTTTTTAAATAATCAGACAAGATATGTCTATAT
>JAYEGN010000021.1:0-5527 GCA_034659115.1 Campylobacterota bacterium
AACATCTTCAATCTTGTCTAACTTATCAAAAATATCTTCAGCCATTAATTCTAAATCTTTTTTATTTTCAGACTCATTTTTCTTATCTTTATCAAGTGTTTTTAGTAGCTCATCTTTATTAATCATCTTTGTTCACCTCTTTTAACATCTTATTTCTGAACTCATCACTAAATGTAAAAATTCCTAAAATAGCACCAATTAGATTATGCTTTTTACAAAATTTATATTTTGATTCCATATCATTTTCATCAATTTCAAAAAACTTTTCCATTAATTCATATCTTTCTGATTCAGATTTTTCTAATAATAAATCGTGTACTTTTTTACTGTTTTCCTCTACATTTTTAAACATAGTTTCAATATCTAAAGTTTCCAAATTATTTTTCAATATATAATCTTTTGCATTTTCAGTATTTTCAGCAAATTTAATATTCATATAATGTATAAATTCAGTTTTCTCATCCATCTTTTTAGATTTTTTTTGTTTCTTAGAAATTGATTTATAATATTTTTCAATATCCCATTTTTTAAAACTTCCAGATTTGTATGAAAATTCAACATTTGGTGTATATCCAAGATACAATATACCACTATCTTTTGCTAAGAAATCATCTGATTTTGCAATATTTTCCATAATTTTATCATATCCAAATACCATTAGTTTGAAAAACCTATTTGTATCTAAATCGTTAAAGTTTTTAGTTTCTTCACTTGGTATAAATGTCAAATGATGATACTTAGGGAGACTCTGCAATTGTTGTTCTGTTACAACTTGAGATTCAGCAATTGAATAACTGTTGTTTTGTTTCTTTTTTCCAAGTCCAGAAAATGCTTCATTCGCAGATGATAGAAGTATTGCTTCATCAACTTTACTATCATCCCCCATCTTAACACCACTTCCAGCTTGTTTACTCTCTTCACTACTAGAAATACTTAAATGTTCAACTCTTCCAAGTTTTTTTAAGACCTTTTCCATTGTAAAATCATCATTTATATTAAAAGTAATCATTGCATATCGTGAACTATCTAAATCTTGTATCAGTTTTTCATCATTAATTAGATATTGTGCTGGTAGAATATTACAACCGCCCTTACTTCTAATTGCAGTTAAAAGTGTTTTTCTAGTTGGATCATCAATTTTCATAGTCAAGAACTCATCAAATACGTTTAGTGTAAAAATTCTCTCAGACTCTTCTAATAAACTATAATCATCTTTTGACATAAGAGTATTAATATATGCAGCAGTCAATCCTGTTAAATATGGTGTTAATTTAACTTCGTATTGCTTATTGTTTACAAAAAATAACTGTTTACCCCTTGAATTTACAAACTCTTCAAATGTAAAAGTCTCTCTTTTTTCATTAACAATTTGAAAGTGCATCAATTTTAAAATTTCTAAAGAGATCAAAATTGTTTGTAAAATACTTGATTTTGTTTTATCATCTTCTGCTTTTAGCTCCTCTTCATAGTCACTAATTTTTGCAAAAAACATCTCCCACGCTTCGATATTATTGTCAGTTTCAAAATAACTTTCTTTCAGCCATTCACTTGTTAATTGTTTAGCACGCCCACTAAAAAAATCATCTCCGTTTTGCCCATCCATAGCACTTTCAAATAGGTTAGATATAAAACTTGTACCAGCTTCAATGTTAGATTCCATTTCTAAAAATGGACACCAAACTTTTGCCCTACTATCATATAAATTTACAATTATATCTTTATCTTCTCTATAAAAATCATTTGTAAAATCTCCCTTAATATCGTTGTAAACAATATTGTCAAATAGAGTAAACTTTGACTCTATCACTTGTTTTATTAAGTTTTTTATCAATGCAGTTTTTCCAGAACCCATACTTCCTAAAATTAATATTTGTTTTGTAAAATCTAAAGTTTCAATCATAACTTTGACTTTATCTTTTAACTCATTTTTCATCAAAGGATTTTTTCTTAAATCAGTTCTATTAATGGCATCTGGATAAAATGCGTAATTATCAAGATGTATAGTTTTTTTATCTTTTTTTTCTAACTCAAAAAATTTCATTTCTAATAAAGTACTAAATTTATAACCTCTACTTTTAGATTTAAAATTTGGATATGAAGAGATTCTTGAAAGATTTGTATAATCTCTATTTTCAAGTTTTAAATGATTTTCATTAAGTCCATCTTCTTTTTTCAATAAAGAGTTAGTAACAAATCTAATTATTAATCTTAAAATAAATGTACTCCAGATATAAGCACTTAGTCCAGCTAATACTGTAAAATTTGAAGCGATCGAAGCTATCATTAATATCAATAATGACTTATTATCATTAAGTGTTGAAGTTTCCAACAATCTTAAAGCCCTATAAAATTCTATTTGCTTATAGTTGATTCTATACATTGCTATATTGTAAAGCATAACAATATTAACAATTAATAATATTACAATTATTGACAATCCGATAAGTGAAACAATCATATTTCCAACAAATAACCCAAGAGTTATAAATAAATATGCACTCAAAAACAGTTCATCAATTATCAAATTAGCTGAAGCAGATTTATTGTTTAAAAAACTTAAAAATTCATCATCATCATCTAAATTTTTATAGATAGAATAATCTTTTATTTTTTTAGATCTTAATTTTACAATTTGTGTTTTTACTGTTGCATATAAAATTACAAAAAGCAAAGGATGTATAAGTACAGATACTATTGAAATAGTTAAAAGTATTGCATTTTTAAGCGATAACCCCTCATTAATAATATTTTTTTCATTTTCAAAGATTACATCTCTATTTTTATGAATTGAAAAAGAGTAATCATCTATATTACCAGCTCTATAACTCATTAATGAACTAATAATTGACTTAATAGGATTTCTTAACAAATATAAAACAATTAACAACACAGGTATAGCTGTATACATCATAATTGTTGCATTTTGCGAATAAGCTTCCACTAACTTACCAATATCAAAATTTTCCATTTTATTTTCCCTCTTTCAGAATTTCAATCACTTTTTTTTCACTTTCAATATATGTTAAAGGGTCATTTTGCAATGACTTAATCGCTTTAATTAATTTTGTGTGATACTCTTTTTTTGACTTTAAATCATTTAATTTAATTTTATTTACTTCTTGTTTTTTTTCAAAACCATCTCTAGCAGTTTCCCAAATTTGCTTTTGTTTTTGTTTTTCAACTTCATATTCATTTCTCAAATTCGGAATTGTAATAGTAATTGAGTTTCTATTTCTTCTTATTACTAAGTCTATGCGAGTATATCCCTTTGAAAAATAGTCTTTAATTATCTTGTGAGAATCTTGAATTTCACTATCAAAATTTACGACTTTATATCTCATTCTATCAGTTCTTGATTTTATAAAATCTTTATACAATCTCTTTTCGCTTGAATTAAGCGTATTTACTTCAATCAAAGCACTTGAAAGATTATTAACATAATCAATATTTAAAGGCAATTGCATTAATTTTAATATTTTTTTCGCAGGTTCATTTAACGCAATTGTAGCTTCATTTCTTGATTTTTTTCTCATCAAATTCCAAGCTTTACTAGTGATTTTTTTAATATCATATTGATTACCATTTAATACAATTTCAGTTTCATCATTGTTCAAAATCCAGTAAAAAAAGTGGGCTTTTTGTAATTTTTTCAATGCATCACTTTTAGATATTGCTTTGTTTACAATATCATCACTAATCGCACCACTTTTAATATCATTTCTAAAATCGTTTTTTGAATAGCTAAAACTTTTCATATTTCTAAGATCTCTTGAAATTTTATTAATTTCTTTATCAAGTGTTTTTAACTTTTTTTCACTATAATCAAGCTCTTCAGTATATGTATCAGTTAAATATGCAGCAACAGGATTAACTCCTTGTTGCTCTATTAAAGCAGTCGCAAAACTATCTTTTTTAATCTCTGATACTATACCGAAGTATAGTCCAGCCCCTAACACTAAAATACTTGTATAAAATGAGATATATTTAAATCTTTGTTTAAAATTCAAATGTTTTAAATCAGTTTCTACATCTTCTGTTGTTTTGTTCAGCTCTAAAGAATTGAACTTGTCTAAATATGGTTTTAAATCTTTTTTCATATTATCCCCTTTTACCAAATGCTTTCTGTTTTAGTTTCAGTTTTTGTTGTAACAGTCTCTTTTTTTGGAGCGTCTTTATACACAACCTTTTCTTTTACAACCTCTACAGGCTTCTCAACAATTCTATCTCTATATACAACTCTCTCTACAGGCTTCTCAACAATTCTATCTCTATAAACCGTTTTTGTAACCACCTTAGACTTTTTATCAAGCACACCAGCTTTTAGTCTTTTGATCTTCACTATTTCATAGTTTCTATCAAATTCTACTTTTACCAAATCATTTAAGTAGTAATACTTTTTTGAACTTGTAACAGTGATGTTCTCTTTTTGTAAGTGATAGTGCCAAACTCCGTTTTTCTCATACCTCTTATCTATTGCGTCAACTAACGTATCATTGTTAATATCATCAAGAGCATTAACATTGCTAACCTCTGTACCTTTAGTTACAAATTCAACCTTTGTACCGTCAGGTAGTTGTTTTTGCAAATAAGCAGTATATTTACTGTCAATAGTAGTTTTAAAAGCTTCCACTTCTTTACCAACTATAGCACCAATAAATCCACCGATCACAGCACCAACAGCAGCACCCTCAACAGTGTTACCTTTTTTATTTCTAATTGCAGCTCCACCTAAACCGCCGACACTAGCACCAGTTAACGCAGCCATTTTTCTATCATTTATTAAAACTTTAACTGTTTTAGTTATTATTCCAGTCTTAAACTCTTGTTGCTCTTGACTATTTGAAGTGATTGAAGATACACTTAAACTATTGTTCGCACATCCCGTAAATGATAAACTTAATATACTTGCAGTTGCAATACTAATCACTATTTTTTTCACTATTTAACTCCTTAATTTTTTCTTTTTTAACATAATTTTTAATAAATTTTGTTAATTCTTTTGACATATCCATATCGTTATTTTTAGTGTATTTTGCAAAATCACTTTTTAACTTTTCTTCAATATCAACAACTAATCGGACTTTCATATATACTCCTTTTGT
The DNA here is from genome assembly GCA_034659115.1 of Campylobacterota bacterium. Lineage (GTDB taxonomy): Bacteria > Campylobacterota > Campylobacteria > Campylobacterales > Sulfurimonadaceae > Sulfurimonas. The sequence goes on from JAYEGN010000021.1 coordinate 5,103, forward strand.
TATATCTATATTATATTATTATTTTTATTAATTATTACTTAAATAATGTACATTTGATGTACATATAATTAATAACATTTAATAGTAAGTAATATCACTTGTAATAATCTTATATATTAGATGCCTAAAGCATAAGCGTATCTTTCTTGTATGCTAGTTCATACTGTGCTACCGCCTCATGCTTCGTTGGTCTTTGGGATTTTAAAACTATAAAGATAGATATACAATCGTTTAAAGTGCAAATAAGAGTCTACAAGGGCTAAATAGAGTTTCACTTAGTAAAGTTACAGATTTACAAGTTAAAGGTGCTTCACGTACAACTATGAAGCAATTAGAAGATGATTTCAATAAGAAATTAGCAGAAAAAGAAAAAGAACTTCAATATTACAAAAAACAAGTAGAGAAAGAGAAAAACAATATGTTAG
>JAYEGN010000022.1:0-5447 GCA_034659115.1 Campylobacterota bacterium
AGATTATGGACAAAATAGCACAGATTGACGATGTTGTAAAGAGAAATGAGGATTTCACTGATATAATCGCTACACTACGAAGCACCACTCAAAATTTGCTTGGATTTAGGTGCGAAAGTTGAGTAAATTATTATATAAAACTATTAGACGAGTATAAAGCAGATTGTAAAAAAAGGTTCTTAGAAGACCCAATGTATGAAGGTGCCTTACTGCACTATTTATATTTGGTAAGTGATGGTTCTATATCTTTAGCAGAGATGATGATTAAACATAAATCATTAAGTTCACCTCAGAGTTATTATGAAGCTATTGATATTTTAGGTGAAAGTAATATACTACCTAGAGAATTTGCTTATAATTTTGCTAAAATTGCATCATTTAGGAATTTTCTAGCTCATGATTATGAAAAGATAGACTACTTAATTATATGTGAAGAAGCACTCAGTAAGCTAGATGATATTAAAGAGTTTATAAGACATATAGAAAATGCAATATAGCTGACTAGAGACCACAAGGAATAAAAATAATGATAAAAAACATACTAATAACTTTACTACTAAGTACAACTCTCTTTGGAGTTGAGCTTTCAAATCTAACAGACACTTCAGCTAGAGACGTTAACAGCTCATATATGCAAGAGTCAACTATGGTCTTTGGCTACAACCTGTTTAATGGTAGCTTTTCTAAAAACACGCAGCATCGTTACAATCCTGAGTACCTTATAAGTATCGGTGACACTATTAACCTAAAGATGTGGGGTGCATTTGAGTTTGAAACTAAAACTACTGTAGACTCTCAGGGAAATGTGTTTATACCTAAAGTTGGTACTGTAAATATACTTGGTATTAGAAATGATAAACTAAGTCACAACATAGAGCGTGCAGTAAAAAAAGTATTTAAAAAAAGTGTATTCGCCTATGCTGATTTAGCATCGTATCAACCTGTAAGCATTTTTGTAACTGGTGCTGTAAATAAACCTGGTCTCTATGAAGGACTCTCCTCAGACTCTGTTATACAGTTTATAGACAAAGCAAAAGGTATTGACTCTAAAAGTGGAAGCTATAGAAAAATCAAAGTTCTTCGTCAAAATCAAGAGATTTACAGTGTAGATCTATATGAGTTCTTACTTAGCGGTTCGCTCAAACTTTTTCAGTTTCATATGGGTGATGTGGTGGTTGTAGAGAGTGTTGAGAACTACATAGAGGTCACAGGAGATGTTAAAAGACCTTATAGATTTGAGATGATTGAAGACAAAGTAACTTTAGGAGATGTTTTAAGAGTTGTACTTCCCAATCCTACTCTTACAAACTTTACTGTTACAAAATACAACCAAGATAACGAGCAGAGCATAGCTATATATGCCATTAAAGACAATTTAGATATGGTTATTTATGCGGGTGAGAGTGTTAATTTTATTCCTGATCACAACTCAAAAAACATTCAGATTGAGATAAGTGGAGAGCACTCAAATATTCATAATATTGTTGTTGAAAAAGGAACATCCCTTCAAAAGGTATTTGACACTATTAATTTAACAGATATGTCAGATGCTTCATCTTTTCAACTTTACAGAAAAAGTATAGCTATGGAGCAGAAAAAACTACTCGATGCTCAACTAAATGATTTAGAAGCTAAAACATTAACTGCTGGTTCACTCACAACAGAAGAGGCAACTATACGTAAACAAGAGGCAGAACTTGTTTTAAACTTTATAGAGAGAGCCAAACAAGTAGAACCAAAAGGTCAAGTAGTTATAAATAAAGATAGTAATCTATCTAACATATTTTTAGAAGATGGTGACAATATTTACATACCAAAAAAGAGTCATATGGTTATAGTTCAGGGTGAAGTCATGCTTCCTGGTGCTCAAACTTATGTAGAAGGTATGAGTTTTAATGAGTATATAGACTCATGTGGTGGATACAGCTTTAGAGCTAATGATGAAAATATACTAATCATACAAAAAAATGGAAAAGTATCAACATATGATGCTTCTTCAATGTTTGGAGAGGAGTATAAAATCAATCCAGGTGACTCTATTTTAGTACTTGGTAAAGTAGATACTAAATACTTGCAAGTAGTAAAAGACATAACTCAAATCGTTTATCAGCTAGCGATAGGTGCAGCTGTTGTTCTGAGGTATTAAGGATCAAATTTTAGAGTAGGAAGTCGCCCATAAAAACTACCGTTTAACTGGGTATTTTCTATGAGGTACAACCTGTACTTTTGTAGTAGTTCCTTATCCGGTGTGCGTTGGCTATGCCAAAACTCTTTAAGTTTCATTCCCTTACAAGTTAAGCCTTCAATATCATAAATAGCACTGCCAAGAGTTATGGTTGACGTTTCATGGTAGAGCGATGAGAGTCCTACTGTGCTGTTAATTGTGATTGTACCTTTTGCGTTTTTTAAAAGTGTTGGCAGGTGTGTATCATAAAGCACTATAACCTTATCTTCTATATCAAACACTCTTGCCTGTTCCATAATAAAATCTGTATAGTTTTTTCTACCTCTATCTACTGGATGGTGCTTGAAAACAAGTAAGTCATCTATATCTGCCTTGGAAAAAGAATCAATGACTTTAATAATAAACTTCTCAATAGATTTATATCCAGAGTGCTCTAAAACTTGGAAGTCATTATATGTCTGCAGTGCTACAAAAAAATACTTTTTTGATAGTTCATTTTTAATAACTTCTAAATATTTTTTCTCATAAAAAGGGTAATAAAGCTTTCTTAGAAAACTTCTTACTCCATAAAAGGCTTCTTTGATAGCTGAAAAGTCTCTGTGATGTATATAATTTGGGTACCTAAAGTGAAAAATATTGGCTACAAGATAATAAGTTGTAGCACTAGCTACCATACTTAACTGACTATAGTTCGTATCTTTGGGTTTCTCTTCATTTTGTATTGTAATTTTTTTATAAAAATCTGCATCACGGCTGATATGGCTAAAGTCATTTACACCATACCTTTCCATAGTAATATAATTAGGTCGTATATAACCTTCTTCAAAAACAAATACTTCTATATCTAAACTTTTTGCAACCTCTATAGAGACACGTTGGTAAAACCGACAATCACCAAATAGAAAAATCTTATCAATTTTTTCTTCTTGTAAAAATTGTTCTATAAAAGATTTATAATTATCTCTCGTATCCCTATATGGAATGTAATTATAATGATTTGAGAAAAAACTATCACCAGCATTAAAACCTATCTTGTGAGTTTTTGCACCATTTTTTTTAAATAAGCTATCAAGTTTCTTAAAAAAGTTACCCATGGGGCCTTGAAGAAACAGAATGTTATTATCTTTTATCGTACCTATCTTATTCATATATCTACTCTCTATCTTCTTAAGGTTATAAAACGTAAAAGCAACTGTAACTTTCTACTAATCAAATTACGAACTTTACTTTTAATTCGATATGCCAATGAAATATCATAGTGTACTTTTTCTTTTTCAAGTTCAGTTAAAACCTCTTCTGCTTCACAGAGCTCAAGTGAAAATGGGTTTATATAAATCGGGTATAAAATAAGAGTAGCTGCTACTAACTCATCTACAGATACTTTTTTATCTCTTCTTGGCAGTTTAACTCTATCATTTGTAAGTCCCCATCCTGCATAAAATGGCATTCCGTAGGTGAAAACCTTTTTCTCTCTCATAAGAGCTTCAAAGCCTACCAAAGATGTCATAGTGTGTACTTCATCAGAGATTTCCAACACGCTATCCAACCCAACTTCTGTTACAACTCTATCAGCATACTCTAATGCAGTACTTTCATCTATATTTCCAACTCTATTCCCAACTAAAACATCTGGGTGTGGCTTATAGATGATATAAGCATCTTTAGCATTTTGACGAGCTTGTTTCAATAGCTCCAAATTGGTCATACCTGATGTACCGTACTTAATGGAAGCATCATCTTCAACCTGACCAGGGACAAGAACTACTTTTTTATCACTTGGAATATCTAATTTTTTATTTTCATATAAATTATATTTTGATAGTTTTTTCTCTATTAAATATTTTCTAATTTTTTTTGCTCTTATTAAAATATTTTCATCATAAGAAGTTGTTTGTATAATATGCTCTAAATCACTCTCCACAGTTGGATCAAAATAGATGCCTTTTGAATCAACAACAAGAGAATATGGCTGAGTAAGATCTGAACCAAGTCCGACAGAACGGATAAAACCATCTTCAATTCTATAAACTTTCAGGGAATGCTTAAGTGCAAAATCCTCTATAAGTGGAAAAGCTTTTTTACCCCAGATATAGATAGAAGAGCTTGTGTCCAACCCCTTTTTCATAGCTAGTTCAAAGTAGTTCTTTTTAAAAAAAGGATTTACAAATACTATACTTCGTTCATCAAGATTATGTAAAAAAGGTTTTACAAACTCATGCTTCCAATAGGAGAATCCAAAAAAGTAATTCAATCTAACGTGACCATATATCTGTCTCTATGTATGTATGTCCAGGTTGATAAAACTCAAATAGATTTTTGAGAACATTAACTTCACTTCTATCTGCTAAATTTGATAAACTGATTCCAATACCAGCATAAGCATGCTGACTTTTATCACTACCAGTATCATAGCTACGATAACCTCTGGAATAGTACCCTACTTGCAACTCAATTAATCCCCAGTAAGTATGCTTTAATGATTCAAAACCAGCTACTTTGAACGCCATTAGATGCTTCATACCGGAATAGTCTGTAGTATTGTCTCCATCACTCAAGTAGCCCGAAGAAGGAAGGTATTCAAGTCTAATATCTACAAAATCATCTACTCTTGGATTTGCACGTAGTAAATAAGCCATACCAGCACCAAGGGCATCTGCTAGCAAATCCTCTTTTGAAAATCCATATGCACTAGTACCATCACCAACTTCTAAAAGAGTCATAGCAAGCATACCTGAAAGTGCACCTGCAAGGGAAGCTTCTTCTAATCCCCAACCTCTATCTTCCATTCGAGAAGCCATCACACGAGAGAGTAGATATGTCATATAAAAATGGCCAGTTTTATCAGAGCCACCAGTATCAGAATCCTTCTCAAACCAGTCTTCTTCTTTGACATGAAAAGACTCTTCTCCCCAGCTCCAATACTTATAACCCCAAGCAGCAATCATAGCATCTACAACTAAATGATCCATAATCAAACCTGTTACCGGATCTTTCGTAATCAGAGTATAGTCACTCATTTCTTGAGTTGTAGTATTGATATTAGTAGCCCAGTTAGAGATTTCACAACATTCTTCCACCCGTTTCACAAAAAGCCTTCCACTTTTTCAATCCAAAAACAAGCGTGTTGAATTTTAACATAATTGGAAATGAGTGGAAGGATAATTTTACTGTTTTGTCATGTTTTTAGCGTTCTCTTTCCTTTGTGACTCTCCAGAAAGTTCTATTTTATAAGCATTGTGTACAATCCTGTCAAGAATGGCAT
>JAYEGN010000023.1:0-5405 GCA_034659115.1 Campylobacterota bacterium
TCATTAAAAATTTACACCACCAATAAGGTGGCTTAAAATTTTTACTAAACATCCCTTAAGCACAAGCATAGATAAATTTTATAAATCCTTATGGAATTATTTGGGATTATGAGAATATTACAATCTTAAAGATTTGTAGTATAATGTAGATACGAGGATACATTATGAAAAAAGCCATTAATATTCGTATGGATGAAACCTTGCTAACTGATTTGGATGCTTATGCAAATGAACTAGAGCGTTCACGAACTTAGCTAAGTTTAGAAAAAGAGCTGGTAACTATAGAATTGTCTATCTGAAAGAAAATGATATTTTAGTGATTACTCTAATTAGAATAGTTCATAGAAAAGAAGTATACTGAATGGCTATTTAGGTAATTTTATCATAATTTATTGATTTTACTCAAAATCTTTCATCTTGCCATATTTTTACTAAAACTTCTTAAAATACAGAAGATAAATGATACCAAATTGTAATCCTTGCGAGATATAATTTCAAAAAAATTTAGGTAGATAAGATGAAAAAACAAAGCGTAGATATATTAATCATCGGTGGTGGACCTGCTGGTGGTGTTTGTGCTGTGACTGCAAAGATGAACAATCCTGATAAAACTATAATGGTTATAAGAGAGTATGAAAAACAGCTTGTTCCCTGCTCTATACCTTATATATTTGGATCTACTTTGGGTAGTGTTGAAAATGGCATAGCACCTTGTGGTATCTCTGATGATATGGGGATAGAAACTTGTGTAGCAACTGTAAAAGATATAGATGTTAAGAGCAAGATAGCTTACTATGATGATGTTGCTCTTTCTTTTGATAAGCTTGTTTTTGCAACTGGTTCTATCCCTTTTGTTCACGAATCTCTGCAACACTCTTTAAGTCTTGAGGGAGTTTTCACAGTTGCTAAAAATGTAGAGAAGATTAGAAAACTAAAAGAGTATTCCCAAGATAAGCGAAACATCCTTGTAGTTGGAAGTGGCTTTATAGGTATAGAGATAGCGATGGAGTTCGCTCAAAGTGGCAAAAATGTTACTGTTATAGGTGGAAGTGAATTTATCTTAAATAGAGCATTTGACTCTGACATCGCAAAAGAAGCACAAGAGATTATCCAAAAAGCTGGTGTTAAGTATATTGGTAGCGATAGAGTTGTCGAGATAGTAGATAAAAATGGCGATAACATTGTAAATGCTGTTAAACTCAAAAGTGGCACTATCATAGATAGTGACCTAGTTATACTTACTACTGGATACAAAGCAAATACAGCACTTGCTGAAAAAGCTGGAATCTCTTTAGGGCATTATAGTGGGATTTGGGTTGATGACTATATGAGAACTGAAAATACTGATATATTTGCAGTTGGAGATTGTACGGCTAGAAGAGGTTTCATCTCAAAAGGACCATCAAAGGTTATGCTTGCTTCAACATCTTCAGCAGAAGCTAGAGTTGCAGGAAGTTCTTTATATGGTATCAAGTACTTAAAAGGGATGAGTGGAACGATAGCTATCTTTTCAACTAAGATAGGCGACACAACCTTTGCCTCAGCAGGTGTAACAGCTGATAAAGCAGAGGTAAAAACAAACACTACTATGATTATAGGCTCATTTAGAGGTATGAATCGCCATCCAGGTAAGATGCCAGGAGCAAGACAACAGTATGTAAAACTTATCGTTTCAAGACACAGCGGTCAGATAGTTGGTGGGCAAGTGATAGGTGGAGATGAAGCTGGAGAGATTGTAAATCTCATCGGTAACATCATAGAATCTGGAAAAAGTGTATATAGTGTAATGTCTATGCAAGTAGCAACACAACCGATGCTAACAGCAGCTCCCACTACCTATCCTCTAATTATGGCTGCTATTATGGCTATAAAAGAGATGGAGAGCTAAAAGTTAATCATATATTGCTATAATTTTTAAAATCAAAAAAGGAAATATATTGAAATTATTAGCAACAATCATAGGTAGTTTAGGACTCATAGCTACTTCTGTTATGGCAGATAATGCACTTAAAACACAGGAACAAAAAGTTAGTTATGTTATAGGTACTCAACTAGGAACTCAGCTTATGGTCTCAAAAGATGATATAGACCTAGAGGCTATGAAACTAGGAATGAAAGATGTTTTTAGTGGTGTAAAACCTAGACTCAGTGATGATGAGATGCGTCAAGCACTTGTGAACTTTCAAGAACAGAAGAAAAAGAGAGAGATCACTATGCTGAACAAGTTTAGTGAGCATAATAAAAAAGAGGGTGAAGCATACCTAGCTACAAATAAAAAGAAAAAAGGTGTTATCACTCTGCCAAGCGGTCTTCAGTACAAAATCATAAAATCTGGAAAGGGAAAAGTTCATCCAAAAGCAACAGATACAGTTGTAACACACTACCATGGAACACTCATAGATGGAACAGTATTTGACAGCTCTTATAACAGAGGTGAAGCGGTGAGTTTCCCTGTAAATGCGGTGATAAAAGGCTGGAGTGAAGCTCTAATGAAGATGAAAGTGGGAGATAAATGGCAGTTAGTAATCCCATCAAACCTAGCTTACGGAGAACAAGGTGCCCCACCAAAAATCACTCCATCTGCTACACTTGTTTTTGATGTAGAACTATTAGAAATTAAGTAAGTTTTTTTATAAAAACCACTTTAAGATAGTTGCCCTCTTTAAACTTAGGATTTACTCTAAAATCCTCTGGGAGAGTGTGACTCTCTAGGACTTTAAACCTACCATTTAACTCTTTAAAAGCTCTCTTTATAAAATCTCTAAAAGTCATCATTGAAAAGTTTGCCGAGTTTGTAGATGCTACAATAACTCCATTTTTAGTGGTGATTTGGATAGCCTCTTTTAAAAGTTTTACATAATCTTTTGATGCTGAAAATGTATGTTTTTTACTTCTTGCAAAGCTTGGTGGATCTAGGACTAGCAAATCAAAGAGTAGTTTTTTTCGTACAGCATATTTAAAGTAGTTAAAAACATCTTCTACTATGATGTTTTGAGTTTTCGGGTCTATATCATTCACGCTAAACTGCTCACTTGTTTTGGGCAAACTTCTTTTTGCCAAATCAACGCTTGTGGTTTTTAAAGCACCACCTAATGCTGCAAAAACTGAAAAAGCACCGGTATATGAAAATGTATTTAGCACAGTTTTTTTGTTGGCATATCTGTCTCGTATGGATCTTCTTACATCTCTTTGATCTAAAAATACTCCAACCATAGCTCCATCATCAAGATATATAGCAAAGTTTACACCGTTTTCTTTTACTATTATAGGGGTATCAGCCTTGCTTCCACAGACAAAATCATCTCTATCTTCAAGATACATGCCCTTTGTGTCAAATCGTTTCTTTTGATATATGCCCTTGTACTCCACATGTAGTTTTAAGACCTCTAATATCTCCTCTCTAAACTCATATATACCAACACTATACCAAGTGAGTAGATAGTAGCCATCAAAATAATCTATAGTTAAGCCACCTACTCCATCACCCTCACCATTAAAAACTCTAAATGCAGTTGTAGTTTTATCTTTAAAAAAATCCTCTCTACATGCAAGAGCAAGTTTTATCTTTTTACTAAAGTATTTTTCATCTATTTTTTCATCTTTATTGAGTGATAAAATCCAACCATAACCCTTATTCTGCTTACCGTGATAACCCTTAGCGATAAACCTCTTTTTACTATCAAGCAAGTTTAAAACTACACCTTCACATGTGACCCTACTCCAATCAACAACAGACTCTCTAGAGATGAGAGGATAAGCACTTTTATAATCATCTATAAACTCAGTTTTGAGAGTTAAATCTATCTCTTGTTTCATATACACATCCTAGTAGGGAATTATAGTATAATAATGATTCTAATATGAACTCACTCATAAATTATCAATAATTCTTTTCTCGTTACACCTCAGGAGAGGTTTAACGAGAAAAAAGAATTTTTTTGATTTGAAATTTTATTTTTGGTATATGGATTCGTAAAACTGTTTCAATGATTTCATCATCTACACTATCATAATCATGAGCTATAAAGTTTCTAACGGCATTTAAACCTTTCAGGTCAAGCTTATCTATTTGAGACAGTAATTCAAACTCGTTTTCATCTTTAAGCTTGTTGAATTGTTCTGCTATAGATATTATTTGCATTCTTATGGCAGGTTTTAATGTTCTATCTTCTAATGCTTTTACAATTTTTCCATCTTTTTGCGAGATAAAGTAGTCTATATCATCTATCTTTTTTATAATTGATTCTAGTCTATTTTTCATATCACTACCTGCTCTTTTATTAGTACCTCTTGGACAGAACTATTTTTAGTGTTAGCAGGAATCAAATCTACTTTTTTATGGAACTTTTTTTCAAGTTCTTTTTTTATTTTTTCAATCTCTTCAAGCTTTGCAAAAGCATCATCTTTAAAAAAAATATCATGATCTATCTTATATGTTAAATCGATGTCGCTGAAAATATCTTGAGTTCCTCTAGCATAAGAACCAAATAAGCTAACAATCACAAAGCCATCATCTTTATGTGTATTATTAAAATTTTGCAGATTTTTTATAATCGTAGTTTTTTGCACACTAAACTCCTTCTAGCTTCTAGTATTTTTTCTAAAAGATTATAACATAATAGCTTAGATATGCAACAAGGCGACCTTATCGGTCTCATATAGATGCACCTACTAAGCATAAAAAGTTTCTCGTTACACCTCAGGAGAGATGGGACGAGGAAAAATCCTATCAAAAGCTTTTTTATATACTTTTATATCTTCTCTTTCATCTATTACAACGATTTCTACAACTTGTATTGTATTGTCTATAATTCTAGTTATAATTCTATATGTTGCATTTGCAATATATGTTTTTCTCAAACTACTTAAATCCATACCATGATAATTTCCAAGTTTTTGAGTATATCTATATGGTTCTATTTTGAATTTTTCCAAATATTCCACTGCCTCATCATAGACAACATCAGGAAGTAGCTCTAAATCTTTTTGAATATCTTTATGAAAATCAATTTGAAACATTATCTCTCTTAGATATTCTTTTTTGATGATACTCTTGAAAGTCAAATCCACCTTCAAACTCTTCACTTGATAATCTTTCTTTAGTTTTTTCAAATATTGCCATATCTTCTATATAATCAGTAGCTTTTTTCATATGTTCATACTGGGCAATAGGAATAATAACTGCCTCCATCTTATTTCTTCTAATTATAGCTAATTTATTAAGAGGATATGCTACTAGTTTATCTATATAAGTTCCTAGTGATTTTGTTAGTTCTGTTATCCCTACTGTTTCTTGTTGAGTATATGCAATTTCCATAATAACTCCTTTAAATATGTATTTTTATATGTATTTTAACATATGTTAAAGTATATGTCAATATAGATTTCTTCTCGTTACACCTCTC
>JAYEGN010000024.1:0-5287 GCA_034659115.1 Campylobacterota bacterium
CCTAACAATATCCTTAATCAAATGATTGTATCAAACACTAGCCATTTTTTAGTTTAAATAAAATCCAGTTTTTTCTATTCTAACTTTACGAGGCAGGCATGTGGGCATGTGAAACATTAATTTTATTGGATTATCGTTATCATCTCGTATTTCTATTTTTCAAGAGCTGACATACTTGTTATATACGCATATGAAGCTCTGCTTCCGTCTGCATTTTGGAAGAAGATCAGGTTTTTCCCTGTACTGTTATTTCTAAAAGGGGATCTCTAAAGAGAATGTCTGCAATACCATCATTGTTGAAATCCGCTACACCGGCTGCATCCCAGGAGTTTGACATACTGTACATAAGCTCTCTCTTAACTTTAGGCTTAAAGTTTCCTAAACCTACCCGTTTGCATGCAGAGGTTTGGGGTCATGCCCATAAGTTGTCATTGTCACCAGACCCCTATAATCCTTGTCACCAGACCCCTATAATCCTATAATCCCAATATATTCTACATGGTAATTCAACATTGTAATCAAAAATTTTTCTATCTTATATATAGATTGTCGTTGTTACCAGACCCCTGTGCCCCAGCAAGCTGTGTATGGTGTGGTGTGATGAGGAGGAGTAAGCAATGAGTTGTCGTTGTCACCTGACACCTACACTTCTGACCCTTAATTTTTAACGTGGCGACTGACCCGTAATTTGTATTTTAGCAGATACCTATACTCTTATTCATAAATAAAAAATGCTATAATCATCTATCATAATAGAAAGGATGGCATGCAGTTTCAAAATGATGAATATACTTTAATGATTAAAGACTTAGGTCATGAAAAACAGATAAAAAACATAAGAGAGCTTGTACTTCAAGCATCTACTCCTTTCTCTATTGGTCTTTCTGGGCGTTGGGGTAGTGGAAAAACAAGTGTTATGAAACATCTTTTAGCTTCTCTTAATGGTAAACCTACGCAACATATTTTAAATTTTGACACAGTTGCTTCTGAGGAGAAAGAGAAATTTGATGAAGTTGCCAAAAGTTACCCAGTAGATGCACAAAAATTTAAACATATCCATACCATTTGGTTCAATCCTTGGGAACATGAAAACCATGAAGAGCCTATGGTTGGTTTATTGCAAGAGATACATAATCATTTTACCACTTATGCTAAATCAAAAAATGAGATTAGGAAAATAGCTTCTATTACCATTCAATCTGGTTTAGATATGTTGGGTGCGTATTTGAAAGTAGGGAAAAATCAAGGTACCAATATTGTCAATATTGGAGAAAAGTATGAAAAAGATAATTTTCAAAGCATAGAGCGAAACCAAAAATTTAAGATGGCTTTTCAAGAGGCAATTAAACTACTTTTGCTGAAGGAAGATATTTCAGAAGAGAAAAAGTTTAAAGAGGCTCGTGTGGTTATTTTCATAGATGATTTAGACCGATGTGAAGATGCTACCATAGCGAAGTTGTTAAAAGAGATTAAGCAATATCTTTCTACCAAGTATTGTGTATTTGTTTTTGGGTATGACCGACAACACATAGAAAAATCTCTTTCTAAAACGGAAGTGAAATCTTCTAAAGACGCTAGGATTTATTTGGAAAAGCTTTTTCAAGCAACTTTTTACATAAAAGAACCAACTGTTAGACAAATTCATGCTTATGTTAATAGTCAGCTTAGTGAAAGAGAAGACAGTTGGTACCGAACTGATTTTATTCCTTTTGTTATTTCCATTATAGACCCTAATCCTCGTAGAATTAAAAATTATCTTACGACACTTTATTTTCATATTAATATGGTGAAGAAAACTGAAGATACTTTAGCAGAGTACAAAAAAATGGCATTGATTGCGTATTTAAAACTTTTCTATGAACCTGTCTATTCTGCTTTAGAAAACAAACCTGATATGCTTGATGCCATTGTAAAAGTTTGTAGTGAAAAAGACATGATGACAGTGGACAACAAAGAACAATATTTTGTCTATTTGGAATTTTTGTCTCACTTTGACAAAACAAATGAAAGTGAACTTTTAGACCCTACTTCAAGAGAGAAGATAGTTGACTATAGTGATGCTTCACAAAAGAAGTTTTTAGATGAGGTTTATCAGATGCAAGGAAGACATAGTAATTTCAAAAAGTTTAAAGAAGTATTTTATGCTAATTTTAAAGAGGAAGAGAATATAGAGAGGTATTTATAGTGATAGAAAAAAACCATATACTTGATGCACCTTTTGTAGAAGACTCTAAGTTTTCTACACAAAAAAGAGAGTATCAAATTAAGTTGACCCAGTATTTTGACCGTGAAAATAGCTTTGATTTTTTTGAAGCGACAGAAGATGTACCTGTATCACTTCGAGATATTTATGTACCTTTGCGTCTAGCAACAGAAGACATAAGTGTCATTAACAGTAGTGAAGAGGTAGAAAAGATAAATGGTGATGAGGTCTATACCTATTTGAACCGTTACCCTTATGTGGCACTTTCAGGTTTGGCAGGCAGTGGAAAATCTACACTAGTGAAGTATCTAGCCACATCTTTATCTGCTTCACAAACCAGTCAGGAACATTACAACTTGGGTAGACGCGTTGTTTTCCCAATTGTTTTACGTGAATTAGACTTCTCTAAAATTAATACTTTTGAACAATTACTTTTCCAATGGTTCTCTAGCTTTTCTAAAAAGATTGATTTTAAAATAGGGATAGAGTTTTTTAATTACTATGTAGAAAATGGTTGGGCAATTGTTCTTTTTGATGGCTTTGATGAATTAGAATCAAGTGTGAGCCAAGAAGTGATTAAGTGGATTAAAAAATGGATACGTTGGATTGATAAACGAGAGACTAAAATAAAGACAAATGTGATTATTACAGCACGACCTACTGGATTTGATTATGTTAACTTTTCTGAAGGTCTTTTTGAAAAGCTATACATACAACCTTTTAATCAAAAGCAGATAGAGATTTTTAGTCAAAAATTCTTTCAAATTCGTTACAGTCATGATAAACCTCTCATAGCATTAAAAAACAGAGACTTTTTAGAAAAACTTAGAGACTTTACGGGGTTGGCTGAGTTAAAGCATCGACCTATCTACTTAGCAATGTTAGGTTTCATTTCTGAAACGGATGGAGAGATACCTGATACTAGGGCTTTGGCTTATGAGAAGATTACTGAAGCCTATGTTTTTTTACTTGACCAAAAGAAACGACTAGACAAAAGTCAAACACCTACATGGACAAAAGGTGATAAGATAGCTTTTTTGAGTGAATTTGCATATAGGCTCCATCACTCTGTTTCAGGTGATAATATCAATGAAAAAAAACAACTACACATCTATACCTCTACCAAAGAGATGCATAGGATTTTTTCTGATATACTTCAAGACTCTCACTTCTCTAGTATAGATGAAGGTACAGCCGTAAAAGATATAGCAGAATTTTTCTTGGCAAGAACAGGGCTTCTTGTTTCTCCAAAAGAGGGTTTCGTTCAGTTTTCTCATCTCTCATTTCAAGAGTATTTGGTAGCCAAATACATTCACAAAAAACAACCTAAACGAAAACTCGATGGGTATCTTAAAAGAGAAATATTTAATAACTTAGAGAGGGTTGGATGGGAAGAGATAGCCCAGCTATATTTTGGTATAGATGGCATACGACAAGATGAAGGACAAGATGAGATATTACATTTTTTACTAGAAGCAAAAAAGCCTTCTCATCTTAAGTTCTTGTACAACTTTCTTTTTAACAGTACCAACAAGCTGACAAAAGAACAGAGAGAGCAGTGGCTCAATTCATTGCTTTATATGTTAATTCATTTGGATAATTTACATACTTTTAAGGCAGAAGTAAAAAACATTGAATCTAATACTAAAAAGATAGATATAGATATAGAGATAGTTCAAAGTGTTAAAAAGATGTTTGAAACACTTTTAAAGAAGCAAAAAATAGAAAAAGTTAATTTAATAGAGATACTAGAAAAAGATGAGACAGATATAGCCTATCAGCTCAATGATTTAGAAGCAAGTTATGATACAAAGCTTTCTAATTTACTTTACATTGGTTTTTATTTAGCGTCATTTAGAAAAGGTTACTTGACTCGTGAATTGCTCTCTTGTTTACCTAAAGAGAAAAAAGCAGATAAATATATTTTTCTTTTAGATAAATACATTCCCCATAATTTAAATTTGAAAGTAGAAATTTCTAATGTTGTTGTTAGTAAATTAACATTGTTTGAGTTTATCTCTTTTCATGGAGAGTATGGACTGTTGCATCATAGTTCAAAAGATACAGATATAGAGATATATAAGAAAACAATGCAGATTTATCTGCAATCTTTTAAAAATAGTTTATTTTTAAAAGATTTTTTTTCTATGGATATGGCTATGGCTATGGATATGGCTATGGATATGGCTATGGCTATGGATATGGCTATGGATATGGCTATGGATATGGCTATGAATATGAATATGGCTATGGCTAGGGCTATGGCTATAGATAGGGCTAGGGCTAGGGATATGGCTAGGGCTATGGATATGGCTATGGATATGGCTATGGATATGGATATGGCTAGGGCTATGGCTAGGGATATGGATATGGCTATGGATATGGCTAGGGATATGGATATGGCTATGGATATGGATATGGCTAGGGCTAGGGCTAGGGATAAAAAATTATATAAAAAAGTGCTTTCTTTTAATTTATATGCTTCTGCAATACTTTTTGCTAAAGAGGCAGATATTGATATAGTCAGTTCTAAGAATGAACTAAAATTGTTTGTGGATAAGCCTACGAAACATTTTGAAGAATTTGATTTGAGTTCGAGTGAAAAAAAAGAAGTAGAAGAGTTGTTTAAAAAAAGTCCAATTGTTCCTATGTTAAGTGAGATTGTAGAAAACAGCATGTATGAAAATTTTGATAAAGCAGATGAAGAGAAAGCTCTGAATGTTTTTCATGAGGAGATTAAAGTTTTTAATAGAGTACAGGGTAGGGTAAAAAACTGACAAGCCACCAAAAGCACTTCTCTAGTTTCCTCTCATCAAACCGTAGGTACGGTTTTCCATATACAGCTTCCCGCAAAAACAGGTGGAAGTTATCGTATGGATACGATCACAAGCCTTTTGGAAGACTATTAAAGGTCTAAGGGTCTAGGGGTCAGGTGACAATGACAACTTAATCTTCTTTCTGCTATACTACACCAAGGAGTATAGCATGGCAAGAAAACCCCGTATAGAATTAGCAGGAAAGTACCATATCATCAACAGAGGTGTAGCACAAATGCACATCTTTAAAGAGCCTTGCGATTATGAA
>JAYEGN010000025.1:0-56067 GCA_034659115.1 Campylobacterota bacterium
TAATATGATATTAGTTATCATTACGAAAATATAAAAAAGATAAAATATGAAAACATTAAATGATTGTAAAAAAGCGTGTAAAGTAAGAGTTGTAAAACTACATGCTCCAAAAGAGTTAAAACAAAGACTTATCTCTTTTGGGATTATGAAAGAGGCTGATATAGAGGTACTAGAACATGCACCTGTAAAAAGTACTATAGAGATAAAAGTAGGCAAGATGAACATAGCTCTTAGAGCTGAAGAAGCCCAACTTATAGAGGTTGAAAAAATATGAGTGAAGAAGAGTTAAAAGCCTGTCCTGTTATAGCAAACCATATTAAGATAGCACTGGTTGGACAACCAAATGTTGGTAAGAGTATGCTTATCAACTCTGTATCAAATGCACATCTACATGTAGGGAATTTTTCAGGCGTTACAGTAGATAAAACAGAGGTCTTATTTGATTATAAAAACTATCATTTTACTGTTGTTGATCTTCCTGGAACCTATGCTTTTACTGATTATACTATAGAAGAGAGAGTGACACATGAGTATCTTAATGCTGAGGGTTATGACCTTATTATTAATGTTGTAGATTCTACAAACTTAGCTAAAAACCTTCAACTTACTTCTGAACTTATGAGTATGAATAAAAATATAGTTATAGCACTCAACATGAGCGATGAAGCTCAAAAAGAGGCTATAAATATAGATGCTACTTACATGTCAGAACTTCTTGGTATTCCATGTATCAAAGTTTCTGCTGTTACAAAAGAGGGTATTGAGGAACTTTTAGATGCGGTTGTTGATGTAAGAGAACAGGGCAGACAAGAATCAAAACTAATTTTTAGTGAGCCAGTTGAAGAGGAGATTTCTGTAATCGTTGACTATTTAACAAAGCATAAATACAAAGCTAGCAACTCTTATAGAAATGTAGCTATAAACCTTTTAAAAAACAACAAAAAAACTTATGCAAAACTGCACGATGATCCTATTTGGACAGAGCTTCAACCTATACTTATAGAAGCATCTAAGCATATTGAACTTCACCATGATAGTGATGATATAAAGGAGGCTTTTGCAGAGGAGTATTCTTCGTTTAATAGAGGTATAGTAGCTGAGGTTGTAAAACAAGAAAAGTTTGAAGAGAAAAAAACATTAACAGAAAAAATTGATAATATTTTAATCCATCCACTCTTTGGTATTCCAATATTTCTATTTTTCATGTGGGGACTTTTTCAGCTTACTTTTGAGATAGGTTCTGTTCCTATGGATTGGATAGATGCATTCTTTGGTTGGTTTGGCGATGTTATAGGTGCTACTATATCAAATGAAGATGTTCGCTCACTTGTAGTTGATGGTATCATCGCTGGTGTTGGTGCGGTTGTTCTTTTTGTGCCAAATATTATTATACTTTTTATAGGAATTGCTCTTTTAGAGAGTACAGGCTATATGTCACGAGTTGCTTTTTTACTTGATGGTTTTTTCCATAAGTTTGGGCTTCATGGTCAGTCTTTTATACCACTAGTTACTGGTTTTGGGTGTTCTATCCCTGCTTACATGTCAGCGAGGATTTTAAAGAATGATAGAGATAGACTTCTAACACTTTTTATCATTGGTTTTATGAGTTGTGGAGCTAGACTTCCTGTTTATGTTCTTTTTGTTGGTGCATTTTTTCCTGAGAGTATGGCGGGCAATATGCTTTTTGCTATCTATATTGGTGGAGCGATGCTAGGTTTAGTAGCTGCAAAAATCCTAAAACTTACAGCATTTAAAGGTGCTGATGAACCGTTTGTGATGGAGATGCCAAAGTATAGACTTCCATCTGTAAAACTTATATGGCATACAGTTTTAACAAAGACTATGATGTATCTTAAAAAAGCTGGTACATTTATCGCCGCTGCATCTATGCTTATCTGGTTTTTAAGTAACTATCCTAAAAATTTAGTTTTAGTGGAAGATTATAGCTCTAAAATAGAGATGGCAGTAGATGAAAATGAAAAGATTGGATTTGAAAATAAACTTGCAGAAGCACAACTAGAACAGAGCTACTTGGGAACTATAGGTAAGTTTTCAGAGCCTATTTTCGCACCACTTGGTTTTGACTGGAAGATGAGTGTAGCTCTTCAAACTGGACTAGCAGCTAAAGAGGTGGTTGTTTCAACTCTTGGTGTTCTTTATGCAGTTGGGGGAGATGTTGATGAAGAGAGCAACTCTTTGATAGATGCCATAAGTAAAAATATACCATTTGCTTCTGCCATAGCATTTATAGTAGTTAT
The DNA here is from genome assembly GCA_034659115.1 of Campylobacterota bacterium. Taxonomy (GTDB): domain Bacteria; phylum Campylobacterota; class Campylobacteria; order Campylobacterales; family Sulfurimonadaceae; genus Sulfurimonas. The sequence goes on from JAYEGN010000025.1 coordinate 2,259, forward strand.
TATGATATATCTGCCATGTTTAGCTGCTTCAATTGTGTTCACTCGTGAAGCAGGGGGTATAAAATACTTCTTTTATCTCCTAGCATTTACCTCAATAGCAGCTTACGGGCTTGCTTTTATAGCTTACCACATAGCTTTATTAGTTTCTTAGCTAGTTATTAGTTTATATCTGTTAAGATTAAGTTATGAAAAAAATATTGATGATAGAAGATGATTTAGAATTAGCTGAGATTCTTACGGAGTATCTTGAGCAGTTTGAGTTTGAGGTTATTACAGAAGATGACCCTTTTAAAGCGGTTAGTATTTTGAAGCTAGAGCCTTTTGATTTAGTGATATTGGATTTGACTCTTCCTGGCATGGATGGACTAGAGGTTTGTGAAGCGATTCGTGAGCGTCAAGATATTCCAATAATAATATCTTCAGCTAGAAGTGATGTTACAGATAAGGTGAAGGCTTTTGATCTCGGTGCTGATGATTATATGCCAAAACCTTATGACCCTAGAGAGTTAGAGGCTAGAATCCATTCAGTTTTAAGAAGATATGAAGCAAAAAGTGAAGCAAAAGAGGAGTCTAAGAGTGATTTTAGATGTGATAACTCCTCTATGCTTATCACATATAAAAATAGAAATATAGATTTGACAAATGCAGAATTTGGGATACTTGCGTATATGATTGCAAAGCAAGGACTTGTAGTTTCTAGAGAAGACTTGATTCATAATGTAAATGCTATAAATGAAGATTCTTCAAACAAAAGTATAGATGTTATGGTCGGAAGAATTAGAAATAAACTCGGTGATAAAACGCTTATAGAATCTGTTCGTGGTGTCGGATACAAACTACTTAAATAATAATGCGACAACATGCTGTACTTATAACTGTACTTTTTGCTCTTAGCGTTACTCTTTTAAGTGTAAGTGCAGTATTTTGGGAATTTTATAAGTTAAATAAATATCAATATATAGAACATATATTTGCAAAACATGAAACAATCACTCAGATATATCGTGAACACCTACAGAAAAAAACTTCACAAATTATGCTTGAAGCAAACTTGGCTGTATATAAGTTTCTTATAGAAAAAGACCCCGTAAAAAAGAAAAGCATATTAAAAAAATCAAAATTATTAAAACAGAAAAATTTTAAAAGACTTGATGAGGCTATTATGCTTAATAAAAAAGGTTTTTACACTCAAAAAGTTGTCCGTGATTCAAGAATCTCTATGATTGAGTTAAGAAAAGAGATATACTTTTTTATACAAACACCGATAGGTTCTATATTGATCCATGATGAGGAATTAAAGCCTTATACATACTATGCAATTGCTTACTCATACTTAACTATTGTATTGATAATATCTATATCATTTGCACTTATTTTACAAAGACTCAAACCGCTTATTCGATTAAGAAAAAAGATAGCATTGTTTGGAAATGGGGATTTGGATATATCATTTAAAACTTCTGGAAGAGATGAGATAGCCTTGGTTTCTAATGAACTTGAATTTACAAAAGAAAAAATTAGTTCGCTCTTAGAATCAAGAACACTGTTTTTAAGAAATATCATGCATGAATTGAAAACACCAATAGCAAAGGGAACTATAGCGACCCAGATGTTAGATTCGCAAAAACAGCGAGATAGGTTTAGTTCTATATTTGGACGATTAGAATCACTTGTGAATGAATTTGCTCTAATAGAAGAGGTTACTAGTGTAAATGATAAAAGTGGATTCAATGAGTATAGATTGATAGATGTTATCGATGGAGCCATAGATATGGCGATGGTAGAAAAAACTGCAGTGAGTGTAAATATAGATGCTTCTGCAAAGATAATAGCAAATTATAGACTTTATACAACCGCTATAAAAAATATGATAGATAACGGTATTAAATATTCTCCAGACTCACATGTCAATATCTTAATGATTGATGATGAGCTTACATTTGAAAGTAAAGGTGAATGTATTTCACATCCTCTTCATTATTATATAGAACCTTTTACAAAAGAGAATCCATCTAAAAATAGCTTTGGTTTAGGTCTTTATCTTGTTGATTCTATACTTAAAGCACATGATGAAGTTTTAGCACATGAATATCACGATGGACTCAATCGTTTTATCTTTGCATAAGGTTTTAGTTGTAAACTAATGCAATGGATAGTTTAGATAAATATATTAAGATAGTTTTAGCTGTATTCTTAGCAATCTCTTTCTTTAGTTTTGGATGGCTTAGTCATTCTGCTTATGAACCTGGAAAAAGAATAGCAAAACCATCAGTTTTAGATGAAATTAAGAAGACAAAAATTTTGAATGTTGTGTTGTTAAATGCACCATCGACCTATTACATAGGTACGAATGGTGCACAGGGTTTTGAGTATGATTTGCTTCGTGCTTATGCGAGTCATCTTGGCGTAAGTCTAAATATAATTAAAGCAAACACTATTGCAGAAGCCATTAAGTTTAGTAAATTGCCTCATATACACATCACTTCAGCATCACTAACTAAGACCAAAAAGCGTGAAAAGATATTTAACTTTGGACCCTCTTATTTTGAGGTTCAAGAGCAGGTTGTTTGTAATCGCAGTATGTTAAATAGTGGTGATTTTCCAAGAGATATAGAAAACCTTTCTGGGCTTAAGATAACTGTTGGTAAAGGTACTAGTTATAGTGAAACCATAAAGGCACTGCAAGAGGATGGGTATGATATAAATGCAACGCTTGACTCAGAACTATCAACAGAGGAACTTTTAGAACAGGTTGCTAACCATCAGATAGATTGTACTATAGCCGATTCAAATATATACGCGTTAAATCAGAGATATTTACCTAGAATAGCACTAGCATTTGTTATAAGTGGAAGGGAACAGCAGGCGTGGGTATTAGCCAAAAATTCAAAAAAATTAGAAGCTGACATGTACTCATGGTTTAATAGTTTTAATCAAAGTGGAAAGCTAGCGCAACTCAAAGATCATTATTATAGTTATGTTCTTTTTTATGATTACTATGACAATAAGATGTTTTACAAAAGAGTAAAGTCCAGATTGCCAAAATATGAAGAATATTTTAAAAAATATGCTGAATTTTATGATATTCCTTGGAGTCTTTTAGCTGCACAGTCATACCAAGAGTCTCATTGGAATCCAAAAGCAAAAAGTTTTACCGGTGTCAGAGGACTGATGATGCTTACTCGCAATACATCAAAAATGTTAGGTATAAAAAATCGTTTAGATCCAGAGCAAAGTATACGAGGTGGAAGTAAGCATCTTAATCAGATGTTAAAACAGGTTCCAGAGGATGTAGTTGGGGAGAATCGTTTGAAGTTTGCACTTGCATCTTATAACATAGGTTTTGGACATGTGCTAGATGCAAGAAGGTTAGCAAGGAAGATTGGATTAAATCCAAGTGTTTGGAATGATCTCAAGCGAGTTTTACCATTACTTTCTCAAAAAAAGTATTATAAAACGCTAAAACATGGTTATGCAAGGGGTAGTGAACCGGTAAGATATGTAGATTCCATATATGATTTTCAAGATATCCTACAAAATATACAAGAGGATTCAGAAATATTAAATAATGATTAGATTATAATTGATAATTATATTTTAAGCAAGGAGTTTTTTATGAAATTAGATAAAATTAGTTTAGCAGTAGTAGCAGCTCTTACATTAAGTTCATCTGTGCATGCGACACTAATAAATGATAAAATAACCTTAAAAGGCAATATGGTAGTGAAGTATAATAAATTGCCGCCTATTGCAAATAACTTTTTAGAAGCTTTCTCTGAGGGAGAATTTTATGGAAGGCTGAGACTTAATAGTTTTAAGTGGGATTGGCAGAATCTACCTCCAAATATAACTTCAAAGATGGACAATAAAGCTATGGGTATTGGTGGTAGCTTTATCTATAAAACAGCTCCCCTACATGGCATAAGCGCAACGGCAGGATTATACACCTCTCAAAATCCATCTGCATGGAGAATGAATACAAACCGCGTAAATACTCTAAAATCAGGTAAAGATACTTTTTCGAGATATGATACAAGCGCAACCGGAAAATATGGCATGAGTGTTTTAGCCCAAGCATACCTGCAATATGATTTAGGTAAAACTTCATTTGTAGCTGGTCGTCAATTGTTTGAGACAGTTTTTACAAAGTCTAATGATACTAAGATGGTTCCAAATGCATTTGATGGTATTACAGCTACCATAAGTGATATCCCAAAAACAAAGATACAGCTAGCATACTTAGCTAAGCAAAAACTTCGTGATCATACAACTAGTCATGATGTTATAGCGTATAGAAAAGATAATCCAGATACGGATAAGCGTGAAAATTGGTCTGAAAATGATGATTCAGCTGTAAATAGAAACTTAACTGTTGCTAGAATTGGTGATGACAATGAGTTAATAATAGGTACAATCACTAATAAATCTATAAAAAACTTAAAGGTAAACCTTAGCTATGCGATGGTTCCAAAGGTACTAAGTAATCTAGCCGTAGAGGTTCATTATGCTATACCGATAGCGAGTGATTGGAGTATTGTTCCTGGTGTTAGGTACATGCAGCAGTTTGATGATCTCAATGCTGATTATAATGTAGCAAATCTTGTAACCAAGCATGATGGCTATAAGGAAAGTGCAAAGCAAAGTTTGGATACAAATCTTTTAGCTGCAAGATTAGATATTAAAAATAAAGCTTTTTTAGCTCGTTTTGGTTATTCTAAAATTGCTGATGAAGCAGACTTTGTAACACCTTGGAGAGGATTTCCTACTGGTGGATTTACTCGTGCAATGGCTCAGTATAACTGGAATGCAAATACAAAAACATATATGGCACGAGCTGGATATGATTTTGGCAAAGCAAAAATATTAGATGGGTTTAGTATTATGGGTCGTTACGCTATTCAGGACACAGATGATAAAAAAGCTGGAGTAGCAGGTGATTGTAATGTTATTCATATAGATGCTAGGCAAAACATTACAAAGAATCTTGAGTTAAAAGTTAGATTTGGTTTTGTAGATTATGCTGATGATATAGTAGATATAAATGGAAACACAAAAGCAGATTTATCGTACAATGAGTATCGTGTAGAGTTGAATTACTTTTTTTAAAAAGAGCTAGAGGTTTATAAAACCTCACCCTCTTTACCATCTCTAAGATCACTTAAAAAACTTTCCATATCATATTTTACTCGATATTCTGGGGTCATAATATGAATAAGAATATCGCCTAAATCGACAACAATCCAATCTCCACTTTCATCAACATTATTGAATCTCTCTTCAGGTTTAATATCATTTTTTAGATGATCTAGTAGAGCTGCAGTATGTTTTACACCTAAAGATGACGCTATAATCGCATAATCAACAAAGTAATTTTTATCTCTTAAATCAAATACCTCTATGCTTTCAGCTTTATTTTTATCTAAAGAACTTGTTATGTTGTCTATTCTATCTTTCATTGTTTTCCTTCGTAATATTGTTGTATCTCACCTGCACATCTTTTTGGCAGTTTTGTTTTATCTAGTTTTTGTCTCAAGGTGGTTGATGATATATCCATATCTATAGTTAGTTTCATAAAACTATCAGGGATATCAACACCTTCTCTTGAGGCAACTATAAAAGTTACCAACTCTTTTAATCTGTCGAACTCATGCCATTTATGAAGTGTAGATAGATTATCTGCACCTATAACTAGGTATATTTTTTGATAACTCTTCAACAGATGCTTCACACTTTCAATAGTTGCTATTTTTTTACCCATTGAAACTTCAAAATCAGAAATTTCTACATTATCAAAATCACTAAAGATTTTTCTTAGCCATTTGAGTCTATGCTCTGCTGGTGCGACAGACGATGATTTAAATGGATTTAAAAATGTTGGCATTACAATAACTTTGTCAATCTCTTTTGTCCTTAGTAGGGCATTAACAATCATTTCATGAGCGATGTGCGGTGGATCAAAAGAGCCACCAAATAGTGCAATTGTTTTCATATTTAAAGCGAATTATAGCAAGATTTAGATAAAATAACTAAATTTTTAATTTAATAGGAAATATAATGGCACTAAAAATAGCAATAAATGGTTTTGGTAGAATTGGTCGTTGTGTAGCTCGCATAGCAGCTATGAGAGATGATATTGAAGTAGTAGCGATTAATGATACAGCTAGCATAGATATGATGCTTTATCTACTGAAAAATGATTCAGTACATGGAACATTTACAAGTGAATTAGTTCAAGTTGATGAAAATAATATTAGTATTGATGGTAATAAAATTAGAATTTTTGGTGATCGTGATCCTAAAAACCTCGGCTTTGCTGAGTGTGGAGCAGATATGGTTTTAGAGTGCACAGGTGTGTTTTTAACTCAAGAATCGGCTCAGGTTCACATAGATAATGGTGTTGAAAAAGTATTGTTTTCAGCTCCTGCAAAAGATAAAGAAACTGCTACTTTTGTTATGGGTGTAAATGAAGAACTTTATGATGGTCAAAAGATTGTATCTAACGCTTCTTGTACAACAAACTGCTTAGGTCCTGTTGCTAAAGTTTTAGATGATGCGTTTGGTATTGAAAAAGGTCTTATGACAACAATTCACTCATACACAAATGATCAAAAAATCTTAGATGTTAAGCATTCAAAAGATAAGCGTCGTGCTCGTGCTGGTGCTGTAAATATGATTCCAACTACTACTGGTGCGGCTAAGGCTATAGGCTTAGTAATGCCTCAGCTTGTGGGTCGTCTTCATGGGCAAAGTGTTCGTGTTCCAACTCCTAATGTTTCTATGGTTGATCTAAATGTTGTCGTTAAGAGAGAGACTACAAAAGAAGAAGTTAATGCGGTTTTTAACAAGATGGCAGATACTAGCTTAAAAGGTCTTTTACTAATGGATAAAGATATGCTTGTATCTCAAGATTTTGTTGGAAACCCTTATAGTTCAATAGTAGCAGAAGATTTAACTCAAGTTGTTAGTGGCGATATGGTTAAAATCATGGCATGGTACGATAATGAATGGGGTTACTCTATGAGACTTGTAGATATGGCACTACATATTAGTAGATAGGAAAATCGATGCAACTCTTGAATATAAAAAATTTAGACCTCTTAAATAAAAAAGTTTTTATTAGATGTGATTTTAATGTCCCTATGGATGAGTTTGGAAATATCTCTGATGATAGAAGAATTCGTTCAGCGATAGCTACAATTAATTTTTGTCTAGATCAAGATTGTGCTGTTATTTTAGCATCTCATCTTGGTCGTCCCAAGGGAGAAGTGAATAAAAAGTATTCATTAGTACCAGTGGCTAGAAGACTTCATCAGCTTTTAAAGAGAGAGGTTATTTTGGCTGATGATGTGGTCGGAAATGATGCGATTAAAAAAGCAAAAGAGCTTCAATCAGCTGAAGTGTTGTTATTGGAAAATCTTCGATATGAAGCTGGAGAGACAACTAATGACAGTGAGTTATCTAGAAAGTTAGCAGATATGGCGGATATCTATATCAATGATGCCTTTGGTGTATGTCATCGTGCACATGCATCCGTTGCAGGTATTACTGAGTATTTCGATAATCAACATCAAGCAGCTGGCTTTTTACTTGAAAAAGAGATTAAGTTTTTTGGTAAATTGACCACAGAACCTGTTCGTCCATTTGCAGCTATTGTTGGAGGCTCAAAGGTTTCTGGTAAACTTGAAGCACTCATAAATCTACTGCCAAAGGTGGATAAAATATTTATTGGTGGAGGTATGGCGTTTACATTTTTAAAGCAGATGGGTTACAGCATCGGTGCATCTCTTGTTGAAGATGATCTATTAGAAGATGCGCAACATGTAATGGATGAAGCTAGAAAGTTAGGTGTTAAGTTTTATCTGCCAGTAGATGTTATAGCTGCTGAAAAATTTGCTCCAGATGCGGTAAGTAAGATTGTTACTGCACAAGAGATTCCAGATAACTGGATGGGTCTTGATATAGGACCTGCTACTGTAAGACTCTATAGAGAAGCACTTAATGATGTACAAACTGTTCTTTGGAACGGTCCAATGGGTGTTTATGAGATGGAAAAATTTGCTCGTGGGTCATCAAAAATCGCTCACTTTGTAGCTGATAGTTATGCAACGACAGTCGTTGGAGGTGGTGACACTGCTGACCTTGTTCAGAGAATAGGGGTAGATGAAGAGATGACTTTTATATCTACTGGTGGTGGAGCTTCTCTAGAGCTTTTAGAGGGTAAAATCCTTCCTGGTGTTTTACCGCTTATAGTAAAAGAGGATTAACAGATGATAGTTGCAGCAAATTTCAAAACAAACTTAACTCGTAAGAAAACATTAGAATATATGAACAGTTTAGAGATTTTTTTAGATGAGAACAGTATCTCTACAGAAGTTTTAGTTTTTCCTGCAACTTCTAGTCTTAATCTGCATGTTGGCAGGGCTACTCTTGGTTCACAAAACGCTTATCCAGCTTATAATGGAGCATATACAGGCGAGATAGGACAGGAACAACTAGAAGAGTTTGGTATAAAAACTATCTTAATCGGGCATAGTGAACGAAGACATGTTCTTGGTGAAAAACAGGAAGAGATTGTTAAGAAGTTTAATTTTTATAAGGATGCAGGCTTTAAAATTGTTTATTGTGTTGGCGAACCTTTAGATATAAGAAAAGCTGGAGATGAGCCTATGATGCAATATATCTCATCCCAATATGAAGGTATTGATACTGAATATGAAAATTTAGTTATCGCTTATGAACCAGTTTGGGCAATTGGAACAGGCTTGGTACCAACAGATGAAGATATTAAGTCTATGCACAAGGCTTTGAAAGAAAAAAGTCAAGCACCTCTTTTGTATGGCGGTAGTGTAAAGATTAATAATGTTCAGGGTATATTGAGTTTAGAAAATGTTGATGGTGTATTGGTGGGTGGAGCTTCGCTTATAGTGAAAGATTTTTGTAAAATGTGTGAATATGCACATGAGTTAAATAATTAAGAGGATAAGAGATGATAATGAAAGGAAAAAAAGGTTTAATAGTTGGTCTTGCAAATAATAAATCGATAGCTTATGGAATAGCAAAATCTTGTGCGCAGCAGGGTGCTGATATGGCATTCACATATCTTAATGATGCTCTTAAGAAAAGAGTTGAGCCGATAGCTAAAGAGTTTGGAAGTGATAAAATCTATGAGTTAGATGTTTCAAATGAAGAGCATATGGCAGGAATTGCTGAGTTAATAGAAAAAGATTTTGGGAAGATTGATTTTTTAGTTCATTCAGTTGCATTTGCACCAAAAGAAGCACTTAGTCAACCTTTTATTAAGACTACAAAGGAGGCTTTTCAAATTGCTATGGATATATCTGTTTTCTCATTGATTGATTTAACTAATCGTTTAGAGTCTGTTCTTAGTGATGATGCTTCTATCTTAACACTTTCATATCTAGGTGGACCAAAGTATATTGTGAATTATAATGTTATGGGTGTGGCAAAAGCGGCACTGGAATCTACGGTTAGATATATGGCAGTAGATTTAGGTAAAAAAGGACAGAGGGTAAATGCTATCTCTGCAGGACCTATTAAAACTTTAGCGGCTGCAGGTATTGGCGATTTTAAACAGATTCTTAATTGGAATGAAATAAACTCACCACTAAAGAGAAATGTAACAACTACTCAAGTAGGTAACTCTGCCGTGTATCTTTTAAGTGACCTTGCATCAGGTGTGACTGGTGAAGTGCATTATGTAGATAGTGGATACAATATAATGGGAATGGCAGCAGCACAGACAAGCCCAGAAGGTAGAACGGTTCTTTCTTGGGATATGAAAGAGAAGTAGGTTTCTAAAATACTAAGAGTTCACACTTTTTGTAAGTAAGAGTTTCTCTTACTTATCGCTTCTATAATAAACAATCATAAAATGATTAAAAATTAATCAATAATAGCTACTTTTTATATCTAATCTATGTAATAATTATCCTATCAAAAAAAGGAAGTAAAATGAAACTTATTAAACTTAGTTTAGCTACAGCAATGGCTGTAACTTTTGCATATGCAGAAGAAACATCGGATCTTGGTTTTAGTGCAAATGTAACAGCAACTAGTAATTATATATGGAGAGGTATGACTCAAACTGCTGATTCTCCTGCTGTTCAGGGTGGATTTGATTTAGATTATAAAGGTCTTTATCTTGGTGTCTGGGGTTCAAATGTTGAATTTGGAGATGCTAAAGCATCTTTAGAAGCAGATATATATCTAGGTTATGCTGGCTCAATTAGTAACTTTAGTTATGATATTGGTTTTGTTGAATACATGTATCCAAATCAATCTAATGAGTACAACTTTGGTGAAGCTTACCTTAGTTTAGGGTATGATTTTGAGGTAGTGAGTCTGAGTGCTAAATATGCTCTTGGAGTAGATACAGATGATGTAGATAATGAAGCTGATAATTGGGAACCAGAAAATAACTGGGAAGTTGGTGCATCCGTGCCATTGCCAATGGACATCAGTATAGATGCAACTTATGGTGATTATGATTCATTGGGCGCTTATTACCTAGTAGGTGTTAATAAATCATTTGATAAGTTTGACCTTACTTTAGCATATACAGCTAATGATGGTGATGGTATTACCGAAAATGAACAAGATAATGTTGTAGTATCAATTAGTTCAAGCTTCTAGTAAGTAATAGTTTATATTACTTAAGGCAAACAACTTCACACTATGCTCTTCTTTCCTGTTTTTGAAGAGCTAGTGTTTCTTTAGACTTTTTTGATATAATCCACATATGTTACTTCTAATAAAAAAACTCTCTTATCTGCTTCTTATGTTGATTTTGATCTCAATCATATCTTTTTTGGCTATACATGCTGCACCAAACAGTTTTTTTTCAGCAGGTGAATTAAATCCAAATATGACCCCAGAAGCTATAGAAAAGTTAAAAGCTGTGTATGGTATGGATAAATCCTTGTTTATACAGTATATAGATTGGGTAAGAAATATTGTAACCTTGAATTTTGGTATCTCGTTTGTAAGTGGTCAAGATGTAGGCAAAGAGATATTAAAACGCATTCCTATAACACTAATTATGAATTTTATAGCTCTTATCTCTGTTTTTATACTTTCCTTATATTTAGGTATAAAAGCAGCGCTGAATTATGAAAAAAAAGTAGATTATATAATCCGTCAAATCTCTCTTATCTCTTTTTCTATGCCATCTTTTTATCTTGCACTACTTTTTATAATCTTTTTATCATTAAACTTAAATCTATTTCCAATTGCAGGACTTCACTCTATAGAGGAAAAGACAGGTTTTTCTTATTATACCGATATGGCATGGCATCTTACTTTACCAGTAGGAGTTATGATATTTGTAGGTTTAGGAAGTATGATAATATATATTCGTTCTTTAACTTTGGAAATTTTAAAGAGTGATTATTACTATTTCGCATTATCTAGAGGCTTAAGTAAAAAGCAACTACTTCGCTTTTATATACTCCCAAATCTATTACCACCAATCATTACACTTTTGGGTTTATCGCTCCCTGGACTAATCGGCGGAAGTGTGATTTTAGAATCTATTTTTGGCATAGATGGTATGGGACAACTATTTTTTATGTCAGCACTTAGTAGAGACTACCCTATGATAATGGGAACCTTAATGATAACAGCCTTTTTAACACTTTTAGGGAATATGATTGCGGATTTAATTTTAATGAGATTAAATCCATATATGAAGAGAGAATGATTTTATTAAAATGTTGTTATTTAGGGAATTTGTTCGGAAGTAATGGTGCGCCCGACAGGAGTCGAACCTGTGACCTTCGGTACCGCAAACCGATGCTCTATCCAGCTGAGCTACGAGCGCGCACTATTATTTTTAAGAGGATGGAATTATATCACTTTTAGCTTATATAATTATAAATATATAGTTAAAGTTCTGTTTTTTTTAAAATATCTTTTATCTCTCTATCTTGAAGAAAGAGTTTGTGATTTGTTTTTACATATGCATGGAGTAGTTTTTTTAAATCGTTGTTACCATCTATGTTGAAATCCTCAAACATCTGCATCTTTAAGAATTTTTCAAATTCATCATCAACATCAACATTATAGCGACGACCACCTATCTGTAAGGCTATTTTTTTACTCATATTTTAGCCTAGCATATTTTCTATTTTTTCAACTATATCTTCTATCTCCAAATCTTTCATAACATTTTCTTCTCTTAGTTTTTCTATCTCAGAATCTTTTATTTGATTTTCAGATTTCAGTGTTACTAACTCTGTGCGAAGTTCTTTGTTTTCCTCTTTAAAAGTGTTATAGTCTTGGATTATTTGCATAACTTTGCTATTTAATTTTTCTAAATTTGTTGGATTATCCATCTTGAGATCCTGTTTGTAATATGCTTATAATTTTAGCACAAAAGTAATAATCTTTGCTTTAGTTTTTTGATGTTTTTTATATAGATTAAAAACTCGACTCCCAGTTATTGCAATAAGTTAAGAATTACTGGGGGTTTTAGAGTTACTTTGATAGAGTGATTACTCTATCTCAGCGTCGATAACATCTTCGTCATCTTTTTTCTTTTTCTCATCAGCTTGTGCGGCTTCTGGATTTTCATCTTTTTTGTACATCTGCTCTGCCATTTTATGACTAGCTTCTGTTAGAACTTTTACTTTCTCTTCAATCTGCTCTTTTGTTGCAGATTCATCTTTTAACACCTCTTTTAACTCATCTACTGCTGTTTGGATATTGGCTTTTTCTGTTTCATCTATTTTGTCACCAATATCTGTTAAAGATTTTTCAGTCTGTGCTATAAGAGCATCTGATTGGTTTCTTAAATCGACCATACCTTTTCTTTCTTCATCTGCAGATTTGTTTTCTTCTGCATCTTGAACCATTTTGCTAATCTCTTCTTCGCTTAATCCTGAGCTTCCAGAGATTGTGATTGACTGAGATTTACCTGTACCTTTATCTGTAGAAGAAACTGTTAAGATACCATTCGCATCGATATCAAAAGTAACTTCAATTTGTGGAACACCTCTTGGAGCTGCTGGGATATCACCTAGTTCAAATAGACCTAGAGATTTGTTGTCTTTTGCGAACTCTCTTTCACCTTGACCAACCGAAATAGAAACAGCAGGTTGATTGTCTTCAGCAGTTGAGAAAATCTGAGATTTTTTAACAGGTATTGTTGTGCCTTTTTCAATAATCTTAGTCATAACTCCACCAAGAGTTTCAATTCCAAGTGACAATGGAGTAACATCTAAAAGAAGAACATCTTTAACATCTCCTCTTAATACACCACCTTGAATAGCAGCACCAGCAGCAACAACTTCATCAGGGTTTACACCCTTATTGAGATCTTTTCCACCAAAGTATTTACTTACCGCTTCTTGAACTGAAGGAACACGAGTTGAGCCACCAACCATGATGATCTCTTTAATCTCATTGTTATCTAGGTCAGATTCTTTCATCGCAGTTGCTATATGATCTGTTGTTTCTTCTACAAGCTCGCTAATCATACCCTCAAACTTAGCACGAGTAAGCTTGATAACAAGGTGCTGTGGACCAGCTTCTGTCATAGTGATAAAAGGTAGGTTGATTTCAGTCTCTTGTGCTGAACTTAACTCTTTTTTAGCACTTTCTGCTGCATCTTTTAGACGCTGTAGAGCCATTTTGTCATTTTTAAGGTCAATTCCATGAGATGATTTAAAATCAGCAGCTAACATGTCAACGATTTTATTGTCAAAATCATCTCCACCTAAAAATGCATTACCATCAGTTGAAAGAACTTCAAATGTACCATCAGAGATCTCTAGAACAGTTACATCAAATGTACCACCACCAAGGTCATAAACAAGTACATTCTCTTCAGATTTACTCTCTAAACCGTAAGCTAGTGCAGATGCTGTTGGCTCATTGATAATTCTTAAAACATTTAAACCTGCAATAGTTCCAGCATCTTTAGTTGCTTTTCTTTGGCTATCATTAAAGTAAGCTGGAACAGTAATAACTGCATCTGTTACTGTGCCACCTAAGTAAGCTTCAGCATCTTCTTTAAGTTTAGCAAGAATTTTTGCACTTATCTCTTGTGGAGTATATACTTTTCCAGCTACATCAACACAAGCTGAACCATCTTTTTCTACGATATTGTATGTAACTTTGTCATGTGCTTCTTTAGCATTTTCTTCATCCATCATAAGACCCATAATTCTTTTGATTGAAGAGATTGTTTTTTCAGGATTTGTGATCGCTTGACGCTTTGCTGGATCTCCAACCAATACATCACCTTTATCCGTAAATGCTACAACTGATGGAGTAGTGTTTTTACCCTCCGCATTTGGGATGATTTTCGCTTCACCACCCTCATAAACTGCTACACATGAATTTGTTGTTCCTAAATCTATTCCAATAACTTTTGACATATAACTTCCTTTATTTATTTAATTTATTTTTCTCGTTCCATCTCTCCCGAGATGGAATGTATTTCAATTGCCATATTGGTTCCACCTCAGGAGAGGTGGAACTAGACATCTCTTTATTCCTATTTTGCTACTATAACCATAGCTTCACGCAGTGGTCTGTTTTTATATTTATATCCAGTTTGGAATGTTTGAACTATCTGTCCAGACTCTACTTCTTCACTATCTACTGCTTGAACAGCGTTGTGAATATTTGGATCAAAAGGCTCATCTTCACTTACAGCAGTTACACCATGTTTTTCTAGTGATGTAGTAAACTGTTTATGAGTAAGCTCAATACCCTCTTTTAACTTTTCTAAAAGCTCTGCTGGTTGGGCTTGTGCTTCTGTTGATTTCATCGCCATATTAAGAGCATCCATTACTGGGACCATATCTTTAGCAAACTTCTCATTTGAGTATTCTACTGCTGTATATTTTTCTTTTTCAAGTCTTTTTTTAATATTATCAAAATCTGCATGTACTCTTGCATATTTATCTTTTAGGTTTACTAACTCTTCTTGAAGAAGATCAAACTCGTTTTCTACCGCTTCTGCTTCAGCTTGTGCATCATCTGTATCTACAGTTTCATCTTCATTTACTAAAGTTTCTTCCTGCAGTTCTTCGTTAGATTCTTTGGACATAGTTATTAAATCACTCCTTTTTTTAAAATGATGGTAAAATTATACACTATGAGTGTAACAATGTCAAATGTATCTTTAGTTATGTAAGTTAGTTAAGTTGAGTCTATTACTATCAAGTATATGAAATGCCTATTTTAAGGCAATATTGAGTATTATTACAAGATTAAGAAAGTGGAGTTATTATGAAGTTTATATTATGGTTTGGTTCAATTATGATGGTGTTGTTTATTTCTGTTTACTTTTTAGCTTTTACGCCGATAGGAAACTCTTTATTTAAACCTATGATTGAGCAAAAGATAAAAGTAGAGACAAAATTAGATAGCCGCCTCACTAGTTTTTCTCTTGGTATGAGTGATTTTAGTATAGTTTTAGAACTAGATAGAGATAATAGTATATACCTAAATGGAACCTATTCGCTCTTCTCTCAGGTATTTAATATTTTATATAGAGTTGAGATGAATAGATTAGAGAACCTGAATTCTCTAACTAATGCACCTATTCAGGGAGTGTTTCATACTCAGGGAGATATTAAAGGTGATATGGCTTTTATGGAGGTCAATGGTGTAAGTGATGTTGCAAAGGGTAAAACTACATACCATATAGAGCTAAAAGATCTTAATCCAACATCTATAATAGCAAAAGTTGATAAAGCTGATCTCGCTTCACTCCTGTATCTTGTCAAGCAGAGTAACTATGCGAGTGCAGAGGTAAATCTTGATATAGATTTTAAAAATATAATTCCACATGCATTAGATGGCAGCATCCTGCTTAAAACTAAAAATGGCAAGGTCAATACAAAACTAATGAAAGAAGATTTTAATATCACTCTGCCACAAACTGCTTTTAGTATGGATCTTCAAGCAAAACTTCAAGGAGATGATATTGATTATGCCTACATGTTACACTCAAATCTTGCAAAAATATCATCAAAGGGTAGGGTTACTCCCCAGCCACTCCAAGCAGATATAGAGTATGGCGTAGATATAAAAGAGTTGGCGATGTTACGACCTATAACCGATGCACCTCTTCGTGGAGCTTTTAAAACGGCTGGAACTATAAAAGGTTCAAAGAAAAGTATGCTTGTAGATGGAAAATCAAACATAGGTGGAAGTAAAACTACCTACAAAGTTGATCTCAAGGAGTTTAAGCCTCAAAGTATCATAGCGACTATAAAAGGAGCTAAGGTTGAGAAACTCCTCTACATGTTAGGAGAGCCAAATTTTGCATCATCAAACTTAAATGCTGATATAAAACTGACATCTCTTGACCCTGAAAATTTAGCAGGTTATATGGATATAAAGTTGAGCAAAGGTTTAGTGAACTCTAAGATTATGAAAAAGATTTATGATGTAACTATCCCCAAAACCACTTTCAACTCTACTACACATGTGAAGCTAAAGGCTAAGGATGTTGATTATGAAATAGCTTTTAATTCTAACCTTGCAAAGTTAAATTCTGCTGGTCATATTGTGCCAGAGAGTATGGCAATGGATTTGAAATATGATCTCAATGTGAAAGAGCTAGCAGTTTTAAAGCCTATAACTGGTGCAGATATTCGTGGTGCATTTAGATTAGATGGCAGAATAAAGGGCGACAAATCAAAACTTATAGTTGATGGTAGAAGTGATTTTGCATCCTCTGATACTCAATTTGATATGCTCCTCAAAGATTTTGAACTAGCTAGCCTAAAAGCTAAGATACAAAACCTTCACTTAGCAAAAGTTTTATACATGCTAAAACAACCTCACTATAGTGATGGTCTGTTTTCTTTAGATGCAGATATAACAGATGCAAGAGGTTCTAAACTAAAAGGAAAGATTAGCTCAAATATTAAAAATGGCTTATTGGATTCAAACTATATGACGAAAACCTATGAGTTTAAAACGAAGATGCCACAAACAAAATTTAGAATGAATACCTATACAACTCTTGATGGAGATATAGCAGATACTAAAGTAGAGTTAGATTCTACTCTTGCAAACTTCAAGATAAAAAGAGCAAGATTCAACATTGTAGATAGCTCATTAAAAAGTGATTACAAGATAGATATACCTAGTTTAGATAAGTTGTTTTTCGCAACAGACAGACACATTCGAGGTGGTATAGTTATGGATGGGGAACTTGATAAGGACAAAGATTTAGATCTAACGATGCACACCGATGTAGCAGGAGGCAAGATAGATGCAAATCTGCATAATGATGATCTGCATGCCGATATCATATCGATTCAAACATTGGATGCTCTTAACATGTTGATATACCCTGAGATAATCAGGTCAAACTTAGATGGAACGCTAGATTATAATTTACTAAAAGAAAAGGGAGTCTTCAGAGCAAAACTAAGAGATGGAAAATTTTCTAAAAATCAGATATTTGGACTACTTAAAAAGTATAGCAAGATAGATCTCTATAAAGAAACATTTCAAGGTAATATAGATGCAAAAATTCACAAAGAAAAGATAGTAACTGCACTCGACTTAACATCAAGAACCTCATCTATAACTACTAAAAATACAAAGTTAAACTCAAAGACTAAAATGATAGATTCTACTATCAGGGTAGTAGCAAACAAACATCCTGTAACTGTAAGACTCAGAGGAGATGTAAGTTCACCAAAGGTTGATGTTGATTTGCAAAAGCTTATAGAGTCAAAAACTGGTGATGCTATTAAGAAGAAAGCCTCTAAGCTCTTAGATAAACTATTTAAATAGTTCTTTTAGAGAAGGTATCTCAGCTAAAGGTTCTGAGATATAATAACCCTGCATGTAGTCTACATCTAGATTGAGAAGTTTGTTATAAACCTCTTTTGAGTGGACAAATTCAGCTATTGTCTTTAAATTTGCCTCTTTGGCAAAATGCACGATACTATTTACTACTTTAAAATCTTTGTCATTTGTATCTATGTTTTTAATCAAAGAACCATCAATTTTCAAGTAGTTTGTATCAATATCTAAGATAGATCTAAAGTTGGAGTATCCACTACCAAAATCATCAATAGAAATTTTTGCTCCAAATGAGTGGAGTAGATCGATTTTTTGTTTGAAGAGTTCCATATCTTTAATCTCATCACTTTCTAATATTTCAAAGGTTACTCGCGATGCCAAATCTTTATGTTCTTGAAATGTTTGCACTATTGTCGATTCTATATCTTGGTTTATAAGGTCTGAAAAGTTTATATTTATGCTCACATGTAGACTACTGTTTTTAAACTTATTAAAAATAACACAGAGGATTCTTTGTGTAAGTTTATAATGTATGTTTGTATGCTTAAGCAGTGGTAAGAAGTAGTTAGGAGAGATTATATCGCCTTTTTTATCTATAATCCTTACTAAGGCTTCATATTTAAAAATTTTCTTTTCTTTGTGATTATAGATGGGTTGATAAAAACATGTAACACGATCCTCCTCAATCGCCTCTTTGACAAACTCTATATCTTTTAGTTTTGAATCAGACATATCTTGTGCTTTTTCATTGTAGCTTACAACTCTATTTCTTCCTCCATTTTTTGCAATATAGAGCATCTTGTCTGCTATCTTGATAGCTTCTTGGAGGTTCTTTTCTAAGTGTGGATTTTCATGCAAACCTATAGATATCTGCATCTTAATATCGTGTTTATCATAGTGGTACATGTGGGTATCTATATTTTCTCGTATTCTATCGCATGTGTGTTGTGCCGACTCATCTAAGTTTCTTTTATATATAAAAAGTAAAAATTCCTCTCCTCCATATCTTATAATAATATCACTTTCTCTGATTGAATCTTTGATTATTTTACTACTTGTGTGAAGTACATAATCACCAGTCTTGTGTCCATAAGTGTCGTTAATTATTTTAAATCTGTCCAAATCAAGCATAGCAATAGAGTAGTGATGTAGCTTAAGCATAGGTGCTATCTCTTGAAGGTAGTTTCTATTGTATAGCTGTGTTAGTGGGTCTGTAAAGATTTTTTTTCTTGTCATGAAGTAGTGAAAAACTTGTACAATTGTCATAACAATAAGTAAAAATACAAATATAATCAAAATTATAAAAAATGTTTCCAGAGGTTTTATGAGGGTTAAAACAGTTTTTTTGATTTTTGTTGTTATATCAACACTTAGTACTGCTATGACTTCATTTTCAATTTTTATAGGGTATAGGTATGTTAAAAAAAGATTTTCCATCTTTTCTTGTCTGATGACCTGAGGCTCTTTTGTTTTATAAAGGTCTTGATATTTTTCATTTTGAACATCAAATTTTTGATAAAAATTAGCCTTATCTATTTTGGAGGCATCTAGTAAAAATCTAAATCTATCTCTTTTATCTTTTACAAGAAGGTATATATATTTCACGCTGGGCGTTATCATGATAGATATAGTTTTTTCATACTTATCTCTAGTTTTTTCATCGGACAATAGCAAGATCAATGATTGGGTGTCTTTTATACTGTTATCTAAAATGATTTCATCTTCTATGTTTTTAAATATATATGAAAGTTGTTTAATATTATTTGCTTCTATTCTAGAAAATATCTCTTGTTGAGCCTCTTTTATATAAGCATAAAGATATACAAAAAATATGCCAAGAAGCACTAAGGAAACAAATAAAAAAAACTCTCTAAGTTTTACCATATTTTTTCTTCTAAATAAGGCTCCAAGGCATTACTTACTGTTATGGATTGATTTTTGATTTTTGGCTCAAGTATGATGATATTTGGTCGTCCCTTTTTCCAAAAGAGTGCCCCAAAGCTTTTAGATAGATTCTGTAAAAGTTGATAATCTAAAACAAATATATGTTTATCTGCACATTTATGGGTAAGTTTGCTCTCTTTTTCTAAGATGATTATGTTTGAATCTTCACAGTTTTGTACAGTTTTAAAATGTTTATTTTGTGCTATCTCAGATAAGATCTCTTTATTGTCACTCCAAATCAATATCTCTGTATCTATAGAGATTTCACTAAGTACTTTCTCTAATATTTGAACTCTTAGATGTTCTGGATTTTGTGAAGCAGATAAAATTAATGCTGAGAAAATCAGTATAAGTATCAGTTTCATCTAAAAAGTGTACTCCCCAGTAATTATAACTCTTCTTTGCGTAACAGGTACTATTAAATCCCCTTGAGCATCTATAAGGGTAGCACTTGCTCGGTCGAGTAAGTTTTCTCCCTTGGCTTTTAGTTTGAATTTTTTAGTGATTGGATAAGCAACACTGAGTGTGTAGTCATAACCCCTCTCTATCTTAACATCACCAGCACCATAGTTTATGCTATAACCATCACGGTAAACAAGTTCGTTATATATATCAAATTTGTCAATCTTGTTGAACAGTTGTATTAAAGCACCTGCCCCTGGAGAAGCGTAAGAGTCTTTATATCCTTTATAGTATTCAACAACAACCCTGTTGTCATAATCAAATTTATGCTCACCTCTAATATATATACGATTGAAATATACAGTATCCTCTAAGTTTACATACTGTTTTAGTTTTTTATCAAAACCAATTCCATCTTCTATAGTTTTATATGCGTAACCAAATATAACTTTATGCCTATTGTCATCATATTGTAACTCTCCAGATAACTGATCTACATGTGAGCTATCTATATCTGGATTTGGCTTATAGGTTGGAGGAGCAAATGTTGTCTCAAGCATATTTGGATACACATAGCGTCTAAGAGCAAATATTTTTGTACTCCACTCATCATTTAGAAGAGCGATATATCCTAGTCTAATAGCATACTCTGTAGAATCTTTATCAAAACTATCTTTATAGTAGTCAAGTTTACCACTAAAAGCAAGTAGATTATTTTCATTGATATTATATAACTCTTCAAGGTAAAACATATACATATTAAGTTTTGTTGGACCGATGGTTGGGTTTACATTCATCCCTTCATATGTTTTAACATTTAAATTGTTTTGTTGAAACTGCGTGCCTATAAGGAAATCATGTTTGCCACTCACAATCTTTTTATCTAGCTTTAGCTTATAGGTATTTGATTTTAAATCTACATTTATATCATTTGCAAATGTTGTATCGGGTTGTTTTATACCGATAACATCACTATTGAAAAATTTTTTAATCTCTATAGATGCAGATGCAGATAACACAATATCACCATCAAAAAACTTTCTAATATCTAAATAAGCATAGTCTCTTTGACTGCCATCACCTATTGGTGCTGTACCCATACCGTTAAAGATATCAACCCTGTTTGCAATAATATCAACAGCAGCTTCAAAATTATCATCTTGTGAAACTTTAAAGTGTGCTTGATATCTTGTTGCATCACGGGATAGTTCTTGATTGTTGCGACTCTGCTTATCATAGTTTATCTTTGCCGCATCTGCATATATGAGGTATTTATAATCTCCCATCACTCCTGCTTCTACTGCTCTTATATCCCCACCTTTTTCTGAATCTATACTAAGTTGAGCAGAGCGACTATTTTCTTTAGCTGGATCTTTGGAGTAGAGTCTAATAACCATAGAGCCAGGTGAGTTGCCAAAGGCTATAGAGCTACCTCCTTGGTATATCTCAATATGATCTACAAAGTATAGGTCCATATCCCCATACATGTCTAGAGCATTACCCTGAACAACTGTAGTTACCTCATAATCATCTATATACACCTTTATAGGAGGTAGGGCAGATTTTCCTTGCCCAACTTTTTGTAGTTTTGCAACACCTATACTGTGAAGCCCCATAGTGTACATGCGAACGGTTTTAAGAACATCTTCTAGAGAGTAAGCCTGCATCTTTTCTAAATCTTCTCTTGAATACACAAGAAGAAATCCAGCACTCTCCTGTTTTGTTTTTTTATAAAGTGATTCTGAATCTTCATACTCTTTAAGCAGGTCATCTAAAACTAGTTCTTGTGAGAAAAGGTAAATTGGTAACAGCAAAAATATAAATGTTATAACTTTCATAAAATACCCCTTGGATTAATTATAAGACTTTTTTACTTATTTTAAACTTGCATCAGCTAAAGTTAAACAAAATAGTACACTTTTGTCATTTTTTTTTATAGTTTGTATCGCTTGTGTTAATGTTGAACCTGTTGTAATGATATCATCTACTAAAATAATGTTTTGAGCATTAACATTAGTAAAAGTAAAGTTTCTTGGATTTAATATCCTAAATTCTTTACTTTTTGAAGAGTATGTAATGGAGTTATTGGCTCTTAGTTTATTAAACTTAGGTGTTATATATTTGCTTTTTAATGCTTTGTTTAATATAGCTGTGTGTGAGTAGCCACTTTTTATATTATCATCAACTGCTATGGAAGTTATGATCTGTTCATACTCAAAATTTTCGGCAAATTGTTTTAATGAGTTTTTTGCGAGTATGGTATAGATATAGTAACCTATATCTGTATGTTTAGTATGAAGTAGATTTTTAATATCATTGTATTTGTAAAATGATATAACTTCTATGTTGTTTAAGATTTTTCTTTTGTAGATTGAGGGAGTTAAAAAAAGTTCTTGACATGTAGAGCAGATGTGCGTGAAAGACAGACTCTCACACAACATACATTTCATTTTAATCCATTTTTAATACAGACATAAATGCCTCTTGAGGAAGTTGAACCTTACCTATAGACTTCATCCGTTTTTTACCAGCTTTTTGCTTTTCAAGTAGTTTTCTCTTACGAGTAATATCCCCGCCATAACACTTAGCAGTAACATTTTTGCCCATAGATTTTACAGTTTCTCTTGCGATGATTTGAGAGCCTAGCGAAGCTTGAACAGCAACTTCAAAAAGTTGTCTAGGAATCTGCTCTTTCATATTTTTAACTAAAACACGACCACGACTTAGTGCTTGAGTTTTTGGAACTACGATACTAAGTGCATCAACAGCTTCTCCCGCTACTTTAATATCAAGTTTTACAAGGTCACCAGTCTTAAACTCTATAGGGTCATAATCAAATGAAGCATAACCTTTTGAGATAGACTTTAGCGTGTCATAAAAATCCATAACTATCTCATTCATCGGTATCTCATACTCTAACATAACTCTTTCTTCATTTAGATATGTCATCTTAGTTTGGTTACCTCTTTTACTAACAAGTAAAGTTATGATATTACCCAAATATTCAGCAGGAGTGATAACAGTTGCTCTAACATAAGGTTCTTGTATATAATCTATCTTTTGGATTTCTGGAAGTTGTGATGGATTTTGAACCTCCACCATATCGCCATTTGTAAGATATACATTATACACAACAGATGGAGCAGAAGCTATAAGGTCAAGATTAAACTCTCTCTCTAGTCTTTCTTTGATAACTTCCATATGAAGCATACCAAGAAAACCAACACGAAAGCCAAAGCCAAGAGCAATGGAAGTTTCAGGTTCATAACTAAGGGAGCTATCGTTGAGTTTTAACTTATCAAGAGCATCTCTTAGGTCTTCAAACTTGTCAGTGTCTATGGGATATATACCTGCAAATACAAATGGTTTCGCAGGTTCATAGTCCCCAACAGGCTCAGCGGTAGGATTTTTCACATCGGTAATAGTATCACCAACATTTACAACACTAACCTCTTTAAGCCCTAAAACAACTATACCTATTTCGCCACACTCAATACTCTTAGTTTTTATCTTTTTCATAGGATGCGGATACATAAGGTCAAGTATCTGATGCTCTTCGCCATTACTCATAAGTTTAATATTTTGACCCTTTTTTACCTGTCCATCAAAAACACGAACAAGAGCCAAAGCACCAAGATACTGGTCAAACCAAGAGTCATAGATGATAGCTTTTGTAGTAGCTTGCGGGTCTCCAACAGGGGCAGGCACTCTCTCTACGATAGCATCTATAAGTTCTCGTATACCTATCCCACTTTTAGCACTAACTAAGCAAGCATCAGTAGCATCTATGCCGATTGAAGTTTCTATCTCTTCTGCTACTTTATCTGGATCAGCTGCTGGTAGGTCTATCTTGTTTATAACAGGGATAAGTTCTAAGTCATTATCAAGAGCTAGATAAACATTTGCAATAGTTTGAGCTTCAACACCTTGAGCAGCATCTACGATAAGTAAAGCACCATCACTTGAAGCTAAAGATTTACTTACTTCGTAAGAAAAATCAACATGCCCCGGAGTGTCTATGAGGTTAAGAATATAATGCTTAGCATCTTTTACATAATCAAGCCTAACACTTTGAGCCTTGATAGTGATACCACGCTCTTGTTCTATGTCCATAGTATCCATCATCTGCGTACTCATCTCTCGATCAGTTACACTTCCACACTCTTGAATGATTCTATCGGCTAGTGTACTCTTGCCATGGTCGATATGTGCTATGATAGAAAAGTTTCTAATATTATTCAATAAATTACCCTCTTATGAGAAAAGAGAGTTTACACTCTCATTATGATAAACTCTTCTTATAACCTCTGCAAAAAGAGGTGCAACTGTTAATACTTTGATGCATCTATGAGGTGTTGTCACTAAAGTATTTGTAATGATTAGTTCATCTAGGTCACCAGCTTCTAAGTTGCTATAAGCTTTGCCACTAAGAACACCATGCGTAGCACAAGCCATAACAGAAGTGGCACCATTGTTTTTAAGTGCAGCTGCAGCTTTTACCATAGTTCCGGCAGTATCTACCATATCATCTATCATGATAACATCGTGACCTTTTACATCACCTATGATGTTCATAACTTCACTTTCATTGGCTTTTTCACGGCGTTTATCCACTATAACCATCTCCAAGCCCATCCGTTTTGCAAAGTATCTAGCTCTTGCAACTCCACCAATATCTGGAGAAGCTATGATAGGGTTTTTTAGATTTTTGCTTTTTATATGTTGCTCAAAAGTTACAGAACCATAAAGATTGTCAACTGGAATATCAAAAAATCCTTGAATCTGCCCCGCATGTAGATCGATAGTTATAACCCTATCTATACCAGCAGTCTCATAAAGATTGGCTACAAGTTTAGCAGTGATTGGAACACGAGGTGCCGCCTTACGATCTTGTCTTGCATATCCATAGTATGGAACTACTGCTGTAATACTTGAAGCTGATGAACGCTTAAGAGCATCTGTCATAATTAAAAGCTCCATTAAATTATCGTTTGATGGAGAACCTGTTGATTGAACGATAAACACATCACGACCACGAACACTTTCAGCAATTTGTACTGAAATTTCACCATCACTAAATTTTTTAATAGCAGCACTAGATAGTTGAACATCTAAAATGTCACAAATTTCCTGTGCAAACTGAGTACTTGCTGAACCAGCAAAAATCTTATAACCACGCATCAGTAGTTCCTTCTTTTGGAAAATTAATATTGCGATTATATAATAATAGTGCTGAGTAGTTTTTAAAATCATTAAAATTTCCAAAATTAAGTAAAATTTATTTTTAATAAAAGCTACCTAAATATAACTTTCTTAAATATACACAGTTAAAAAACTTTCTCAAAAAATATCTCTTCTTTATAATAAGTTTAAGTTTACTTAGATACTATTTTCACAGTCAAGAACCCCTGTTTTACGAGTATAAGGGCTTCTTTTGATATAAATTAGAGATAGTTATAAATCTTAAAAGCAGCCGCTAATTAATAGGCTAAAAGGAGAATATATGCAATTAGGTTTCCTAGTTGACTTGCATCTGTGTATGGGATGTAAAGGTTGCGAAATCGCATGTAAGGTGGAAAATGAAGTTCCACTAAGTACATGGAGACTTCGTGTTAAATATGTAGATGTTGGAACTTTTCCAGAAACTAAGAGAACATTTACACCGCTTCGCTGTAATCACTGTGAGAATGCTCCATGTGAAAGAATCTGTCCGGTATCTGCACTTCATTATCTTGATAATGGGATTGTAAATATTGATAAAGAACGCTGTATTGGTTGTGCAGGTTGTGTTATGGCATGCCCTTATGGCGCTATCTATATAGATCCTCAGACGCAAACAGCAGATAAATGTACTTATTGTGCTCACCGTGTTGCTTCTTCAATGATGCCGGCATGTGTTGTTGCTTGTCCAGTTCAAGCAAATATTTTTGGTGATTTAGATGATCCAAAATCCAATATTTCTAAATATATTATGAAGAATCAAGGTGGAGTTCAAGTTCGTAAACCTGAGAAGGGAACTAACCCTCATCACTTCTATGTTGGCGGAGGTAATGTTAATCTTAATCCTCTAGCATCACAGAGACCAGAAGGGTATCATCTATTTGGTAAGATGACATCTAAAATGCCTGTAGGAGGTCACTAAAATGGCAGCACATGAAGTATTAGCAGCAACAAATGCTGTGGTAAGTTTAGATGTTGGTATTCCTGGAATAGTTTGGCCTTGGTTGGTTACAGTGAATATGTGGGCAAAAAGTATAGGTACAGGTCTTATCTTTATGTTGTTCCTGCTTCTTAGAACAGATCCTGATTCAGTAAAAAACTTAAGATTACCAACTGCTATAGCAGCATTTGTATTTATTAATCTTTTTTTACTATTCACACTAGCCGATCTGCACCAGCCATTTAGAATGTGGCATATATTTGTTTATCCAAGTTTCTCTTCAGCAATTGCTTGGGGTTCAATGATGGCTACAGCATTCTTGGGTCTCTTGACTCTTCTAATGTTTTTAGGTTGGAAAAAGAGTGATGAAACATACGACAAAGTATTACAGTGGACAGCTATTTTAGCAATCCCTGTAACACTTTACACAGCGGCACTTATGTCTCAGTGTACAGCTCGTGAACTATGGCAGATGCCTGCAGAGGCTGCTCAAATGGTTTTAGCAGCACTACTTTCAGGTTCAGCATTTATGATTCTGCTTGGTGGAGATAAACTCTCTTATGAAGCTAAAAAAACTCTAGGTGTAGTTCTTGGTTTAAGTGCATTAATGGCATTTATCATCTACATGTCAGAGTATGTTTTTGGACCAATGAAAGCAGAAGAGATAGCGTTTACACTAGAATACATCAAAGGTGACGGACCATATACGGTTATGTTTTGGTTAGGTCAATGGATGACATATTTGCTACCGATATTATTAGTAATACTAAGTAGAAGTTCAAAAAGCGAAAGTATCCTAAAATTAGCAGCGATACTAGCACTTGTGGGTCTATTTATAGTTAAACATGTATGGTTAATGATTCCACAATTATTACCAATGAGTTAAGGAGAGATATTGATGTATTTACAAAGTAGAAGAACATTTTTAAAAGGTGCCGCATTTACTGTTGCTGGTGCCGCTATTGCTAAGGGTGTATTTTCAGTTGATGCGCAAGCTGAGTCTGTTACACAAAGCAAATTTACAAACACTCCAGATTCATTATCATTCTATCCTCCGATGGAGGAGTGGGCTGACTTTAAAGAGTTAGATGGAGATGATTGGAAGCGTGGGGGGATAGACCGTCACGGTGTACAAACTAAAGATAATCCTAATGGAATTGAAGTAAATGATTATATGATTGTTCCAACAGCATGTTCAAACTGTGAAGCAGCATGTGGATTGACTGCTTGGATCGATAAAAAGACATTTACTGTTAAAAAATATATGGGTAATCCGTTGCATCCAGCTTCTCGTGGTAGAAACTGTGCAAAAGGTTATGCAACACAATCACAAATGTATGATCCAGACAGAATCGCATTCCCACTCAAAAGAGCTGAAGGTTCTGCTCGTGGTGAAGGTAAATGGGTTCGTACAACTTGGGATGAAGCGATGACTGCTATCGGTAAAAAGATGGGTCATGCTTTGAACAAAGGTGATGAGCTATCTAAAAAATCTTGTATGTTCCATGTTGGTCGTCCAAATGAAAATGGATTTACTGGAAAGGTATGGCACACGCTAGGTCAAGATTGTTTTAACTCTCATACGAACATCTGTTCATCTGGTGGTAGAACGCCAACAATCCAATGGTCAAATGATGATAGAAGTTCTCCGGATTGGGCTAATGCTAAGCTTATCTTTCTTAACTCTTCACATGCTGCTGATGCTGGTCACTATTTCCAACAATCGGCTTCATTTATCGCAGACGCAAGACAAAAGGGTGCAAAACTTGTAGTTATGGACCCTCGAATGTCGAACTCGGCTGGTATGGCTGATATGTGGATAGCTGCATGGCCTGGTACTGAGCCTCTTATCTACTTATACCTTGCTCAACGAATCTTAAATGAGGGCAAAGTAGATAAATCTTTTGTGAAAAAATGGTTAAACTGGGAAGTTCTTATGGATAATAAGAAGTATCTAGAGTTTATGGTTGAAAAAGGCTATATGAAAGAGGTGCCAGGTAAAAATGACTTTGATTCATTTTTAGATACACTTAAAGAGATTTATCAGCCATATACACTTCAACATGTAGCAAAAGAGACACATGTACCTGCGTATAAATTAGAAGAGCTGTATGATATGTTTATATGGGCTGGAACTGCAGTTTCAACTTATTTCTGGCGTGCTACTGCTGCTGGTAACCGTGGCGGTTGGATGAGTGGTAGAACAGGTTTCTTACCTTTAGCACTTCGTGGTGCTATCGGTCCAGAGGGTGGAACTTTCTTCCACCACTTCCATGTTGTCTCCGTAGCTGGTAAAGGTGGCTCGGCAACTGTAGGTCAAGGTAAGCGTGGATCAAATGTTCCAAAAATTGACACTTGGAATGAGCTTTCATGGCCACCAGAATGGCCTCTTTCAACTTATGAGATGTCATTTCTACTTCCGCATCTACTTGCTGATGAAGAGTGGCAACAAAAATGGATAGATAAAGGTCTAAATGTACCTAAAAAACTTGATGTTTGGATTCCTCGTATGTATAATCCTGTTTGGATAAATCCAGATGGTTTTAGATGGATTGAGACTATTAAAGATGAAAAGAAGATGGAGCTAACTTTCAATCTTTCTCCAGTTTGGTCTGAGACTAACTGGTATGTTGATTATATCTTGCCTGTTGGTTTAGCCGGTGAGCGTCATGATCAACATTCTGAAGCTACTATGCCAGCTCGCTGGACATCATTTAGACAACCTGTTATGAGGGTAGCACTAGAAAAATCTGGCTGGAAACCTAAAAATCCTGCAAGAGCTACACTTGAAGCTCACATAAAAGCTGGACTTGGTGAGGTTTGGGAAGAAAATGAGTTTTGGTTTGACATGTGTGTAAATTTCATCGATCCAGATGGGAAAATATTTATAGATAAAGCCAAAACAAAATCTATTAAGTCTATGTGGGAATCTAAAAAAACTCCTGGTACACCAGTGACTATTGCGGAGTGGTATGATGCGGCATTTGGTGATAACTTACCAAATCTTAAAGCAACCGCTACTATGGATTCAAGATATAAAAACTCTGAATTTCCGGTATATGAGTATATGAGAGATCATGGTGCTTGGATGGAAGAGAACAAGATCTACTCAGCACAGGAAAAACTTGCTAAAATTGATGGTGATAATCTTGTTGTTCATGGTCATAAGTATGATAAACATAGCCTAAGTAAAGATGAGAGAACAGGTGTTATATACGCTAAAGATCATCATGGAAGCACCAAATATAAAGATGGTAAAAAACCAGTTGCTATCGAGATAGATGGCAAAGTTATGGAAGGTTTTGCAACACTAGATAAAAAATTGGATTTCTTTTGTGAATGGTTAGCAGATGATTGGAAATGGCCTGAGTATGCTATACCATTTTATCCTAGAACTCCTCAAGAGAAAAAAGAGATGAAGCATATCGTATCACATGTGGATCACTCTTATATGACTGAGAAGAACTCATATGCATTAAATACAGTGTTCCGTTTACCATATAATATTCATACTCGTTCTGCTAATAGCAAGCACCTTATGGAGATTTCACAAAATCATGACCCAATTTGGATCTCAACTCCAGATGCGGCTCGTCAAGGGTTTAAGCGTGGCGATGCTATTCGTGTAAGAATCACAGATAGTGTAACAGGTTTAGAATCAGGTTATTTTGTAGCTATGGCTGTTCCAACTGAGGGTGTTCTTCCTGGAACTCTTGCATGTTCGCACCATGGTGGTCGTTGGAAGCTTGTAAACTCTGTAACTATTCCAAACGGTGTTACAGACGGTAGGGTTGATTCACAGCCAGTTCCTCGTAATATGAATGATCCTAAATTTATGGCAGCATCTGTAGATAATGTTGGTAAAAAGGGTGCAGAGATTAAGATTGAAGATTATGATGGAACAAGTGGACTCAATAGTTTTGGTGTTCCAACTGCTGAACTTCAAATGGATGGCAAAGAGGGTAAACTTAAGTATGTTGAGGGTATCAAACCATTCGTATCTGAACGATTTGCCGATTATAACAGAGATAGTGAGAATATCTGGTGGGATGGATTGAGTGGTTCATGGCAAAATGCTGTTGCTGCTGCTCATCCAGATCCAATCTCTGGTATGCACTGTTGGCATCAAAAAGTTATCTTAGAACCTGCCCAAAAAGGTGATAAGATAGGTGATATATATGTAAATTATGATAATAACTTTAAAATTTATCAAGGTTGGAGAGATGATTTAACTCGTGGATTAGATGCAAATTCTACGAAGCGTCGTCCTCAACATATAAAACGCCCATGGGTACCACTTTCAGATAGAGCTTACGCTGTAGAGATTAAAGACTAAAAGTCTTTAATCTCCATTATCCCAAATAATTCCATAAGGATTTATAAAATTTATCTATGCTTGTGCTTAAGGGATGTTTAGTAAAAATTTTAAGCCACCTTATTGGTGGTGTAAATTTTTAATGAACCTGCCTTGAGTGCAATGATAGTTTAAATTTTTTATTCTTATGGAATTATTTGGGATTATATACAGGTTCCCTGTATTTAACTTCTTTATTTTTCTAGTTTTTCAAAAAATCTATGATACAATAGGTCCATGAATAATTCTAATTACACTATTTTGATTGTTGATGATGTGGATGAAAACCTAAAACTAGTAGTTCAGATATTGGGTGATATAGGTTACAAAACTCAAACTGCAAGTGATGGTTTAACAGCGTTAAGACTAGTCAGAGATAATAAATATGACCTGATTTTACTAGATATAATGATGCCAATAATGGATGGGTTAAAGACATGTAGATATCTGAAAACTGATCCAGTAACAGCTTCTATTCCTGTTGTATTTTTTACAGCGAGTAATGATAAAAAAACATTAACTAAAGCATATAGTGTTGGTGGCGTTGATTATCTTAAAAAGCCTTTTTTTAAAGAGGAACTTTTAGCTAGAGTAAATCTACATATCAAGCTTAAAGATTATGAAAAAGAGCTTGAAAATAAAGTTGCCCAAAAAACAAAAGAGATTGCAGATACGCAGATTCAGCTTATGTATACGCTGGGTGGAATCGCAGAGGGGCATTCTGAAGAAACACAACTACATGTACAAAGAGTTGCAGAGTTTACTTATATATTGGCAACCCTTTATGGGATGGATGAAAAGGAGGCTATACTTCTTAAAAATGCATCTTCTTTGCACGATATAGGCAAGCTAGGTGTATCAGATAATATCCTGCATAAAAACAGTACTCTTAGCAAAGCTGAATTTAAGGAGATAAAAAAACATTCAATCATAGGTGTTGATATGTTAAGTCATTCTCAGTTACCACTTTTTAAAACCGCTTCTATTGTTTGTGCTCAGCATCATGAAAAGTATGATGGAACTGGGTACCCTTTAGGTTTAAAAGGTGAAAATATACATATATATGGAAGAATAGTAGCTATTGCTGATGTGTTTGATGCTCTATCTTTTAAGCGTTCCTATAAAGATAGTTGGACAAAGACAGAGGTATTAAACTATATGAAAGAGATGAGTGGAAAAAGTTTTGACCCTAAGCTTATGGAGCTATTTTTTGAAAATATTGAACAGTTTGTAGAGTTATCAGATTTGAAAGATGATAAGGGTAGAAGTATAAGTGATAAAAAAATGAAAAAGGTAGTTGACTGGCTCTTTAAATCTTTGTAAATCCTTATAGATTAGCCCACCACATCCTAAGCCATAATCCGATGGTACTACTGTATCCAACTTCACTAAAAACTAGCTCTTTATTTTTGTTATATATAAAAGTTGTAGGATATACCGCTATTTTAAACTCACTTGCGATGAAGCCACTTTCATCATTTACTACTTTAAAATTAAGTTGATTATCTGTCATATATTTTTTTATCTCTTGAGTTTTTGATTTAACTGCAACTGTGATGACTTCATAGTTTTGAGAAATTGTTTGAATATTGGATGCTTCAATACTACATGTGGGACACCAAGTAGCCCAAAAGTGTAATAAGATAGGTTTTTGTGATGGGTACCTGTATCGCTCCCCATCCAATAGAGTAAGATTAATCATATTTAATGGTTCTTTATTTAAATCAGTGCTTTTATAAAAGCTAATGATGTTTGTAATAATGGTAATAAATATAAAAAAGAGAACTATCTCTTTAAGATAGTATTTTAGTTTAGTTTTGATTTTTTCGCTTTTTGTCATGATGTTGTCACTTTTAACACTAATGTAATAGTTTCTTGGTAATATTAGCATAAGAATTTTAATAAGGAATCAAAATTATGTTAAAAGTTTATATAGTATTGGTAATCACACTGCTAATGGTGGGATGTGGACCTGAAAAAAGTCCAAAAGTTAAGTCAAGTATGTTTCAATCAGTAAATCCACAGGAGGTTACACTGCTACAAAATACAAAAGATAAAAACTCTTGTCCTAGATGTGGTATGAATCTCACTAGATATTATAAAACTTCACATGCAGCCATGCATAAAGATAAGCAATACCAATATTGTTCGATTCATTGTTTAGAAGATCATCTAGGTGAGGGTATTACACTTAAAAACCCGCAAGTTGTTGATGTAGATTCACTCAAATTTATGAGTGTATCAAAAGCACATTATGTGGTTGGAAGTAGTAAAAGAGGGACTATGACAAGAGTTAGTAAATATGCTTTTTTAGATGAGGCTATGGCTAAAGAGTTTCAAGCTAAGTATGGTGGTCAATTGATGGATTTTAATGGGGCGTTAGAAAAAGCTAAAGAGGATTTCAAGCATTAGTTTAGTGTTTTTTAATCTGTAACAAGACTCCGAATCAACTCCGGAGTCTAATTAATCTCATTTTTTATAATCTTAGCCAACTCACTACATTGTGCAATTTTTTGAGTATAGTCCGATGAATCTTTAAGGAGTATATCTATGAAAGCACTTCCTACTATAACTCCATCAGCACCTATGATTTTATCTTTTGCAGTTTTTGCATTTACTCCAAATCCTACATAAACAGGAGTAGAAGAGTACTCTTTTATGGACGATAAAAATGGTTGCAAATCTTCAGCTTGTCCTGAACCTGTTATACCTGTGTAAGCTACCATATAGATAAACTTTTGTGCATCCCTTACAACCTCTTTGATTCTTTGTGGAGTATCAGTTGGAGCCACAAAACTTATGTTTGCCATATTGTTTTTGCTAAAAAGGTCATCATAAGCTAGAGCTTCCTCATGGGGTAGATCTGGAACAATAAGTCCATTGACACCTATTTTAGAAGCTTGTGGAATCAGTTTAGAGAGATTTTGTTGATAAAAACTATTGAAATATCCCATCCATAGAGTATCAACTTTGGGTGCTACTATCTCAGAAATCTCTAAAAGATTTTTAAATTTAAAACCAAGTTCTAGTGCTTTGTGATTTGCTTTTTCTATGAGGGGACCATCTGCGACAGGATCTGAGAACGGAACACCAAGTTCAAGTGTATCAACTCCATTTTCACCAAGGGTAAGAGCTAAATCCACAGTAAAAGATTTTTCTGGGTAAGCAGAGGTTATATATGCTACAAGTTTTTTCAATTATTATCCATTTTAGTTATATAGGGTGGTTTTAATAGTGAGTATTTAATAGGGCTTAAATCGTTATCAAGTTCTATATCATCTTGCCATTGAGAATACATGTCACTTATCTCTAACAACCATGTTACGACATCATCATTTTCTAGCCCATCCGCCAATCGCAAATCTTCTAAAATATCTTCCACAAACTCAGATAGCTTAGACATAGAGGTTATTTTTAGATAGCCAGATGCAGATTTTATATTATGAAAGACACGAAAAAGTTCATCAACTGCCATTTTGAATCTTTCAGGTTTTAAAAGATCTAAAATCATAATTTCCATTCTTTCATTCATCATAGAGTAGTGATCAAAAAACTCATCGACTATTTCAAAGTCAAAGTTATCATTTAAGTCACCTTTTATGCCCATTAAGTAAAGTCCTTATTTCTCCCATTTAATGTAATTGTAGCAGTTTTTAGTTAAAATACTTTTATGAATAAAAAAATGACTATAAATTCCATACAAAAGACCAAAGGTGTAAGACCTTTGGTTATGATAACCGCTTATGATGCATTGTTTGCAAAACTATTAGATGAGAGTACCGATATGATTTTAGTTGGTGATAGTTTAAATATGAGTTTTGCAGGTAAAAAAGATACGCTTAGCGCAACTATGGATCAGATGATATATCATACAAATGCTGTTTGTCAAGGAGCTAAAAACAGTTTTATCATTTGTGACATGCCTTTTGGTACATATACAAATAAAGAAGATGCTTTAAAAAACTCTACAAGAGTTTTTCAGGAGAGTGATGCTGATTGTGTTAAAATAGAGGGTGGAGTTGATAAAGCTCAAACGGTTAAGTATCTTGTAGATAATGGAGTAGCAGTTTGTGGACATATTGGATTACTGCCTCAAGCAGTTAGGGCTGAGGGTGGCTATAAGGTAAAAGGTAAAACTTCAAAAGAGCAGCTTTCACTCATAGAGGATGCAAGGGCTATAGAGGATGCAGGAGCATTTTGTATAGTTATTGAGGGTGTATTGTCTGAGGTAGCATGTGAGATAGCAAAATGTGTAGATATTCCTGT
Source organism: Campylobacterota bacterium (assembly GCA_034659115.1). Classification (GTDB taxonomy): domain Bacteria; phylum Campylobacterota; class Campylobacteria; order Campylobacterales; family Sulfurimonadaceae; genus Sulfurimonas. Next base: position 37,184 of record JAYEGN010000025.1, read on the forward strand.
TATAGGCATAGGAGCTGGAGCAGGTGTGGATGGGCAGGTACTTGTTTTTTCAGATATGCTAGGTTTGTTTGAAGAGTTTACTCCTAAGTTTGTAAAAAAATATATGGATGGGGCAACTTTAGTCAAAGAAGCTGTACAGAGTTATGCAAAAGATGTTAAAGCAAAAGAGTTTCCAAAAGAGGAGCATACATATTGATGAGCAAAACTAATGGATAGAGTAGTAGAGATAGAAACTTTTGATGCGCAAGAAGAGAGTGCTGAGCTAACTCTTCGTCCTGATGCATGGAGTGAATACATAGGTCAAGAACAGATTAAAAAAAACCTTAGTGTTTTTATAGAGGCGAGTAAAATTAGATCTGAAGCTCTTGATCATGTTCTTTTTTATGGACCTCCTGGACTGGGTAAAACTACTTTAGCGCTTATTATTGCCAATGAGATGAATGCAAATATAAAAGTTACAGCAGCACCAATGATAGAAAAAAGTGGTGATTTAGCAGCTATATTAACAAACCTAGAAGAGGGTGATATACTTTTTATAGATGAAATTCATCGTCTTTCTCCTGCAGTTGAAGAGATACTTTACTCCTCTATGGAAGATTTTCGTATCGATATTATTATTGGCAGTGGACCTGCTGCTCAAACGGTTAAGATTGATCTTCCTCGTTTTACACTCATAGGTGCCACCACTAGAGCAGGAATGCTTTCAAATCCACTTAGAGATAGATTTGGTATGAGCTTTAGAATGCAGTTTTACAGTTCTGTTGAATTGGCAAAAATAATCTCTCAGGCTTCAAACAAGCTTGACAAAGAGATAATTTTAGAAGCCTCTATGGAGATAGCAAAAAGGAGTCGTGGAACTCCTAGAATAGCTCTTCGTCTTCTTCGTAGAGTGAGAGATTTTGCTGAGGTTGCTGAGGAGTTTAGCATAGGTCATTTTCGTACACAGTATGCCTTAGATGAGTTAGGTATAAATTCTTACGGTTTTGATGAGATGGACTTAAGACTTTTAAACCTTTTAGTTCAAGCTAAAGGAAGAGCTATGGGGCTTAGTACAATAGCAGCATCTTTGAGCGAGGATGAGGGAACAGTAGAGGATGTGCTAGAGCCATATCTGCTTGCCAATGGTTACTTAGAGAGAACAGCAAAGGGAAGAAAAGCAACTAGAGCTACCTATGATGTTTTAAATATGAACTATCTAAATGAAGATGGGACACTGTTCTGATGAAACCACAGTATTTTGTAGCGATACTATTTGCGACCTCTTTATATTGGATGTATCTGCTATATGCTCCATTTATTTTAAGTATCACTATCGCTGCTCTTTTGGCGGTGTCAACTTCCAATATTCAAGCTATGCTAGAAGGTTTTTTTAAATCAAGAATGGTTGCAGCCTTAATATCGAGCTTTTTACTAGCAACTTTGTTTTTTGCTCCACTTGGATATTTTTTGGCAACACTCACTATGTATCTAAATGCTCTTGAACCTGAAACTTATTATAAGTTAGAGTCTTATATGAGAGAGTGGATAGTTAATCCACCAGGTTATTTGCTTTTTTTAAAGCCTTATGCACTTGATGCTGCACAGGATTTAAATATTAATAGTTTTACAACTAAACTGCTCTCTATTACGGCAAAAGTAGGAGCATTTAGTGCTGGATTTTTGAAAAATGCTTTATTGATTATAGTGTTTTACTTTTTTGCTCAATACAATGGAGCACTTATTATAGAGTTCCTTAAAAGAGTTGTGCAGATGTCTATTGATGAAACAACTCTATTGGCAAAAGAGCTATCTTCTGTGATGAGTGTTGTGTTTTACTCGATTATTGTGACTGCAACATTTGAGGGCTTACTGTTTGGTATCGCTGTTTCTTTTATGGGGTACAATGGACTTCTGTTTGGTATTATGTATGGTTTTGCTTCTTTAGTACCTGTTGTTGGTGGTATACTTATGTGGCTCCCATTTATGATATATGAATTTGCCATAGGAGAGAGTGGCAATGCTATATTTATAGCCGTTTATTCTATTGTTGTTATCTCAATAATTGCAGATACCTTTATAAAGCCTTTGATAATTAAAGAGATAAATAGTAGACTTTTAAAAGAGGATGATGCAAGGATGAATGAGCTTCTCATCTTTTTTGCCATCATAGCAGGACTTGCAACCTTTGGTTTTTGGGGAATGATTTTAGGACCAGCAATCACCGCTTTTTTTCTAACTATTTTAAAACTATTTGAGGCTAGGACTAAGGAGTGTGATAGTTTTGTTTAGATTATCGTTTTCTAACGGCAGTTGTGAGCAATAATTTTCCCGCTAGGGTAAATTATTGGTCTCCTCCTGCTTGTTAGACTTTTATTTTTGATAAATCTCTGGATGGTCATTTTTCCATCTGCGGTGTAACCAAAACCAAAATTTTGGTTCATCTGTTATGAGTTTTGTTAGCCAGTCGGCTTGAAGTTGTGTGGCTTGAACTATATCTGCTTGGATATCATCACTCTTTTGGACAGGAATCTCATCAAAGAGCATTAGAGTATAGTTTTCATCATCATCTGTTCTGATTGTTACAGGTATGATAGCAGCATTAAATTTTCTTGCTAGATATGCTGGTGTTGAGGTTTGGCGGATACTTTTGCCCATAAACTCTACCATTAGACCTTCGTTTTGGTTGATATTGGTGTCTATGAGAAGACCACATGCGAGACCTTTTTTGAGATTTCTCACCAAAGGTTTTACTACGCTTGTTTTTTCCATAGAGATATTTCCAAAAGAGTCTCTTGCTTCTAAAAGCCACTCTTCATAAGCTCTATTTTTCATCTTCTTATATACGGCGATAAGTGGTTCTATGAAAGCACCTATGCTTGCTCCTCCTAGCTCCCATGAGGAGTAGTGTGAAGTTACATAGATAACGGCTCGACCCTCTTTATGAACTCTTTGTACAGCTTCAATATTTTGAATAGTTATACTCTTTTGTAAATCTGCTTTGCTCATATGACGGAGTTCCATAGCATGGAGAAAATTGTAAGCCAAGTTTTTAAAGCTATATTTGGTTATATCTTTTATCTCTTGATCCGATTTTTTATCATCAAAGGCAAATTTTATATTTTGATATGACACAGTTCTGTATCTTGATGACATGTGGTAGGCGATAGTAGCAAGTAGCGAAAAAAAACTCTTTCTTAGGCTGTGAGGCAGTATCATTAAAACTTTCTCAAATAGTAAAAATAGTTTAAATCCCATCTTTTAACAACTCCATCGCTTTATCTGTAATCTGTGATATTTTTATTTTATTTATTGAAAAATCATTTTTATCTATATTGTAAATATCTACTTTAGAAGGTGATTTTATGCCTATATTTATAGGTGTTTCATAAATCATTCTTTTAGTAGTTGGACCAAACATAGTTATTGAAGGAATATTTTGTGCCCATGCCATATGAGTTGGTCCGGTGTCATTTCCTATAAGCAGATTGACATTTGATATAAGGGATAAAAGCTCCGTTAATGAAAGTTTTGGAGCAAGTGAAGCATAGTTTGAGCGTTTGCAGATCCACTCCGCCTCCTCTTTTTCTTTTTCATCACCCCAGATGATGATACAATTTTCTTTTAGTTTATCGCACAATTTGGCAAAGCTCTCTTTTGGGTACTTTTTTGATTCCCAAGAAGCACCGATAACAATAGCTATATTTGTTTTTGTTTTATCTATATATTTTGACTCTGCGGATTTAAAGATAGGCTTTTTGTTTAAAATCATATCATCCGTTATCTCAAATCCTAGTCCACTAGAACTTACAAAACAGTTTCTTTTTACAACATTTTTATCATATGAGATTTGTGAAGTTGTTTTGTAAAAAAAAGCAGAGATAGATTCTCTTGATGAGTATTTATCAAAGCCGTGAGTATTTTTACTGATAATCCTTGCAACAATTGCAGATTTTAATAAGCCCTGTATATCTATGACTATATCAAAGTGACCTAATGAACGAAGATAGAGAATATTTTTTTTTAAAAGTTTAAAGTTTTTTTCTTTTTTTATCTGTTTAAGATTGATAGCATGTACGCTATCAATCAAAGGATGATTTTGAAGTAGCGGAGCAAAAACTTCTTCAGTGATCCATTCTATCTTTGCATCTGGATATTTGTCATATATAAATTGCAGTATTACTGCACTATTGACAATATCACCAAGTGCAGATAATCTTACAATCGCTATGCGGTTTATATCTTTTTTCATTAGTAGCATTATATAACAAAGCTTGTTTGTTTTTTAGCATTAATAGGAGATATATCATAAAATATAATTTTAATAATCTTTTCGTTATTAAGCCTTTGGTATAATCCCAAATAATTCCATAAGAATAAAAAATTTAAACTATCATTGCACTCAAGGCAGGTTCATTAAAAATTTACACCACCAATAAGGTGGCTTAAAATTTTTACTAAACATCCCTTAAGCACAAGCATAGATAAATTTTATAAATCCTTATGGAATTATTTGGGATAATCTCATAGATTAAATTGAACCCAAGTTATGCAGTAGAAGTTTTATCGTATAATTTGAGTCAAAAGGCATAAAAAGATGGTTGCATCTGACATTCAAAATTTTTCTGAGGGTCGAACTAAGGCTAGAGCCTATTTTTGTTATCTGTTTTCTAAAAATATTCCAAACAGGCTTCCTTCATTATCTATAGAGATGATTGTGCCTCGTCTTTTAAAGATAAAGGCAGATTTAGAAAATTGTGAAGGTGTATATCTCCTTGACACCCGTGGTGTTCAAGTTACACCAACTTTTACTACACATAAGCAGATAGATGATGATGCTGGCAAAATCCGTGCTGATAGAGCTTATTATTATCGTGCACTAAGAGAAGAAAGATGTAGTATTACTGACCCATACCCATCTCTTATAACACAAGAGCTTACAGTAACTGCTTCTCAGCCAATCTTTGATGAAAATGGTGATATCCAATATGTAGCTTGTTTAGATATGCCACTTGATGAAGTTCTTAAGATTGCACATCTTAATAAAGCAGATTCTTTCTTTGCTCAGTTCTTTAAATTTTCATATGCTATGTTTTCTATCGCTCTTATAGCAGTTGCTGTGTTCCTGTTTTTTCATGGAATACAGAGTTTTTTTCTTGATGAACTTACGGCTTCACACTTAGTGATTGATGACATGTTTAAGGCGACGATTCTTTTGACACTCTCTCTTGCCATATTTGATTTAGCTAAAACCTTGATTGAAGAGGAAATTTTAGGTAGGCATAAAGAGCAAAATATTTCAGGTCCTCATAAAACGATGGTTAAGTTTTTGGGTTCAATTATCATAGCTTTATCCATTGAAGCTTTGATGTTAGTGTTTAAATTTGCCATTACAGACCCAGAAAAGCTTATGTCTGCAACCTATATCATCGGTGGAGTAGCGGTGTTGATACTTAGTTTGGCTGTATATATTAAATTTACAAAGGTAAAAAGTGATTCTTAAAAAATGATAGCGATAGTTGATTATAATATGGGAAATTTAGCGAGTGTACAAAATGCTTTTGCTAAATTAGGTGAAGAAACGATAATCGTAAGTGACCCAGATAGGTTTAAAGATTATGAAAAGTTGATTCTTCCGGGGGTTGGTGCTTTTGGTGATGCTATGGAGCATTTAAGAGAGAGAGATATGATAGAAGCTCTTCGCCACTATGGCGATAGTGGAAACTATATGTTAGGCATATGTCTTGGAATGCAACTGCTTTTTGATAGTAGTGAAGAGTTTGGAAATCACAAGGGTTTAGGACTCATAAAAGGTGATGTAAAAGCTTTTGATAGTAGTAAATTTACTCAGCCATTAAAGATACCTCATATGGGTTGGAATAGGATGTTTACAAAGGAGCATCCATTGTTTCATGGTTTAGATGAGAATCATTATCTCTATTTTGTGCATACATATCATGTTACATGTAGTGATGAAAATAATATTATAGGTCGCACAGATTATGGATATGAGTTTACATCTGCAGTAGAGCATAACAATATTTTTGGCATTCAGCCACACCCAGAAAAAAGCCATGAAAATGGTTTGAAAATATTAGAAAATTTTATCAATTTATAAGGAAATAGAGTGACATTATACCCAGCAATCGATTTAAAAGATGGAAAGGCAGTTCGTCTCACAAAGGGACTAATGGATAGTGCTAAGATATATTCAGATGAACCTTGGAGTTTAGTTAAGAAGTTTGAAGAGATGGGAGCAGAGTGGGTTCATTTGGTTGATCTTAATGGTGCTTTTGCAGGTGAACCTAAAAACTTAGAGCAGATTATTAAAATTAGACAAAACTGTAGTGTTAAACTTGAGCTCGGTGGTGGTATTCGTGATGAAGAGACTATTGTAAAGATGTTGAAGATTGGAATCGATAGAGTTATTCTTGGTTCAATCGCAGTAAAAGAGCCACAATTTGTAAGAGATATGGCTCTAAAATATCCTATTGCTGTTGGAATTGATGCTATTGATGGATATGTTGCTGTTGAAGGTTGGGGTGAAGTTAGTAATATGAAAGCAACTGATTTAGCAAAAGAGTTTGCTGATGCTGGTGTTGAAGCTATTATATGCACAGATGTTGGCAAAGATGGAACCCTGAGTGGTGTGAATGTTGAGTTTACATTAGACATAGCAAGAGCAAGTGGAATTAGTACTATAGCTAGTGGTGGTGTAAAAGATGCTAGTGATATAGAAGCACTTATAGCCACTAAAGAGATTGATGGTGTCATAATTGGAAAAGCCTATTATGAGGGCAGTTTAGATTTGCCTAAAATGTTTAATGATAATCAAATAATTATTTAGATACTATTTGATTATAAATTTTGCAAAATATATTTTAAAAAAAGGATTTCAATTGAAATTACTCGTTGTTGATGACAGCTCTACAATGCGTCGTATTATAAAAAATACTTTAGCTCGTTTAGGTTATAAAGATATTCTTGAGGGTGCTGATGGTGTCGAGGGGTGGGCGCAGATGGATGCAAACCCTGATGTTGATATGCTTATTACTGACTGGAATATGCCAGAGATGAATGGATTGGAGTTAGTAAAAAAAGTGCGTGCTGATGAAAGATTTGTGGATACACCAATTATTATGGTGACAACAGAGGGTGGTAAAACAGAAGTTATCACCGCATTAAAAGCAGGAGTAAACAATTACATAGTTAAACCTTTTACTCCGCAGGTATTAAAAGAAAAATTAGGTGCAGTAATGGGTGTTGCCCAATAATGCAGGAATACTACTACGAGTTAGTAGTTAAGGTTTCATCTCACAAGGAACTCTTTTCAGATTTTTTAACCGATACGGTTCCCATAGGATTTGAAGAGTCACAAGATGGATTTATTGTAAGAAGTGAAGATGAGCTTGATACTATAGTGTGGGGCTTAGAGCAGTTCTGTGAAGCTCTACAAAAAGCATTATGCAAAACTATAGAAGTTGAATGTGAAGTTAAAAAATTAAAAAATAGTGATTGGGTTGAAATTTATCAAAAAAGTATAACTCCTTTAGCTATAGATAAATTTTATATCCACCCTACTTGGGATGAGCCAAGCTTAGAGCTTGTAAATATAGCAATAGACCCAGCTTTAGCCTTTGGAACAGGACATCATCCTACAACCGCTTCTTCTCTTCGTGCAATCTCCAAATATGTTAAACGCAATGACACTCTTTTAGATGTAGGCTGTGGAAGTGGAATACTTGGTATTGGTGCGATGAAACTTGGTGCAGTTGTTGATGCATGTGATACAGATATAATATCTGTAGAAAATAGTATAGTAAATGCTAAATTAAATGATTTAAAGTTTGCAAATATTTGGGAAGGCTCATGCTCTTTAAGTTCTAAAAAATATGATATTGTTGTCGCAAATATAGTGGCAGATGTTTTAACATTTATAGCTAAAGAGTTAAAATCAGCATTAAAAAATGATGGTATTTTAATTATATCAGGTATCTTAGATAAATATGAAGCAAAGGTGTTGGGATTTTACAAAGATTGTGAAATACAAGAGAAGATAACAGAGAATGAGTGGGTTACACTTATTTTAAAAAGAAAATAAAAAAAGAGATAGTCGATGTCAAATCAAAATTCAAACAATAATAACAATGATAATAATAATTTTTTTAACAATAACCCTTTAATAACTTTTGCAATATTTTCAGTTGTGATTATATTGTTATTTAAAGTGCTTGTAGGAGAGGGCTCAGGCTTAGACACAGGTAGTAATACCTCGAGTAGAAAAACAAAACAAATTAGTTACTCTGAGCTTAAAAATCTAGTAGAAACTAAGAGTGTTTCTGAAGTAGAGATAGGTCAAAGTTATATAAAGGCAAAATCGCTAGATGGTCTTATATATACCACTAGAGTAGTCAGAGGTGATACAAAATTAGTAGAACTTTTAGATAAGCAAGGCATAGAGTATAAAGGTTTTAGTGAGACAAACTGGTTTACAGAGATGTTTGGATGGTTATTCCCATTTTTAATCATTATAGGTATCTGGATGTTCTTTGCTGGACGCATGCAAAAAAGTATGGGTGGCGGACTTCTTGGTATGGGCAATTCTAAAAAGATGGTTAATTCTGAGAAACCAAAAACAAAATTTGATGATGTTGCTGGTGTAGAAGAAGCAAAAGAGGAAGTTCAGGAGATAGTTGACTTTTTAAAATATCCTGCTCGTTATGTTGAGATAGGTGCGAAAATCCCTAAGGGTGTTTTGCTTGTTGGAAGTCCTGGTACTGGTAAAACTCTTTTAGCAAAAGCTGTTGCTGGTGAAGCAGATGTACCATTCTTTTCCGTTAGTGGTTCGAGTTTTATAGAGATGTTTGTTGGTGTAGGAGCTGCAAGAGTTCGTGATTTGTTTGAACAAGCAAAAAAAGATGCTCCAAGTATTATCTTCATAGATGAGATAGATGCTATCGGTAAGAGTCGTGCTGCTGGTGGCATGATGGGTGGAAACGATGAAAGAGAACAAACGCTTAATCAGCTCTTAGCAGAGATGGATGGCTTTGGAACAGATACACCTATCATTATTTTAGCAGCAACAAATAGACCTGAAGTTCTTGATCAAGCACTGCTTCGTCCAGGGCGTTTTGATAGACAAGTTTTGGTGGATAAGCCAGATTTTGAAGGTCGTATAAAAATTTTAAAAGTACATATGAAAGATGTAAAGATGGATAGCGATGTCGAGATAGAGGAAGTTGCAAGATTAACCGCAGGATTAGCGGGTGCAGATTTAGCAAATATTATCAATGAAGCGGCACTATTGGCTGGTAGAAAAAGTCAAAAAACAGTTAAACAACAAGATCTTTTTGAATCGGTTGAAAGAGCCATAGCGGGTCTTGCTAAAAAATCTCGTCGTATAAATCCTAAAGAGAAAAAGATCGTAGCTTATCATGAAAGTGGACATGCACTTTTAGCTGAAACCACAAAAGGAGCTAAAAAAGTTTCTAAAGTTTCAATAGTACCCCGTGGATTAGCAGCCCTTGGATATACGCTAAATAAACCAGAAGAAGATAAGTTTATGATGCAACAGCATGAGATGTGGGCAGAAGTGGATGTGCTCCTTGGTGGTCGTGCAGCTGAACAAGTGTTCATTGGTGAAATTTCTACAGGTGCTGGAAACGATTTAGAAAGAGCAACTGATATTATAAAATCGATGGTTCAAACATATGGTATGAGTGATGTAGCTGGACTTATGGTTTTAGAAAAGAGTAGGCAGTCTTTCCTAGGTGGCGGGCAACAAGTTTCTCGTGAATATAGTGATAAAATGGCAGAGAATATGGATGAATTTATAAAAACTTCTCTTTCACAACATTACGATAGTGTTATAAATCGTCTCCAAGAGTACAAAGATGCTATAGAAGCTATGGTGAAACTTCTCTATAAAAAAGAAAATATAACTGGAGAAGAAGTTAGAGAGATTATAATCAATTTTGAAAAAGAAAATAATCTAGACTCAAAAGTTGATACAGCTAGTGATGACATTGAAGAGGAGTTAAAAGAAGATGCAAAGATGTCTAAAGAAGAAGGTTTTATAGATAATGAAGACGAGACCATCTAGTTTAATCTTTATACTTCCAAATCTTTTTACTGCGGCTTCTATATTCTCAGGAGTATTTAGCATCATAAATGCAGTAAATGGAGAGTTTGATAAAGCTGCTTGGCTCATTATGCTTTCTCTTATTTTTGATGGTTTAGATGGTAGAGTAGCTAGACTTACAAATACATGCTCAAAGTTTGGAGTAGAGTTTGATTCTCTTGCTGATATGGTTGCATTTGGAGTTGCTCCAGCACTATTGATCTATCTATTTATTGGAAATGAGTTTGGACGACTAGGAGTTGTTTCTTCTGCAATATTTGTTATTTTTGGAGCTATAAGATTAGCAAGATTTAATGTTATGACTGTACAAAGTGAGCCATCTGTGTTTATAGGGGTTCCTATACCTACTGCAGCTGTTTTTGTATCTTTGCTGGTACTTCTTTTTGATAAATATAAATTTCTTCATGATTATGGTATAGCGATTATATTTTTACCTATTTTAGTTTCAATTTTGATGGTAAGTAATATTCGCTATCCAAGTTTTAAAAAAATTGATTTTACTCCAAAACATGTGATGAAGTTTTTTGTTGTCATACTTAGTGCGTTCTTTGTTGTTTTTATCTATCCTATAGAAGGATTTACACTTATCTTTACGCTTTACATTCTTTATGGATTGGTTCGTGCTGTGATGTTACTACCTAAAAATTTTGGTAAATAGATTTATTGTTGAGTTTTTTGCTCTTTGGCTATAAGTAACCTCTCTATGTCTATATCAAAATTAAAATATTGAGAATTAAATCCATAGTTTCCAACCCTAGCAAGTTGAATTGTCGCACCCTGATTATTTCCAACTTCTAGGTATAAAAGTCCCAAAGCGTAGCGACTTTCTAAAAAATTACCATCTTTCATCTTTGAAAGCTCTAGTAATGCGATAGCATTTGCATGATGATCAGCTGCCGTTGATGCTACTGCTCCTAAAAATAGGGTATAAGCATCTCTAACTTTTAGTTCGTCAATAAGTATGTTATAGAGAGTATATGATTCTTCAAAGGCCTTGTCATAAAGAGAAGCAAGGGCTAGTGTGCTAGTTATTTCATGAGTGTTACCAGTAGTTGTAGCAAGTACATTTTTTAATTGTTCTCTTAAAAAGAAAAGATTTCCAGTAATAAGTTTTTGCTGTGTATATGTATACCTTGTGATGGCTGGACCAAAATAGAGGTCATTAAAATCAAATTTTTGTACTTTAAGATAGTTGAGAACCTCTCTTGCATATTTTAAAGGTTTTAAATCTTCAAAGTGAGCATCTATATACATCATATGAGGTAAAATATCATTTGGCAGTAGTATGGTAAGTTTATGAGATGCTTTTTTTGCAATATCAACCCTGTTTATATTTAATGCGATGATTGTACTCAGAGCTAGGTAAAGAGGTTTTTGTTTGTAATCATTATCCAACCAATCAACAGTAGACAAAATATCATCATCACTGATATTAATTAGAGTGTTGCATAGGTCTGTTTCTTCATTTGAATCCTCTAAGGACATAGAATCTTGCAAAATATTTTTTAGCTTTGTATTGTCTTTGTTAATCAACTGAGCAGTCATAATAGCAAAGACGCCAGAGAGGTAATTTTTTGCGTCTAGGTGATATGAAAGTAAAAAATGTTTATGTGCTTTTATCATCTCTCCTAGTTGTGCATATGTAAGAGCAAGGTTGTATTGTAAAATAGAATGTTTGGGTTGCAAAAGTAAAAGTTGCTGCAGTTCCTCATTTGCAACTCTAAGCTCAAAGGATAATGCCTTTTTTATGGCTTTAGCAATTCCTTGATTTACATTTGAAGATGAAGCACTTTTTTTAAGATATCTTTTTGCAGTTGATATATTATTGATATATATATTTGCATTTCCTTTTTGAATAGAACTGATCGTTTTATCAGCATTAAATATCTTATATGGAGAAAAATAAAATATCTTTTGATAGTTGAAAATTTTCTCTTTTGTAATTCTCTCTCTATAGCTTTGTTGTGCTTTAAGTGGGTCAAAAAGAGATTCTTTAAGTTTTACTGATATTGGGTATGGTTTATAAACTTCTTGGGGAAACATATCTGTGACATTTTTAAGATTTTTAGCACCTTTGGCTACATTACCCTGCTTTAGACTAATGAAAGCTTGAGCAATTGCAGATTTTACTGGTTCAATATTTTGCATAATCGCTTCTGCTAAATGGTTTTGTGCTAGTGCAAATTCACCAACCCTTGCATAAAGAAGGGCTATACTAAAAGAATCTGCAACTGAAAAGTTTTTTTCCATCGCTTCTATGGCATTATAATCATTAGAGTACAGGGCATTGATTTTTGCTCTAAGATGTTTTTGAATATCTGGGTATTCATCACTTGTCGGATTTTCTAATGCGCTAAGAGCTTCAAGATAGTTATGATTATAGTAGTTAATAAGAGCATAATAATAGGAATAGAGTAACGAGTTTTTTTCTTTTGGAAGATAGGCATAAGCTAAATCGATATAGTATCTAAAGTCATCTTGATTTTTTAGATGTAGAGAACATACAGCAGCGTTTATAGCACTTACACATCTTTTTTCATCATTAAGAATAGCTTTTTTAAATGTCTCAAGTGCAAGTTTGTAAGATCCATCTTTTAGCTGTGCTACACCTAAATTATAGATTGAGATCGCCTCACTATATTGAGCAATCTGTTCATATAGGGATAGTGCTTCATCTTTGGAGCCAGTGGAGTATAGGTAGTTGGCTTTTGCAATCATATTTTCTAATCTAGATGGTTGAATCGGTTTTGTATTGTTTTTATCTAGCTTTTCTTCGAGAAAATCCATCGAAGTTAACGGTTGATTATTTGAGGATTTTAAGATTAACACAACAACTATAGAGATAATAAGAATAAGAATTACAGCAATAGCACCAAAGATGATGATTTTTTTCTTTTTTCTTGATTCTTCATCTTTTATAGATTCAAGTTTATCAAGAGAATCTGAGCCAGCAGCATCACTTTCCTCTATAATTATTATATCTTCTAGTGTCTCAGACATTAATTACCTTGGCTTGTATAGATTATTGTAGTTTAATTATAGCAAAAATAATGCCATTGTAGTTTTAACCCAAATAATTCCATAAGGATTTATAAAATTTATCTATGCTTGTGCTTAAGGGATGTTTAGTAAAAATTTTAAGCCACCTTATTGGTGGTGTAAATTTTTAATGAACCTGCCTTGAGTGCAATGATAGTTTAAATTTTTTATTCTTATGGAATTATTTGGGTTTAGGAATCAAAATACTAATTAGATTCATAAATAAGGCTTTAAAACCTCAGGGATATCTATGCTTCCATCTTCATTTTGATTATTTTCCATAATAGCTACAAGTGTACGACCAACAGCTAGAGAACTACCGTTGAGTGTATTTGCAAAACTATTTTTTTTACCATCTTTATAACGGATTTTTGCTCGTCTTGCTTGGAACTCTCTTGTGTTGGAGATAGAAGAGATTTCACGGTATTTGTTTTGTCCCGGTAACCAAACTTCGATATCTGTAGTGTGTGCTGCTGAAAAACCTAAATCTCCTGTACATAGTTGTACTAAACGGTGAGGTAATTCTAAGGCTGTTAGTATATCAGAAGCACAATCAACCATCTCATTGAAGATAGTGTCACTTGTTTCAGACTTTGTTATACAGACTAACTCAACTTTGTGAAATTGATGCTGTCTTATTATGCCTCTTGTATCTCTTCCCGCTGCTCCAGCTTCTTTTCTAAAGCATGAGGTATAGCCTGTCATCTTAATAGGAAGTATATCATAGGGAATAATTTCATCTTGAAAAAGGTTTGTAAGTGGAACTTCTGCTGTTGGGATTAAGTACAGATCTAGTCCATCCATCTTGTAAAGATCATCAGCAAATTTTGGCAGTTGACCAGTTCCCTCTAAGGCTCTTGAGTTTACAAGTTGAGGAACACTAACTTCGTGGTATCCTCTTTTAGAGTTGAAATTGAGCATAAAGTTAATCAAGGCTCTTTCTAGTTTAGCACCCATGTCATAAGAAACACTAAAACGGCTACCTGCAAGCTTAGCACCTCGTTTAAAATCTATCCAGCCATTTTGTTCAGCTAATTCCCAATGCTCTTTAGGTGTAAATTCAAATGTTTTTGGTATTAGAACCTTTTTCAACTCTACATTGTCATCTTCATTTTCACCATCTGGTACTTCATCATCAGGAATATTTGGTATAGCCATAGCAAGGGATTCTAGTGCCTCTTGCTTTTGTCTTTGTATATCTAAGGCTTCAGCAATTACTATTTTGTTGGCATCTACTCTTTGCTTTAGTTCAGATATGTCCTTGCCCTCTCTTTTGTAAGCACCAAACTCTTTACTCATAGAGTTTTGAAGTGCTTGAAGAGTTTCAAAGTTTGTTTTTGCTTTTTTTAGTTCTTCATTTTTTAGTTTTAACTCTTCTAAAAGTGCTTTATCTACACCTTTTCTAGTTAGTTTAGCACTAACTTCATCAAACTCTTTTTGTAGTAGTTTTAAATCTATCATTTTTTTTCCTATCTTATTTTAGTATGTTTTTTGCTAGTTCAAATTGATTTGCTGTCATTAGATGAATCTTTGGATGCAAAACTTTTAGCTCTTCAAAAAGAGTCTTACTTAGTTCAAATCCTACTTTATATTCCTCTTCTATACTTTTAGTATTTGCCACTCTAAGATGTTCTATCCAGCTATCTGGAACATTTATACCTGGTACATGTGCAGATAAAAACTGTGCAGTTCTAAGTTTAGTAATAGGAAAAATCCCAAGAATGAGTTCTCCTCTTTTGTCCTCGTTGCAACATTCACGGTTTGCAGCATCTCTTAAATCTAAAAGCTTTTTAGCAGTATCAAGGTCATAAACTGGCTGAGTTATAATCCCCAATGCTCCATTCTTTATCTTTTTTTGCATCTTCTTTTGAAGTGTTTTAGGATTTTTAGCAAAGGAGTTCACAACAGCAAAAGGAAATATCTCTTTAGGCTTCTCCTTAAAAGGTTTTCCACCATAATCCATGCCAGAGTTAAATGCGGATATTATCTCAAGGAGCAGGGAGCTATCTGCTTCAAACACACCCTTGGCATGTGGTTGATCAGAGATAGTTGCTGGGTCACCAGTAAGAGCCAAGATAGCTCGTATATCTACATCATTTGCACCAAGCAGGTCAGATTGTAGGGCTATTTTATTTCTATCTCTCATGCTCATTGTAGCGATAACAGGCTTGTTAAATCTATCTTGAAGTAGCTTTGCACCAAAGAGTGAGTTGTACTTTAGTTTTGCTAGTGGATTATCAGTAGTTGTAAATCCATCTACAAGATTTTGAAGTTCAAGTTCTTCTATCTTATCTACAATTGGAGAAAAAGTAGGAGAGTGAGCAGGTGTGGTCTCTAAAGTTATATATGTGTCATTTTTCAGTTTATCTATTAGTTTATCAAACAAAAACAAGTCCTAAATGGGTATAATTGCGACATTATAACAAAAGAGAGTATTTTATATGTTGAAATTAGCAGTATTTGACTTTGATTCTACACTTATGGATGGCGAAACTATCGATTTTTTTGCTGATGAGTTAGGAATAGGCAAAGAAGTTGCACTTATAACTGAAGAAGCTATGAGTGGAAGACTTGACTTTTTTGAGTCACTTCAACAAAGAGTTGGGCTTTTAAAAGGGCTTGATTATAGTATTGTAGAAAAAATAAGTCAAAACTTACCATACATGAAAGGTGCTATTGAGACTATAGCCGAGCTTAAAAGTAGAGATATAAAAGTGGTTTGTTTTAGTGGTGGTTTTAGAAGTGCTACTGGATATGCTAAAGATATTTTAGGGTATGATGCAGATTTTTCAAATGTTCTACATGTCAAAGATGGAAAGCTTACGGGACTAGTAGGTGGGGATATGATGTTTAACTTCTCTAAAGGTGATATGATAGTAAGACTTCAAAATATTTTAGGCGTTAGCGAAGAAGAAACTCTAGTTTGTGGAGATGGAGCGAATGACCTTAGTATGTTTTCTCACGCAGGAACAAGAATCGCTTTTTGTGCAAAACCTATACTTGAAGCAGAGGCAAACATCATCATAAAAGAAAAAGATTTAACGAAAATATTGGAGAAAATATAATGCTAGAAAACTCAGTTTGGAGACAGTATAACAAAGAAAATAACTACAGAGAGATGTTGGCTCGTTGGTGTAAAATGGATATTGATATACTTATACAAGATGATAAAACTCTATATGAAATACTAAAAGCAAAACTTACAAAAAAAGAGCTAAAACTATTTGCTATGGACTCAGCTCAGATGAGTGATGAGGAGTTAAAAACTGCTCTTAACGCAAGTGATGAAGAGTTAGAAAAAGCAAAACAAAAACTCTATAAAAAACTAAAACAAGACAAGGTAAGACTTCCCTTTAGAGAGTCAGCACTTACTTACGACTCATAAAATCATTTGAGTATTATTCTAAATGATACTCTTCTTGACTTCTCTCTATCTTCATTTTCATTAAAAGTGACCTTTTTAGAGTAGCTTAAACCACTTCCTTTAAATTTTTTTGTTAGCCATTTTTGAGTATTTAAGTCTTGATTTTGGAAAATAAACTTTAGTGTTGCAAATGAACGATTCATAGAGAGTTTTACATTGTTTAGATATCTAGAACTAAAATCAACACCGTTCCATTCACTTGATGTGTGACCATCTATCTCTATAGAGTGTATCTGTTTTTGATGTTCATGTAAAAAAGGAATTAAGATTTTACAAAACTTAGATAAGTATCGCTTCTGCACATCACTTAGATTATATTTTGCAACATCAAAATAGAGCTTGGTATCTGTAAACTCTATGTTCAACTCTTTGTCTATTTTTAGTTTGTGAGATGCTATATCATCTTTAAAGAGTCTTTGAAGTTCTTCATAGATATCTACCGATGGAGTTGCTTTTTTTGCGATAGTAGCATCTCTGTTTAGCTTTACTATCCACATGTTGGATTCCTCTGAACCCTCTTGTGTTCTTATTCCAGCAGCAGCAGCTTGAGAGTTGTGAAGTGTAGTAACTGCATTTAAGATATCGTAATTTTCCTCACCATAATGTTCTTGATGCAGTAGATTAAGAGCGTTATCAAGAAGCATCACTAAGGCATCCGTGTTGTAAGCATCTCGTACATAGCCAACACCTATAAGGGAGCTATTTGAATACTCTTTTATATCTAGTAGTCCACTTGAGTAGGTTGTATGTATGATTTTGTCAAAAAGAACATTTTTTTGAATATCAAATTTTATAAGTCTAATCTTCTCTTTATTCATCTCATCTTTTTGATTTAAGGAAATTAAAAAATTATCATCTCTGAGTCTAATAATTTTATAGGGCGTAATGACCTCTTTTGTCTTGTAATGTTTTAACCAAATCTTATCTCCATTTTCATTTATACGCATAAGTGTTAGATGTTTATTGTTTTCATATCTTGTTGTGCTTATAACAAGGATGGAGCCATCAAACGCTTCAACTGCATCTATCCCTCTGTCATCATATATAGTACCATATTTTTTACTCCAAAGTTTTCTTCCATCTTTTGAAAATCTAGTTAGGTATATATCATTTAAGCCTAAGCCAGTTTCAAATAAACTATCATGTTGTGAACGGGAGCTAATGGATGAACCTATAGCTAAAACACCGCCATCACTTAGTTTGATGAGATTGTTCATTCTGTCATAATTTTTTGTACCAAATGTTTTTTTGAAAATAAGGTTCGCATCTGAATCAACCTTTAAAATAAGAAGCGAGCCATCAAGGGTATAACCACCTATATAGTAGCCATTGGCTGGAGTTTTAACTAAAGCAATCGCTTTAGAAAATTTAGACATTTTTGTAGTTTTGTTAAGTGTTATATCTGCGTATCTATTAACTTTTATAAGTTGCATCTGGGAGCCGTGGGCATCAGCTATGCTAGATAAATAATCAAAAGCATCTGTGTATGTGTTGTTTTTATGATGTGATTCTTGCTTGTACTTTTTGGAAAAACCGATAGCACTTATCTGTCTGTCATAATCTTGCGTAATATCTAAAAGAGCATCATTAAATGGCTCATCTATGATAACTGAAAAATCTGTATTTTTTGCATAAAGCGAACTGAGTAAGAGTAGTAGAATAAAGAGTTTTTGCATATGAATACTTTTTTAGAGTAAATATAGCAAAAAATATTCCTAAATTTAATGCAGAGTAACTTTCCTCGTTCCATCTCTCCCGAGATGCAATGCATACAGTAGCAACACAAAGACTACACTGCACCTCAGAAGAGGTCTAACGAGAGAAACTTTAAACAAAAGTAAATATTTGACTTTCTCAATAGTATTATATATAATATCACTATGAAACATAAAATAGTATTAGATACAAATGTACTAGTTACAGCTTTATTATCTCGT
Source organism: Campylobacterota bacterium (assembly GCA_034659115.1). Lineage (GTDB taxonomy): Bacteria > Campylobacterota > Campylobacteria > Campylobacterales > Sulfurimonadaceae > Sulfurimonas. The sequence goes on from JAYEGN010000025.1 coordinate 55,701, forward strand.
AATGGTGCTTCTTTCAAGTTATTATCACTCATTGATGATAAAAAAATTGAACTAGTGTTATCTGCACCTTTAGTAAAAGAGTATGAAGATGTTTTATCAAGAGAGAAATTTGCTTTTAATAATGATAGCATTAAAGATATACTTGATTATCTTTGCCTCATATCTTCACATCATAAAATATACTATTTATGGAGACCTATTTTAAAAGATTTTAAAGACGATATGGTCTTAGAGTTAGCGGTCAAGGCAAATGCAATTATTGTGACACATAATAAAAAAGATTTTGAGGGTGCTAGTAAATTTAATTTGCCAGTACTGAGTGCAAGTGAGTTTTTACATCTACTAGGAGAAATATAATGGCAGCAGT